>CAMZLM010000150.1 GCA_947311485.1 uncultured Paracoccaceae bacterium
CGCTTGATAACCACGCGGTGACAGTGCATGGCGTGAGCTTTGCCAAACCCCATGCCGAGGACAGCCTGCTGCCGCTTTATCCTGCGCCGCAGGCCGGGCATTTTAATATCGGTCTGTTGCACAGCAGCCTTGCCGGGGCGACCGGACATGATCCCTATGCGCCGTGTCGGGTGGCTGATTTGGTGGAATTCGGTTATGATTACTGGTGTTTGGGGCATATCCACAAACGGCAGATTCATGCGGAAAACCCGTATGTGGTGATGCCGGGCATGCCGCAGGGGCGCGATATCGGCGAGGCAGGGGCGAAATCGGTTACGGTGGTCAGCGTGGACAAGGGGGAGGTGTCGCTGGACGCGGTTAAAACCTCGGTGGTGGATTTTGAAAGGGTTGGTTGTGACGTCAGCGATGTTGCCGATTGGCGGGATTTGCTGGATGCATTGCAACAGGTGTTGCACAGCCAGCAGCCGGATTCCACTGACCAACGGATTTTACGGATTGAATTGTACGGGCAGTCTTCGCTTGGCTGGGTGATCCGGCGTGATCTGGAATTGCTTGTCACGCAGATACAGGAAAAGGCCGAATTGCTTGGGAACTTGTGGATTGACAAGATCACAAATCGGGTCACGCAGCCCGACCAAACCGCAGAGGGCGAAAATGCACAAGTGGCGCTGCAAGAGATCATGCAACAGCTGCAAACACAGGAGTCCTTGCAACAAAAGGCAGAGGCGCAGTTGCGGATGCTGATTGACGATTTGCCGGTCGAATTGCGCAATGCCTTTGGCGGGGATCAGGCGGAAACAGCAAAAACCGCGCGTGATTTGCTGTGTCAGGGGAGCGACGAGATCATCGCCCGCATGCTGAGCGTGGGGAGGTCGTAATGCGGTTGCGTCGGCTTGATCTGATCCGCTACGGGCATTTTACCGATTACGTTCTGGAACTGGGCGCAAAGCCGGCCAACACATCGGATTTCCACATTGTTTATGGTCCGAACGAGGCCGGTAAATCCACCGCATTTGAGGGGTATCTGGACTTTCTTTTTGGAATTCCCAGCCGCAGTGGTTACAATTTCCTGCATGATTACAACAGTATGCGGATCGGAGCCTGCCTTGAGCAGGGGGAGGAGCCGCTCGAACTGGTGCGGATTAAAAAGAAGCAGAATGATCTGCTGGATGCGCAGGAAAATCCGGTTAATAAAGCGGTGTTGAGCCAAGCTCTTGGCGGGCTGGGGCGGGATGAATACCGCGCGATGTTTTCGCTGGATGATGTCAGCATCGAGGCCGGTGGCAATGAAATTCTGTCCTCTCGCGGCAATCTTGGCGAGTTGTTGTTTTCGGCGGCGTCTGGCTTGTCCGAACTGGGGAATATCCTGACCGAGGCCAAGGCCGAAGCGGATTTGTTTCACAAGAAGTCAGCCCGCAAAACCGTTCTGGCCGAGGCCCGCCGTGAATTGAAATCCCTGGCGCAGGCGATCAAGGAAATCGATATGGATACGGGGCGTTTCAAAGCCCTGCAAAAAGCGCATAAATTGGCGCAAAAACAGCAGGATGCCGCCAAAGAAGCCTGTGACCAGCTGCACATCGACAAAGAAAAAATTGCGGGTTTGCTGGATTGTTTGCCGCAATGGCACCGGCGGTCCGATCTGCAACAACAATTGTCCGGTTTGCCGGAAATAGACGGATTTGAACCGGCCTGGTTGACGCAGGCCCAAGACCTGCAAATCCGTGCGGCGGCACTGATGGCGCGTCAATCATCGATTGAAACGGCATTGGCGGACATCAAGGCGCAAAAACAGGCGTTGAAAATAGACGATGCGGTCCTTTCCGTGCAGCAAAAACTGGAATATCTGCTGGCGAAACCCTATGCCCGCGCCCAAACGGCGGCACAGGATTTACCGCGCAGAAAACAAGAAAAAACATCCTTGGAGCAAGAGATTAGCCTTCTGGCGGGGCAGGCGGGATTGCGCGCGGAACAGGCGAAAAACATGACTCGGCCCAAGCTTGAGGCGCTTGCACGTTTGGCGCGGGAATGGGAGGTTGCGCGGGGAAAATTGACGGCGGCGCAACAGGAGGCCACAACCGCCAAACAGGATTTGGCGCGGATTGATAGCGGGGCTGAAATGCGGGCAGTGTCCCCAGACGGCATGCCACTTCATGTTTTGCTGGAGCATTTGGAACCGGATCGTCTGGTGAGCCAGTGGCAGGCAATTTGTGACGCGGAAACAACCAAGGCAGAGGAGCTTGCTAAGGCACTGCAGTTGCTCGCGCCTTGGCAGGGGGAGGCGGATCAATTGCCGCTGTCTGTGCCGGGGGATGCCGCTGTTGCGCGGCTTGTGCAAGAGATGGCCCAAGCCCGGCAAGCGGTTGATTTGGCGGCGGACGGGCTTGAACAAGGGCAGGCGGAGCATGCAAAATTAACGGCCCGTATTGCGGCCCTGCGGGATCAGGACCGGATCAAGGATGCCGAACAATTCGATGCTGTTTTGCAACGTCGGGATGATTTGTGGCAGCGGCATTTGCAATCTATGTCCCTTGCCTCGGCCAAGGATTTTTCCGATGCAATGGCGGAGATGGATCAGCTGCAGGAGGCCCGATTGCAGTTGGCTAAAAAAATGGCGCTGCTGCGGGAATGGCAATTGGAATTGGCGGGGCTGAACGCCGAGGTGGAGAACAAAGAAACGGTGCTGGACGCCAAACAAGCCAGATTTGACGCAGCGCGGGCCGAGGTTAACACCCTGTTGCAAGATATTGGTTTACCAGAAGATTTCGGGATTGAAGGCGTTCCCGTATGGTTGGAATTGCGATTGAAAGTGCTGGAAATACGTATGGCGCAAAAACAATTGCAGGAGAGGAAATCCAGACTGGCACAGGAGCTTGCGGCGGCGAAGGAGCAGCTTTCTGCTGCCTTTGAGGCCCCGAAAAACGCGGATTTACGGCTTTTGGGGCGGTTGGCCCGTGAAAAAATTGTGGAACTTGTCCGGCAAAAAGAGGCAGGCAAAGCCCTTGTAGCGGCGCAGAACCGGTTGAAACAGCGGCAGGAAAATCTACAAGACTGTGTGGAGGCTCTGGCGCAGGTACAGCAAAATTGGGATGCCGAAATCACCGCGCAGGGGCTGGATTTTGATCCGGTTGAATTCAATGACGCGTTGGACAGCCTGCGCAAGCTGATGGAAAAGCAACAGAAGCTGATCGATCTGGTCGCGCGGATTTCGGCAATGCAGTTGGATGCGCAGCAGTTCTCGGATCAAATAATGGATTTGGCGGGAATGTTGTCTCATGAAACTGACGCAGATCCAATCGAAACAGCCCGGAAATTACAACAACGACTGGCCACTGCGCGCGAGGCGTTGAGCCGGGCCGATACGTTGGAAACCCAACAGGCCGAGCAAACACAACACTTGCAACAGGTGGCAAAGGAACAAGCCACGCTTGACCTGTTGTTAACGGATTTACGCCACTGTCTGGGGCAGGGGGATGCCCCGCAGGATGTGGCGGGATTGGTCACTGTGGCGATGCAGGCGCAAAAAACGGCGGCTCTCCGGGAGGAAATCGACCGGATTGAAGGTCAGGCGTTTCTGCGGTTGGGGCTGTCGAGCAGTGCAGAGGTTCAGGACGCATTGCAAGGCTGTGACATTGCGACCTTGCGGGGGCGGCTAGAGGCGATCGAGTCCGCATTGGCAGAACAGACCCGCCAGCACAATGAAACCATCGGGGATTTGCGCAGCGCCACCGATGCGCTGGCGGCGGTGGGGGGCGATGATGCGGCTGCGCGTTTGCAGGAAAAACGCCAGTTGATTTTGCTGGAACTTGAAGAAAAAGCCAAACAATCCTTGCGGTTACGGCTGGGGGTGATGGTTGCACATGAGGCACTGATCCAGTATCGCGATAGCCACCGGAGCAATATGCTGGCGCAAACGGAACAGGCATTCGTGGCGCTGACAGACGGGCGTTACAAGGCGTTGCAAACACAATCCGACGGCGAAACCGAAACGCTTTTGGCGATTCAGGCAGCGGACAACAGGGCGAAACTGGCGCAGGATATGTCCAAAGGTACGCGATTTCAGCTGTATCTGGCGCTGCGGGTGGCCGGGTACAAACAGTTCGCACAAAGCGGCGTCACCCTGCCATTTGTGGCGGATGACATTTTTGAAACCTTTGACGATACCCGCACGGCGGCAGCGCTCAAGCTGTTGTCGGAAATGGGAAAAACAGGGCAGGCGTTGTATTTTACCCACCATAAACATGTGGTCGATCTGGCACGCCAATGTTTGGGCGATGGCTGCCAGATCCATGAGTTACCGGCGCGGTAACATGAAAGGCGTTAAACGCCGCGCGAAATGGCGGCAACGCCGGTACGGGCGGAATCCATCAGCCCGAGCGGGCGCATCAGGTCGGTAAAGGCGTCGATCTTTTTCGGCGCGCCAGTGATTTCAAACACGAAGCTTTCAAGCGTGCTGTCCACCACCCGGGCGCGGAAAACCTCGGCGATGCGCATGGCCTCGACCCGTTTTTCGCCGGTGCCGGTGACCTTGAGCAGGGCCAGTTCGCGTTCCACCGAGGCCCCCTCTATTGTCAGGTCGTGGACCTCGTACACGGGGACCAACCGGCCAAGCTGTGCCTTGATCTGTTCGATTACCGCCGGGGTGCCGGTGGTGACAACGGTAATGCGCGAGCGTTTGCCTTCGTGGTCAACCTCGGCCACGGTGAGGCTTTCGATGTTGTAGCCGCGCCCGGCAAACAGGCCGATCACGCGGGCCAGAACCCCGGCTTCGTTGTCGACCATAATGGTCAGGGTGTGGCTTTCGATGGTGGTGTCCGCCAGCGAGCGCAGGTTATAGGCGCTATGGGACGTTGAGCCTTTTTTCAGGTTTAGAGCATTCATTTCAGCATCCTTTCCAAGGGGTTATACCAGAACCGCGCCAGCGGTGTCGATGGCACCTTCGGTGCTGGCATCGCCCATCAGCATTTCATTATGCGCCTTGCCCGACGGGATCATCGGGAAACAGTTTTCGTGTTTTTCCACCATACAATCAAAGATCACCGGCCCGTCGTAATCCAGCATTTCCTGAATGGCATCATCCAGTTTTGTCGGGTCATCACAGCGAATGCCCTTGGCACCAAAGGCCTCGGCCATTTTGACGAAATCAGGCAGGGATTCCGACCAGCTGTGCGAATGGCGCGAGCCATGCAGCAGGTCTTGCCACTGGCGTACCATGCCCAGACGTTCGTTGTTCAGGATGAACTGCTTAACTGGTAAACGATACTGTACGGCGGTGCCCATTTCCTGCATGTTCATCAGGAAGGAGGCCTCTCCGGCGACATTGATCACGAGGCTTTCGGGATGTGCAATCTGCACCCCGACCGAGGCCGGCAAGCCATAGCCCATGGTGCCCAACCCGCCCGAGGTCATCCAGCGGTTCGGATCATCAAAGCCAAGGAATTGCGCCGCCCACATTTGGTGCTGGCCAACCTCTGTGGTGACGTATCGGTCGCGGCCCTTGGTCAGGGCCTCCAGCCGTTCCAACGCGTATTGCGGCTTGATGATGGAGCCTTTTTGTTCATAGGCCAAACAGTTAACCGCGCGCCAGTCGTTGATCTGGCCCCACCATTTATCAATGGCAGCGGAGTTGACCTTGCGTCCGCGGCTTTTCCAGATTTTGAGCAGGGTTTCCAGCACATGGCCAATGTCGCCGATGATCGGCAGGTCGACCTCGACCACCTTGTTCACCGAGGACGGATCAATATCGATCTGAACCTTGGTCGACCCCGGGCTGAAGGCATCCAGCCGACCGGTAATCCGGTCGTCAAACCGTGCGCCGACACAGATCATCAGGTCGCAATCATGCATGGCCATGTTGGATTCATAGGTTCCGTGCATGCCCAACATACCCAACCAGTGATCGCCACTCGCCGGATAGGCCCCAAGCCCCATCAGGGTCGAGGTCAGGGGAATGTTGGTGGCATTGGTGAACTCACGCAACAGCATGCTGGCCGCTGGGCCGGAATTGATTACGCCGCCACCGGTATAGAGGATCGGGCGCTCGGCCTTTTCGATCATTTCAACCAATGCGGTGATGGCATCCGTGTCGCCCTTTACGCGGGGGCTATAGTGGCCAATTTCGGCTTTGTTCGGCGGAACATAGGCCCCATCGGCGAATTGCACGTCCTTGGGGATATCCACCAGAACCGGACCGGGGCGTCCGGTTGTCGCCACATGAAAGGCCTTGTGAACCGTGTGGGCCAATTCCTCGGTATCCTTCACCAGCCAGTTGTGTTTGGTGCAGGGGCGGGTGATGCCAACGGTGTCGGCCTCCTGAAAGGCATCGGTGCCGATCATGGATGTGGGCACCTGCGCGGATAAAACCACCATCGGGATGGAATCCAGCAAGGCATCGGTCAGGCCGGTGACCGTGTTGGTGGCACCGGGACCGGAGGTCACCAGAACCACGCCCGGTTTGCCGGTGGAACGGGCATAGCCCTCGGCGGCATGGGCGGCACCTTGTTCATGGCGCACCAGAATGTGACGGATGTCATTTTGTTGAAAAATCACATCATAAATCGGTAGCATCGCCCCCCCCGGATATCCGAAAACAGTATCCACGCCCTGATCTTTGAGGGCTTGGACGACGATCTCTGCGCCTGTCATCTGGGTTTTCATCGGCTTGGTGCTCCAATTCGTGCTTCGTTCGGTTTCTGGTCGCTTGGACATAAAAAAAGCCCCGATCAGGGGGCTGCGCATGGGGGGTGGGACGATTGTTACCGTCTCAGCGCCATGCGCTATGTCACCACGACTAGAATTTGTGTGTTTTTGTTCATGGAGCAGACTTTAGAACCGGTCCAAACGGGGGTCAAGCGGAAAGTGTGAATAAAATGTCGTGGATTGGATGGTTTTGCGCAATTTTATTACGAAATCGGAGGTTTCGGGGAAACTTATCGAAATTTAGTCAAGGTTAAGCATCTGACGAATGTCATGCGGTGTGCTTCCGCTTGCCCGATACGCACGCAGGGCAAGGGAGTCGTGACGTTTGGCGAGCCGCCTGCCGTTTTCATCGCGGATCAGGCGGTGGTGGCGATAGTGGGGGGTGGGCAGGCCAAACAAAGCCTGCAACAGGCGGTGAATGGGGGTCGCGGGGGCCATATCCGCGCCGCGTGTGACATGGGTTATTTGTTGGGCGGCGTCATCGACAACCACGGCCAAATGATAGGATGTACCAATATCCTTGCGGGCCAGAACAATGTCGCCACAGGCATTCAGCAGGAAATCGGGATCGAGGGTAACCTTACCTTTACCTGTTTCGGTATAGAACAAACACGAAATATCTCCGATCTGGTCCATCGCATGTTTCATATGCAGGCGGATGGCGTGGCCTGTGGTTTCCGGTGTGTGGTGCCGATGGCGGCAGGTCCCGGGATAGATCACGCCATCCGGCCCTAAATGCGGTTCTGCCCCTTCCTGCGGGGCGGAAAGGGCGGCTTTGATATCTTTGCGGGTGCAACGGCAGGGATAGGTCAGGCCCATATCCGTCAGGCGCTGCAGGGCGGCTTGATAGGTCGGCATGCGGTCGGACTGGCGCATCACCGGTGTTTCCCAGTCAATGCCGAGCCAGTGAAGGTCGTCGTAAATCGCCTGTTCGAATTCGGGCTTGCAGCGGGGCTGGTCGATGTCCTCGATGCGCAATAAAAACCGCCCGCCGGCCTGTCGGGCGGCATCAAAGGCCGTGAGCGCGGAAAACCCGTGGCCCAGATGTAAAAGGCCGGTCGGGGAGGGGGCAAAGCGCTCGATATGCATGGGGTGAACCTATCTGCTATAAACGGAAGTATCCATATTGAAACACGGTTTTCGCCAGTGGTACCGGATTAACGGGTTCTGTTCCTGAATATTTCAGTGTGGTTTTGGCACAACCCGATACACGTATATTCCTGCATCTGCTGGAACGGGTTGTTCACGCAGACGTCTTTCCACATATACTTTTGCTGGCTGGCCTTCGACGTGTGTATATCCCTCGATGCTATCGTAAAAAAGCGTACCGTTAATGACCAGACAACGCATAGGGGCGACCCCCATGCACTCAACTGTTTCAGCATTGATATTGAATAGCTGTATATCCTGGTTTGTTTGCGGGATATCCGCAGAAACACATTTGGCTAACAGGGCTGTAGACAGTAAAGCAACAGTAAAAGAGGTCGTCACAGACAATTCTCCATGAATTAGTTTCGTTGGAAATAGCCTCTAGTGTTTCAACCAGTCGGCCCAATCCGCCTTGGCCCTATCCGTATAGGCCTTGTAGCGGGTTTTGCGATTGCGCCGCCCGCCTTTGACGTCTTCAATTGGCGGGAACAGGCCAAAATTGACGTTCATGGGCTGGAATGTCTTGGCGGCCGCACCGCCGGTAATATGGGTGACAAGCGCGCCCATGGCGGTGGTGTTTTTCGGGGCGGGCAGATCATGCCCCTGCGCCTGTGCCGCGGCCATACGCCCCGCCAGCAGGCCCATGGCGGCGCTTTCGACGTAGCCTTCAACACCGGTGATCTGGCCGGCAAACCGGATGTCTGGTCGCCCTTTCAGGCGCATCTGTTCATCCAGCAATTCGGGAGAATTGATAAACGTATTGCGATGAATACCGCCAAGACGGGCAAAACGGGCGTTTTCCAGACCGGGGATCATGGAAAACACTTCTGTTTGTTCGCTGTATTTCATCTTGGTCTGAAACCCGACGATATTATATAGCGTTCCCAAAGCATTGTCGCGGCGGAGCTGCACCACGGCGTGGGCTTTGATGTCCGGTTGATGCGGGTTGGTCAGGCCGACAGGTTTCATCGGTCCCCAACGCAGGGTTTCACGCCCCCGTTCGGCCATGACCTCGATCGGCAGGCAGCCATCAAAATAGGGAGTGTCCTTTTCCCAATCCTTGAATTCGGTTTTACCCGCCGCCAGCAGCGCATCGATAAAGGCCTCGTAGGTGTCTTTGTCCATCGGGCAATTCAGATAGGCGGTGCGCTCTTCTTCGGTTTCGCCCTTGTCATAGCGGGACTGGAACCACGCTTTGTCCATGTCGATACTGTCCGTATAGACGATCGGCGCGATGGCATCGAAAAATGCCAAACCGGATTGGCCGGTTGCCTGCAAGATGGATTCCGCAAGGGTTTGCGTGGTTAACGGGCCGGTCGCAATAATAGTCTGTCCCCAGTCCTCGGGCGGCAACCCGGTGATTTCGCCCCGTTCGATGGTCAACAAGGGATGGCTGAGCAACTGTTCGGTGACGCTGGCGGAAAACGGTTCCCTATCCACGGCCAGCGCGCTGCCGGCGGGGAGCTTGTGGCGGTCGGCCATTTCCATAATGATGCTGCCAGCTGCGCGCATTTCCCAATGCAGCAGGCCAACGGCATTGGCCTCGTCATCGTCCGAGCGGAAGGAATTGGAGCAAACCAGCTCGGCCAAGCCGTCTGTTTGATGGGCAAAGGTGCCGGTTGTGGGGCGCATTTCATGCAAAACAACGGGTATACCCGCTGATATGCATTGCCAGGCGGCCTCTGATCCGGCCATGCCGCCGCCAATGATGTGAATGGGTTTTGTCATGCTGTGCGACTTAGGACATTGGACGGTTTTTGAAAAGCGAAATCAATGTCCCCTTCGCAGTAGGGGGTGCGAAGGGGACGAATACGAACTGTAAAGTCCGTGAGAACTCTGGCTGATGGGTAGCCGGTTCCTGTTGCCGACTATACGAAGGCGAAAAGTAAATCCAAGGTTAAAGTGAGTAAATTTCGTAAATATTTAACGAATTACTTAGGGTAAAACTGGAGGCACCACTTTTGCGTGCGTCCAGTTTACCCTTAGATGGTGTAATCCCTTACTCACTCGCATCAGGCTGCGTATCTTCGGTCGAATCGGCATCTTCGTCGTCGGATTGTTCGGCGATATACGCCACGGAGACCACCTGTTCGTTTTTGCCGGTATTAAATACGGTCACCCCGGAGGACGTGCGTCCCTGTCGTGAAATTCCGGCAACGGGGCAGCGGATCGATTGACCGGTAGAGGTTGCCAGCATGATCTGGTCTTCGTCCTCTACGGTGAAAGAAGCCACAATCAAATCATCGCGGCGTCCCAGATTTGCCGCTGCGATGCCCTGACCACCGCGACCGGCGATGCGGTATTCCAATGCCGAGGACCGTTTACCAAACCCGCCGGAAGTAATGGTCAAAATCCACTGCTCCATGGATTTCAGCATTTCATAGCGTTCCGGCGACAGATCAAATTCTGTTTCCACAGCTTCATCCACGGTTTCACCCGTATCGGCGCGCCGCATTTTCAGATAGGCGGTGCGTTCATCCGGGGTTGCTTCCAGATGACGGATCATCGCCATGGATACCACGCGGTCGCCTTTGGCCAGTTTGATGCCCCGCACACCAACCGAATTGCGCCCCTTGAACACACGCACATCGGTTACCGGAAAACGGATCACTTTGCCCATGGCGGTGGTGAGCAAGAAATCCTCGTCCTCGGTGGCAATGCGCACGTTTACCAGCGACACATCATCGGGCAGACGCATGGCGATTTTGCCGTTGCGCATTACGTTGGTGAAATCGGACAGCGCATTGCGCCGAACGCCGCCTTCAGAAGTGGCGAAAACAATGTGTAACTTATCCCAGTCCTCCTCTGGAACATCCACCGGCATGATTGCGGCAATGGATGTGCCTTGTGGAATCGGCAGGATATTGACGATCGCCTTGCCGCGCGCATTACGCCCGCCCGGGGGGAGACGCCAAGTCTTTAACTTGTAAACCATCCCGTCGCTGGTAAAGAACAACAGCGGTGTGTGGGTGTTGGCGACAAACAGGTTGGTAACGAAATCCTCGTCCTTGGTGTTCATGCCTTGCAGGCCCTTGCCGCCGCGTTTCTGGGCACGGTATTCATCCAGCAAGGTGCGTTTGATATAGCCGGAATTGGTGATGGTCACCACCATATCCTCGCGTTCGATCAGGTCTTCATCGTCCAGATCCCCGCCGTATTCGACGATCTCGGTACGGCGTGGAACCGCAAACATTTCTTTAACCTCAAGGAGTTCTGTCGAAATGATTTCCATAATCCGTTCGCGCGAGCGCAGAATATCCAGATAATCCTTGATCTTGGTTGCCAGCTCTTGCAATTCATCTGTGACTTCTTTGACGCCCATTGCCGTAAGGCGTTGCAGGCGCAATTCCAGAATGGCGCGGGCTTGCAGTTCGGACAGATAATAGGTGCCGTCCTCGTTCACTTTGTGGCTTGGATCATCAATCAAACGAATATAATCGACGATGTCATGCGCCGGCCAGCGACGCTCCATCAGGCGGGTGCGGGCCTCTGCCGGATCGGCAGAACTGCGGATGGTGGCGACGATTTCGTCCACATTGGACACGGCCACGGCCAAACCACAGAGCAAATGGCTACGCTCGCGTGCTTTGCGCAGCATATAGGCCGTGCGACGGGCGACGACCTCTTCGCGGAAGGTGATAAAGCTGGAAATAAACTTGGCCAGATTGAGCGTTTCCGGCCGGCCATTGTTCAACGCCAGCATGTTGCAACCGAAACTGGTTTGCATCGGGGTGAAACGGAACAGCTGATTCAGCACCACTTCCGGTGTGGCATCCCGTTTCAATTCAACCACCACACGCACACCGATCCGGTCGGATTCATCCTGTACGTGGGCAATACCTTCGATTTTTTTGTCACGGGCCAGCTCGGCAATTTTTTCGATCATGGTGGATTTATTCACCTGATAGGGAATTTCATCCATCACAATGGCATAACGGTCCTTGCGGATTTCCTCTACCCGGGTTTTGGCACGGATGATGACGGATCCGCGGCCCTCGGTATAGGCTTTGCGTGCGCCGGAACGGCCCAGAATAATGCCGCCGGTCGGGAAATCTGGGGCCGGAACATACTGCATCAACTGGATTGAATCCAGATCCGGGTCTTCGATCATCGCCAGTGTCGCGTCGATGACCTCGCCCAGATTGTGCGGCGGAATATTGGTGGCCATGCCAACCGCGATACCGCCGGCACCATTCACCAGCATATTCGGATAACGCGCGGGCAGAACCGATGGTTCCTGATCCTTGCCGTCGTAGTTATCCTGAAAATCTACGGTATCTTTGTCGATATCCGCCAGCAGGGATGCGGCGGGTTTGTCCATGCGGACCTCGGTGTAACGCATCGCAGCCGCGTTATCCCCGTCCATGGAGCCAAAGTTGCCTTGCCCGTCCAGCAAGGGCAGAGACATGGAAAAATCCTGCGCCATCCGCACCAGAGCATCATAAATAGCGGCATCGCCGTGCGGGTGATATTTCCCCATCACATCGCCCACAGGACGGGCGGATTTACGATAGGATTTATCATGCGTGTTGCCGGTTTCATGCATGGCATAGAGAATGCGCCGATGCACCGGTTTCAGGCCATCGCGCAAATCGGGAATCGCACGGCTGACGATCACGCTCATAGCGTAATCGAGGTAGGAAGTTTTCATTTCCTCCTCGATCGTGATCGTTGGCCCGTCGTAAACGGGGCGGGCAGGGGTGTCGTCAGTATTTTCCGGGGTGTCGGGTGTATCAGTCACGCGGGCTCAACCTGTTATTTGCGGCAAATCTTGTGGACCAAGGTATATCGGACACAAGATATAAGCGCAATCAAAAGGCGCCCGACAGGCACCATTTTAGGCCGCTGTACGCGCGGTTTATCCTGTTGGGTGGGGATTTGGCTCAGGGATAGGCAGGTTTGCGCGAAAACACGGTGTCTATCTGGCTTTTGGAGAGCTTCAGCCCATTGGCCAAGCGCTGCAAGAAGCTGTCTTCGGACTTGTTTATATGACTGTCGGCACCGGCAACCGCATGTGCGGCTTTCAGGATGGCGAGCTTCTGGTTTTCTTTTAAACCTTTGCCCAGCTTTCGGAATTGCGAGTCCGTTTCCACAGGCTTGATCGCCAGAACCAGCGCGCGGACTTCCTCAAGTGTGTAATCGCGCCAGGACAAGCGGTTGATCATTTCTTGAATGGTGTCGAGTTCCTGATCATCAAGCGCACCATCGCTATTGGCGGCGGAGGCCATGGCAATAATCAGTTTTTGCTGCGGCAGCGGGAAGTTGTCGGTGACCTGTGCCTTGCGAAAATGGGCCAAGACAAGATGGCGCGATCCGGCCAGAATACCAACCGTTACAACAGCGCCCGAAATCCAGAGATATTCCATAATAAAATCCACACATTACAAGTTCGATTGTGAACAGTTTGCCAAGATTTTGTGGTTAGAATTAGGCGCAATCGCGGTATTTACGGACAATTGTTCACAAAACTGTGCGGTTTGTGCTACAGCCAGCGCTTGGCGAGCTGGGTCAAGCGCGCGATCTGGTCTTCCTCGGCGAGGGGGGGCTTCTTTTTGCCGATGACTTGCATGGTCCGGTTGAAAATAGTATCGAATTTCAGAAGCCGCAACAGGATTTCACCGACAAAAGCCCCGGCGACGGGGTCTTCCTTGGCAACGTTTTCGATGCGGTTGAGCATATTTTCGATCATATCGCCCTTTTCCAGCCAAAAACCGATGACGCCGTCAAATAGTCTCCGATTGTCGGCCATCCGTTTTTTCGGCGGCCATGGGCGCGGGATTTGAAATATAACCCGTTCTGTTTCCACCAGCTTTACCGTGTTGGCAAGTAAGGACCCGCTTAGCCCCAAGGCTTTTTGGGTGCCTGTCTGTCCGTGATCTGCCAAAGTATCACACACCGATACAAGCCAACGGGTGTTCAGCTCGCTGCATATTTCGTCCGTGTGTTCGGTGATGATGCGGTGAAACAACGTTAGGCCCGGCCTGGTTTCATTGCTTCTGCGAATAACAACAATGCAACAGGCCAGGAGAAACGCCAGATATGAACGACCGACAAATTCGGGTAACAAATTGTGAAAGTGTGTATTCAGGCTCGTCTCGTTTCCGGGCCATGTTCCGCCTTTTTCACCGGCAACAGGCACCTGCGAAAACAGCGTTAAATCGGTGTCATCCGGGGGCAGGCAGCTGTTCAGATCCTGCGCAGGGTAAGTGTTGTGGGAATAAAAGAAGGACCAAGCCTGATAGAGTGTGTCTTGCCGGTGCTTCTTCAGTAAAACCGGACTGTGGGCGTTGGAGTGGGTGTCATAGCCAAGCAGCCTGTAATCCTCTGCAAAGGCAGCCTGAATTTCGGCGCGTTGTCGGGGGGAAACGGGGATATCTTCTGCTTGACCATATGTGCCGCGCAGATGCGGCAAGGTCGGGGTGAAACCGAATATCGGTTCCAGTAGCGCCATATCCCGGGCCAGGGTTTCCTTGCGAAGGATGAAATCGGCCTCGTGTAGACAATTGAACGGGTGGGTCTGGGCGATGATGTGGTGTTTTAAATTGGCTTCCAGATGGCGTTGCGAGCGATCGAATGGAATGCTGTCATCCGTCAGGACCTTCAGGGCCATTTCAATCGTCAGTTCTGGCCAGGCCGGTGTTCGATAATGCCCCGGAAAATCCGGATTGCCGAATTTGAACATGCGCACGGCGGATAAAAAACGGGTTTCAGGATTCCGGACAACCGAAAATACGGGTTTTCCGCGCCATTGGGGCGGGATATGGCCAAAGGTCACGCCTGTTTTTTCCGTGTGCCATAATGATCGAACAGACGTGCCTGCACATTTATGCAGGTGGATAAAAACAGCGTCCGGATTTTCGAAATGGAAACAAGCCACAAAAATTGTCCCGTATTGGGAGTTTGAAAAGGGCAAACAGAAAGCTCTGTTTGCCCTGAAAACCGATACTAGAACGGAATTTCGTCATCCAGATCGCTGGATCCACCGGCCGGTCCGGATGGGCCATTGTCATAGCCGCCGCCGTTGCCGCCACCAAAGTTGCCGCCGCCACCACCGCCGTAATTGCCGCCACCGCCGCTGCCGCCGCCGTAGTTTCCGCCGCCACCTGCGCCACCGCCGCCTTCGCCGCGACCATCCAGCATGGTGAGTGTGCCGTTAAATCCTTGCAACACGATTTCGGTTGAATACCGGTCATTGCCGCTCTGGTCTTGCCACTTGCGGGTTTGCAATTGGCCCTCGACGAATATTTTGGACCCTTTGCGCAGATATTGTTCGCACACTTTGACCAAACCTTCGGAAAAAACAGCCACAGAATGCCATTCCGTGCGTTCACGCCGTTCGCCGGTGTTCTTGTCCCGCCAGTTCTCGGATGTGGCAATACGCAAATTGCACACGCGATTGCCGTTTTGAAATGAACGGACTTCCGGGTCGCGGCCCAGATTGCCGATCAGCATTACTTTGTTCAAACTTCCAGCCATAGCGCTGCTCCTCGTCGAATCCTGTTGGCCACGATATCGTGGACCTTGTTGTTAACCTTGTTCTGTTAGACCTGCAACTGGTGAAGATTAAGTAAAATTTGCACAAAACCGCTCAAATTGGCGCTCGGGCTGGTTTTCCCCATGCAAATTGGCTATAGCAGCGTCAGCGGATTGAGGATTGAGCGGTCTATAATGAGTAAAATTCTGGCAAAAAGTCTGGCTGTTGCTGTCGCGGCATGCCTTGTCTTTACGGGTGCTGTCGAGGCCGGCAGCATCGTCAAATCATCCAAATCACGCTCCCGTATCTCCAAGAAAGTGTCGCGGCTGATCGATAAAAGGCTGGCCAAACAATACGATAGCTCGTCGCGATTGCTGCCAAAAAACAACCGTCTGGAATTGGTGCCCCGTTACAAGGGCAACTATAAAGGTGTTTACAAACCCATGGCCGAGGCCGCCGCGCGCCGCTACGGGGTGCCGGTGGATTTGTTTAACCGGTTGATTCAGCAGGAAAGCGGCTGGAACCCGCGGGCCAAATCGCCGGTCGGGGCTGTTGGGCTGGCGCAGCTCATGCCGTTCACGGCGCGCAAGCTGGGTGTGAACCCGAATGATCCACGTCAAAATCTGGACGGGGGGGCGCGCTACCTCAAGCAGCAGTTCAACCGTTTCCGCAGTTGGCGGCTGGCTTTGGCCGCCTATAATGCCGGACCGGATGCCGTGCAGAAGTATAACGGAATCCCGCCCTACAAAGAGACGCGCAATTACGTGAAGGTCATCATGGGGCGGTAGGTGTGCCTGCCTGTGCAGAATACCGCGCAATGGGTAATGTTCCCTAAAAGTTCTGACATTTTTCTTGGAATCCGTTTTTTTATGCCCTAAGGCTGTGACCAGAGTAAGGGGCGTTGAAATGGCAGAGCTGAAAAACATCGAAATTCGCGGTGCGCGTGAACACAATCTGAAATCCATCGACGTGGATATCCCGCGTGACAAGCTGGTGGTGATTACCGGATTGTCGGGGTCGGGCAAATCTTCGCTGGCGTTTGATACGATCTATGCCGAGGGCCAGCGCCGCTATGTCGAGAGCCTGTCCGCCTATGCGCGCCAGTTTCTGGACATGATGCAAAAACCGGACGTGGACCATATTTCCGGCCTGTCACCCGCGATTTCGATCGAACAAAAAACCACCTCGAAAAACCCGCGCTCGACCGTGGGCACCGTGACCGAAATTTACGATTACATGCGTTTGCTGTTTGCCCGCGTCGGCACGCCCTATTCGCCGGCCACCGGCTTGCCGATCGAGGCACAGCAAGTGTCCGAAATGGTTGACCGGATTATGGCGATGCCAGAGGGTACACGCGCCTATTTGCTGGCCCCGATTGTGCGCGACCGCAAGGGGGAATATCGCAAGGAATTTCAGGAACTAAAGAAACAGGGGTTTCAACGGGTCAAGGTTGACAGCGAGTTTTACGAACTGGACGATGTGCCGGAACTGGACAAGAAATATCGCCATAACATTGATGTGGTGGTAGATCGCATCGTGGTGCGGGAAGGCATGGAAACCCGTCTGGCGGATAGCCTGCGCACCTGTCTGGATCTGGCCGACGGCATCGCCATTCTGGAAACCGCGCCCAAGGAAGGCGAGCCGGAGCGCCATACATTTTCCGAAAAATTTGCCTGTCCGGTCAGCGGCTTTACCATTTCCGAAATAGAACCGCGTTTGTTTTCCTTCAACGCGCCGGTCGGGGCCTGCCCTGATTGTGACGGTCTGGGGGTGGAGCTGTTCTTTGACGAACGTCTGGTGGTGCCGGACACGTCTGTTTCGCTGTACAAAGGCGCGCTTGCGCCCTGGGCCAAGGGGAAATCGCCCTATTTTCGCCAAACCATCGAGGCCATCGCCCGCCATTACGACTTTGACAAGGATCTGCCGTGGCGGGATCTGCCGCGCAAGGTGCAAAAGGTGATGTTGCATGGGTCGGGCAAGACAGAAATCAAGTTCCGTTATGATGACAATGGCCGTGTGTACGAGCTTTCCCGCACTTTTGAAGGGGTCATTCCCAACATGCAGCGGCGCTATCGCGAGACCGACAGCAACTGGATCCGCGAAGAATTCGAACGCTACCAGAACAACCGCCATTGCGGCACCTGTGACGGTTTCCGCCTGCGGCCAGAGGCTTTGGCGGTGAAAATTGGTGGCTTGCATGTGGGGCAGGTGGTGCAGATGTCCATTGCCGAGGCTTTGGCGTGGATCAGTTCGGTTCCCGAGAGCCTGTCCGCGCAGAAAAACGAAATCGCCAAAGCTATTCTGAAAGAAATCCGCGAGCGGTTGGGCTTTCTGGTGAATGTCGGGCTGAACTACCTGACACTGTCGCGGTCCTCGGGCACGCTGTCGGGCGGCGAGAGCCAGCGTATCCGGCTGGCCAGCCAGATCGGTTCCGGTTTGACGGGGGTGTTGTATGTGCTGGACGAACCGTCGATCGGGCTGCACCAACGCGACAACGGGCGGTTGTTGATTACCCTGAAAAACCTGCGCGATCAGGGCAATACCGTGATTGTCGTCGAACACGATGAAGAAGCCATCCGAGAGGCCGATTATGTGCTGGATATTGGCCCCGGGGCCGGTGTGCACGGCGGCGAAGTCATCGCCAAAGGTACGCCCGCCCAGATTGCCAAGAACAAAAAATCCATTACTGGACAGTACCTTACCGGCAAACGTGAAATCTCTATTCCCCCCGAACGCCGCGTTGGAAACGGGAAAAAGATCGTGGTTGACGGGGCCACGGGTAACAATTTGAAAAGCATTCGTGCGGAATTTCCGTTGGCAACGTTTACCTGTGTGACCGGTGTGTCGGGGGGCGGGAAATCCACCCTGACCATTGAAACCCTGTTCAAGACCGCCTCGATGCGTCTGAACGGTGCAAAACAGACGCCGGCCCCTTGTGATTCAATCACGGGGTTGGAGTATCTGGACAAGGTGATCGACATTGACCAACGCGCTATCGGGCGTACGCCACGCTCCAATCCGGCGACCTATACCGGCGCGTTTACCCCGATCCGCGACTGGTTTGCCGGCCTGCCCGAGGCCAAAACCCGCGGCTATAAACCCGGGCGGTTTTCCTTTAACGTCAAGGGCGGGCGCTGCGAGGCCTGTCAGGGCGACGGGTTGATCAAAATCGAGATGCATTTCCTGCCCGATGTTTACGTGGAGTGCGAGAGCTGTGGCGGCAAGCGCTACAACCGTGAAACGCTGGAGGTTTTATTCAAAGGCAAGAGTATCGCGGATGTGCTGAATATGACGGTCGAGGACGCCGAGCAATTCTTTAAGGCGGTGCCGCCGATACGGGATAAAATGACAGCCCTGATGCGGGTCGGGCTTGGCTATATCAAGGTCGGGCAACCGGCGACCACATTGTCCGGCGGGGAGGCCCAGCGGGTGAAGTTGTCCAAGGAACTGGCGAAACGGTCCACGGGGCGCACGCTGTATATTCTGGACGAGCCGACCACCGGTTTGCACTTTGAAGACGTGCGCAAGCTGTTGGAAGTGCTGCATGAACTGGTGGAGCAAGGCAATACGGTAATTGTGATCGAACATAATCTGGACGTGGTGAAAACCGCAGACCATATTATCGATATCGGTCCCGAAGGCGGGGACGGCGGTGGTGAAATTGTGGCCGTCGGCACACCGGAAGAGGTTGCCAATGTCGCGGCCAGCTATACCGGTCAGTATTTGCGCGACATGTTGGTGCGGAAATAGAGCGGGGATTTAAGCCTTTGTTTAACGGTTGCCTGCTAAAGCATATGTGCCAATACTTTGGTTTCGTATCTGCTTAGGGCCGGGCGGGCTGTGGGGCCGTATCCGGCCCCCGTGAGCGGATCGAGTTCGGGGAAAAGCTCCATAATTTCGGTTTGGGCATCCTTGTCAAACCCGTTCATGGTTTCCGGGCCGGGGTGGTAGCTCTCTGTCAGAATTCCGTTGGACCAGATCAATTCGTGCTGGTCGAATAGCAGATGAAAATAATGCACTTCTCCGTCGGTGTCCTGCTGGCGTATGGTTTGATCGTTTGTCAGGTTTTTAGCGGCAACCAACACTTCGTTATGAGCAAAGAGCAGTTCGGTCATTGCTCCGCTAATCAGGATTTTATGCTGTGGCGACACCCATAAATCGGCTGTGGTGCCAAATGTGCCTTTTGTAATCTGGATTGGGGCCAATGCACCGGTTGCTGCGACGGATTTATTGCCAATCCAGCGGATTGTCTGCAGGCCGTTGTCTTTCGTGAGCACCATGTCGCCGGTCTTGAGCGTTTCAACCGCACGCAGGCCTGTGTTGGTCAGGATCATGGTGCCGGCAACAAAGCAGGGCAGGGTGATATTGTTGACCTGTACCAGACCGATGTCCGTATTCCCCAAGCCATCTGAAATGGTGTAATTGAAATAGATGGTTTCCGTGGCCCCGTTCGCGGAAATAAGCAAGGTGCCGTTGGCATTCAGGGTAATGGTTTGGCCATTGCTGAGGACAATTGTATCCCCGGCGATCACGGGGACGCCGTTGATCTGGGTGATTTCCAGTGTGCCGCCGCTGGTGGTGCTGTCATTGGCCAGAACGTCAATGGTTTCGGCGTTGTTATAAACGGTGGCGATGTCGTCCTCTGCCACGATCACCGATTGGGCGCTGCCGCCGGCAATCAGAAGATTGGTATCATAGCTGGAATCGCCGCCATCAGCGACACCGATTTTGATGGTGTTGACCACGCCGACATTGACCGGCGCGGTGAAGGTCAGAGTGACGGTAAACCCGTCCATTTCGGTATTATACTGATCGGCGGTGTTGTCATTGTACAGGTTTGGTGAATTTGCTGGTGTGATATTGGAAACGGCGGCGGACCCGTTGCCGATGTTGACGGTGGCCTCGACGCCATTGACCCAGACCCCGACCACGTCATTATAGGCTGCGTTATATTCAGGAAATTCTTCTGAACTGAGAACAAAATCAATAGTGAATACGCTACCTGTCGGGGTGAAATTGATTTCAAGAAAGGAGGCATCGAAAGTTGCGCCACCGGATGCGGCATTGAAATCGGCGTCTCCGTCAACACCGGCTGTGTTGGTCGATGTGCCGCCAGAGGTATTGGTGTTTGTGGTGCCGTCATTATTCGTGAAATCAACGGCATTCCCCGTAGACAAAATCACGCCACTGTCCGAAGGCGTTACACCACTGCTAACGGTATCACCGTTGGTAAAAATACCCGAAGATGCAGCGGCCCCGGAATAGGTTGCCGAATTGACGGTAATGCCCGCGCCAAAAATTTCGTTGGCCATGTCAAGCGCAGTTGCGCTGGTATTAATTGGCAACTCTGTTGCAATAGCCATTGTTTACGCCCTAGGGGATGTTACCCCGTTGTTGATCTTTTGATCAATTTTGTTACTCGATCATCCTCGCCCGTGTGTGAATGTCAATTCTGTCAAGAATAGGGCGCAATTCAATTGATTGTGGTGGCATTGTTGCAAAAATGGCAACAAAACAACAGGCGCACAACCCTTGGTGCGCGCCTGCGGGGGGTAAGTCCCCCATTCGGTGCAGGGGGATCGCATGAATAGCACATTGGGTTTGCAGAGGTGAGTATTGTCTGATTCAACTTCTTCCAGAAGATCAATCTGGAGGAGAGCATCTTGGAAAAAGCAACCTCGTTTCAAACCCTTGTATCGACACTGGACG
>CAMZLM010000151.1 GCA_947311485.1 uncultured Paracoccaceae bacterium
AATTAAAACGTCGCTGAAAACTGCGCAATGACAACACTGCAAGAGCCGCAAGATCGGTTTGGGTAAACTGCGCGGCACTGTTTCTTTCCAACCAGAGCTGCACCCGCCGGATTGCCGCGTCACCGTGGGTCAAATCGGGACGAAAACTGCGATAGTTCGCCTGCGCGCGTCCGGCAGGATCCACCAAAAAATGCCGCGCGGTCTGGCTTACGACTTGCATCCCCTGCCAGCGGCGAACCAAGGCAAGCCCCAGATCAACCCAGGCCATCATACCACCGGCGGTAATCACATCGTTATCATCCACCAACAGCGCCTTGCAGGATAGAGAAACATCCGGAAAACAAGCACGGAACTCACCTTCCAACGCCCAATGGGTTGTTGCTGTTCGCCCCTGCAGAAGCCCGGCATGACCAAGCCAGAACACCCCGGCACAGACCGAGCACATCACCGCCCCAAGAGCATGTTGCGCACGCAACCAATCCTGTACCTGCCTTGCATCTGCCCCACGTGCGCCCTGCAGGCTTGGCGGTAAAACAACCGCGTGGAATCGCGGTTCGGGCAGACTGGTCGGATTGATTTGCTGTATTTCCAACGTCACGCAATCATGTTCCGCACTGAACCGGTTGGCGATCTCGAAAAGATCCGCCAGTCCCAAAACGGCCGACATTTGCACGCCATCATAGGCCAACAAAGCAATTTTTGGATTAACGATCATTGGCGTATACTGCATATAAATTGGCGTTTACGCCAGTAGTGATTGACATGAAAACAGGCATCCTGGGCAAAACAAAGGAAACACCATGACAACTGTCCTGATCCTGATCGATATACAGAATGATTATTCCCCCCAAGGCCGCTGGCCCGTAGCCGGTATGAGAGCCGCGGCAGACAATGCGGCGAAACTCTTGGCCAAGGCACGCAAAACCGGCCAAATGGTGGTGCATATCCACCATGAAATTTCCGGTGACTCAGCCCCTTTTTTTTGCCACAGGAAGCATGGGGGCAAAAATCCACCAACAGGTCGCACCATTACCGACCGAGCTGACAATTCTGAAGCACACCCCGAACAGTTTCCACCAGACCAACCTACATGAAACGCTTCAAAATAAGGCTATTACCGACCTGATACTCTGCGGGGCCATGAGCCAAATGTGCATAGATGCCACCACCCGCGCTGCCGCTGATCTGGGCTACAACAATACCGTGATCCACGATGCCTGTGCCGCTCGCGCGATATCCTTTAACGGCATCGATATCCCCGCCGAACATGTCCACGCCGCATTTATGGGGGCGCTTTCGGGGCGTTACGCCCATCTCGTCGCCACCAAAGACATTTTATAACGCTTTGGCAATCTTGCGCAGCTCGAACTTCTGGATTTTGCCGGTAGAGGTTTTGGGCAACTCTTGAAACACCACAGTCTTTGGGCATTTGAAACCGGCCAGATGTTCACGACAAAAACCGATGATATCCGCCTCGGTGGCAGATTTTCCCTCGATCAGCTCGATAAAAGCACAGGGAGTTTCACCCCATTTTTCATCCGGCCGCGCCACCACGGCGCAGAGGTTGACCGCATCATGCGCCATCAGCGCGCTTTCGACCTCGATCGTGGAAATATTTTCCCCGCCGGAAATGATGATATCCTTAAGCCGGTCAGTGATCTGGATATAGCCATCCGGATGACGTACAGCAATATCGCCGGAACGAAACGCCCCGCCGGAAAAAGCCTCCGCCGTGGCTTCGGGGTTTTTGTAATACCCCTTCATCACCGTATTGCCCCGCAGGATCACCTCGCCCACAGTTTTCCCGTCTTGTGGAACCGGTTTGCGGCTGTCCATATCCACGACATCAATATCCTCGACCATTGGCTGGCGCACCCCGATGCGGGACATATGGCGATAGCGCTCCTCGGCCGGTTCCACATTCCACGCCGGTTGTTCGAGACATTCAGAAGCATGGCCATAGGTTTCGGTCAGCCCATAAACCTGCATCACCGTAAAGCCCAGCGCCTCGGTGCCCTTGATCGTCGCAGCAGAGGGCGCGGCCCCGGCTGTAAACACGCGAATCCGGTGGTCAAAGGGCTTCTTTTCCGCCTCCGTTGCATTCACAAGCATGTTCAGCACAATTGGTGCTCCGCCAAAATGGGTGATTTTTTCAGTCTCGATTGCATCGAAAATCGCCTTGGCGCTGATATCGCGACAGCAAATAATAGTCCCCCCCAGTAACGGCATCATCCATGTATGGCACCAGCCATTACAGTGAAACAGGGGCACAATGGTCAGCAAACGCGGACGCAAGGACATTTCCCAGCTGATCGCCGTGCCCATTGTATTCAGATACGCGCCGCGATGATGGTAGACTACCCCTTTGGGGCGCCCCGTCGTGCCGGAAGTGTAGTTAAGGGAAATCGCCTGCCACTCGTCATCGGGCATATACCATTCCATCGCCGGATCACCCTGCGCAATCAAATCCTCATAGCACGGATAACGACCACTGGCCGGAAAACCAGCGCTGTCATCCGGAACTTCGATAATTTTCAGATCCCTACCGGATTGTTTCTTGGCATCCTCCGCAAGGCTCAGAAATTGGCTATCCACCAGCACCACACTGGTTTCGGCATGTTCAAAAATATAGGCCACCGTATCCACATCCAGACGGGTGTTAATCGCATTCAGAACCGCCCCGATCAGCGGCACACCAAAATGGGCCTCTGCTGCGGCAGGAATGTTGGGCAGAATGCTGGACACCACATCACCGGGTTGAACACCCAATGCACACAGGCCGGAAGCAAGCCGGGTAGCCCGCTCGTGGAACTCTGCCCATGTGCGGCGGATAGGCCCATAAACCAGCGCCTCTTGATCCCCAAAAACATCACGCGCCCGGATCAGGTGCGATAGCGGCGTCAGCGGCACAAAGTTCGCCGCATTTTTGTCCAGTCCGGTTTCGTTTGCCATTTTTGCCATGATCAGCCCCCAATTTTCTTTTACAAACATTTGCAAAAGCTTATTCAAATTGCAAGCGATGGAATTGGTGCATAGACTGTGCACATGATAATTTCCCACGGTCGCAAATATATCTTTATCCACATCCCCAAAACCGGCGGCACATCACTGGCGCTGGCGCTGGAATCAAAGGCGATGAAAGACGACATCATGCTGGGTGACACCCCCAAGGCCCGCAAGCGGCGTAAACGGGTGAAAGATGTGCAAACCAGCGGCCGGCTGTGGAAACATTCCCGCCTGCGCGATATTTATGGTTTGGTAGATCAGACGCAGATCGAGGAATATTGTGTATTTACCCTCGTGCGAAACCCTTGGGACCGGATGGTCAGCTATTACCACTGGCTGCGGCAACAAAAATTCAATCATCCGGCAGTGACAACCGCAAAAAAAATGGACTTCAACGCGTTCCTTGCCGATACAGGGACACAAACCGCGCTGCGCAACGATGTTTCGGCCCGGTATACAGAGGATCTAAAGGCCATAGATCGCTGTAACCTGCACCTCCGGCTGGAACACCTGTCGGAAGACATCCCAAAACTAGAAGAGGCAACCGGCCTCAACCTGCCTGCATTCCCCCATGAAAACCGTTCAGAACGCAGGCCAGAATACCAGTCCTATTACACAGCAGAAACACATCACCTGATCGGAGACATCTTCGCTCAGGACATAAGCCGCTTCGGCTATAAATTCATCTAGTTTTCGCGTTGGTCGGCTATTTCAGGATCGGGGGGTTTTCCGGATCACTGCCCGGGGCTTTGGGCGCGGCTTGTTCTTTGGCTTCCGGAAATTGTGGCAGGTCCAGACGCAGGGTCACGTTGTCAAACTGTTCCAGAACATCGCTATCGCTGGTCAGGAACACAACGTCCACAGCGGCGTCTTTGTCACCAGTAAAGGAAACGGCCTCGCCAATCGCGGCGGCCATTTGGGGCTGGGCATCTTCGGGGGCATCCACAAACGCCAGAATCGGGGTGCGGGGGCGATTGTCATATTCCATTTCACCCAGATAGGCGCGTTTGGCCATACCGATCATTGCCGCAAGTTTCGCATCAATCGCGCCAACCAGACGCTCGGACATATTCACAGGCGGGTGCAGGGCCACGGGGCGGGCCTCTTGTTGGTCCACATTCTGCCCGAGCATACCGGAAAGCCAATCCACGGCCTCTGCCGGAATCAGAATCGCAGAGGGGGCCACCGCCATATTAAAGGCCAGCCCGATCCCCTGCCCTGCAAACATTTCCACAATCTTGCGGCCCGACATGGCGGCATAGGCCGTTGGTTCTTTGGTGAATTCGCCCATACGACCCTGGGTATCAAACACCAGCGCATAGGTAATTTCCTCTAGCGGGATAAACAGCGGCTTTAACGTATCGCCTTCGGGTTCCTCTTCCAGCGCCATGTAGAGCTGTGAGCTAATCAAGCGTTCATAGAACTTCAGGCGGGCAGCCTCGTCATCCGGGTTGTCTTGCATGACCCCATGGGCCTGATCCAAAATCGTCATTATGTCATTCCTTTAGTACATCCTGCGCAGGACAGGCAGCCATACCGCATTCGACCATGGCTTCTTGACACAACCCGTATTGCCCCCGAAGCCATGTGGCAAGAGGGGAACAGGGGGCCAATGGTCGCGCCACATGGAACTGTGGCCGCCACCCACGCCCGGGTTTTCCGATGCGACAGGCTGGTTGCTTGACTTTATTTCGATAATATTAGAAATGTAGCAGCATGAAACATGCGACTCCTAAAATACTGTCTGTCGAAGACGCCGCCCAGGCCTTTGCCGCTCTTGGCTCCGAACAACGCCTTGGCGTATTGCAAACACTGGTGCGTGCGGGACCAAAAGGGTTGAGCATAGGCGCGCTGGGCGAACGTTCCGGCATCAGCGGTTCAACCCTTACCCATCATTTGCGCTTTCTGACCCATGCAGGGTTGGTGACGCAGGCCAAACAGGGCAGATCCACCATCTGCGCCGCCGTGGCCTATGACATGGCCGAAGCGCTTTCTTCCTATCTTCTGCGCCATTGTTGCGCAGACACCGATCACAGCGAGCATCACCATGACTGACCACACCGCCCATAGCCACGATCACGGGCACAGCAAAAAAAGCATTCGTCTGGATCGGGTGCTTTTGACCATCGCATTGCTTCTGGCCGGAGCCGGTATTTTGGCTCCCGACCAGTTTAGTGCCATTTTGAGTGATATTGCAGGGGCGCTGGGACACACCGGCATTTTTATCGCGTTTGCGGTTTTTCTGGTGGCTTACCTCAAGGCCACCAGTGCCGAAGGGCTGGTGGCACGCGCATTTACCGGCCATCCGCTGCGCATGATCGTGCTGGCAGCGATGGTTGGCGGGCTGGCCCCGTTTTGCTCTTGCGAAGTGATTCCGTTTATCGCCGCTTTGCTCGCGATGGGGGTGCCATTGTCGGCAGTAATGGCGTTTTGGCTGGCGTCACCGATTATGGACCCACCGATGTTTGTGATTACCATGAGCGCGCTCGGGCTGGATTTCGCCATTGCCAAGACGGTTTTCGCGGTAGGATTCGGGCTCTTCGGGGGCTTGGGTATGATGGCACTGGAACGGTTGCCATCCTTTGCCGACCCGTTGCGCAGCAAAGCCGCACCAAGCTGTTCAAGCGGATGTTGTTCCAGCAAAAACCCGTTTGATGCAGCCCCTGTCTGGTCATTTTGGCGGGATAGCACGCGGGTTCGAACCTTCACCAAAACCGCCCTTGAAAATGCGTTTTTCCTGCTGAAATGGATGACATTGGCCTATACGATCGAGGTGTTGATGACCCGTTTCATGCCGTCTGACTGGATCGTGAATGTGCTCGGCGGGACCGGCTTCCAACCTATTTTTCTGGGGGCGTTGGTCGGGGCACCGGCCTATCTGAACGGTTATGCCGCGGCCCCGCTGATTGCCGGATTGCTGGAACAGGGCATGTCGCCCGGGGCGGCGATGAGCTTCATCATGGCGGGGTCAGTGGTCTGCATTCCCTCTGCCGTGGCGGTTTGGGCGTTGGTGAAGCCCAAGGTTTTTGCCGCCTATGTCGGGTTTGCCTTTGTCGGGGCGCTGGTTGCAGGATTGATCTGGGCTGCAATTGCCTAGTCACCCGAATCTAAAGTTCGTCACATAGGTTTTGCTGTGTTTTGTGGCAGAACCGTTTCACGGATGCGAGGATTTCGTCGGCGGATTTGACCCATTTGTAGGGTTTGGGGTTCTCGTTGTGGGCTTGGATGAACGC
>CAMZLM010000152.1 GCA_947311485.1 uncultured Paracoccaceae bacterium
GGGATTGGTGGTGATGGTTTGCGGCTGGCCTGCGATCAGCGCGTTGTAATCGACCTCGCCCAGATTGCGTGAGGACGGTTTCAGGGCAAAGTACAGATCATCCAGCGGCAGCGTGCCGTGGTTCACCACGATCTGGTCATAGGTGGCTGTGCTGCGGTAATCGCTGTAATCGGTGCCGATGATGGCGCGCAGGCGGTTACCGTCGCGTTCCACATCCATCAGGCGGCGGGTAACGGTGAACGTGGCGTTTTTGTCCTGAAGCGCGCGCATGTAGGGGACCAGGTTCATTGCCATGACCTCGGGCGAAAAACTGCGGTCGGGTGTCATGATTTCCACTTGTGCGCCGCTGTTGGCGATGATTTCGGCGGCTTGCAGGGCCGGATGGTCACCGGCATCGTCATAGATCAGCACGTTTTGCCCCGGTTTCACGTCGCCCGCGATGATGTCCCAGCTGGACACCACCAGATCATTGCCAGTTTCCAGAACCGCAGTATCGGGCAGCCCCCCTGTGGCGATGATCACCACATCGGGGGACAGGGCGGTGATGTCGTCGGTTTCGGCCCATGTGTTGAACCGGAAGTCCACATCACGCGCGGCACATTGGGACATACGCCAGTCAATGATGCTGATCATTTCACGGCGGCGCGGGGATTGCGCGGTCAGGCGGATTTGTCCGCCCGGATCGGCAGCAGCCTCGAGCACGGTTACCTTGTGCCCGCGCTCGGCGGCCACGCGCGCAGCTTCCAGACCGGCGGGGCCCGCGCCAACGATCACCACGTTCTTGGGTGTCTTGGCCGGTGAAATATCATGTGGCATGGTCAATTCGCGCCCCGTGGCGGCGTTATGCATGCACAGGGCCTCGCCCGCGCCATAGATGCGGTCCAGACAATAGGTGGCCCCGACGCAGGGGCGGATATCGTCTTCGCGGCCTTCGATGATTTTTCGCACGATATGCGGGTCGGCCATATGGGCGCGGGTCATGCCGACCATGTCAGCAAACCGGCGGAAACCGCGTGGCGGGCCGTGGCCACATCGGGGATTTTGGCGGCGTGAAAGGTGGGCAGGCCGGTGGCGGTGCGCACCGATCCGGCAAAATCCAGATGCGGGGCGTTTTTCATGCCTTGCACGGGGATTACATCGGTCATCGCCGGATCGGTATGGATGCGCCCGCGAATGACGTTCAGGAAATCCACCATGCCGCTGTCGCGCCATGTGTTGCAGACGGTGATCCCGTCCTCGAATGTGGTACCACCGGCCTGATCCTCGTCCACGGTAAAGCGTATGCCGACGATGAAGTCATCCCCGACCCGTTTGCGGATGGCGCGCAGAACGTCCATGGAAAACCGCATCCGGTTTTCCATGGATCCGCCATAGGGGGCCTCTAGCGTGTTGGTCAGTGGCGAGATGAACTGGTCCATCAAATGGCCGAACACCTCAAGCTCGATCCCGTCCATACCACCGGCCTGCATCCGTTCGGCGGCGTCGGCGTAATCGGTGATGATGCGGGCGATGTCCCAGTCCTCGATTTTCTTGACAAAGGCCCGATGCGATGGTTCGCGATTGTGCGACGGGGTGACGGCGGGGAGCCAGTCGCCCTTGTCCCAGCGGGTGCGCCGCCCCAGATGGGTCAACTGGATCATTACCGCAGCCCCGTGTTCGTGGCAGGCATCGGTCAGGTTCTGGACCCACGGTACGACCTCGTCCTTGTAGGCAAGAATGTTGTTGAACACCGGCGGGCTGTCGCGGGAAACAGCGGCAGAACCGGCGGTCATGGCCAAAGCTATCCCCGCCTTGGCGCGTTCTGCGTGATAGGCGCGATACCGGTCCTTGGGCATGCCGTCTTCGGGGTAGGCGGGTTCGTGACTGGTGGTCATGATCCGGTTTTTCAGGGTCAGGTGTTTTAATTGATAGGGCTGTAACAGAGGATCATTGGACATTGGTTTGGCTCCTTTAATACCATGCATCTTCCATGGATGCCTTTTTCTTGGCAATGAATTCTTTCAGGGCATCGTCCTTGGCGACATCCAGCGGCGGGGCCTGATAGTTGGCGAGTTGTTTTTTCCACTGGCGGTTGGCGCGGATCATGCCGTCTTCGCTGCCGGATTCGGACCATGTTTCGAAGGTTTGATCATCGGTAAAGCCGCTGTCCCAATAGGCGGTTTTATAGTGGCGCATGGTGTGGTCGCAGCCGAATAAATGTTCGCCGGGGCCTTTTTCGGCCAACGCGTCAAAGCCCAGCGTGTCGTCATTCACCTCGACCCCGTTCAGATAGGCATGCAGCGCGCCGCACACATCTGTGTCCATGATGAATTTCTCGTAGGACATCGACAATAACCCGTCCAGAAAACCGGCGGAATGCAGGATGTAGTTGCCGCCGCTTTGAATGGCGGACATCATCGACATCATGCTTTGTTGCATCGCCTGCCCGTCGGGAAGTTTGGAGGTGGTAAAGCCGCCTGCATTGCGCAAAGGCAGGTTCAGTCGCCGCGCCAGTTGCCCCATCACAAGGCTGCCCGTTGCGGGTTCCGGCGTGCCGAATGTGGGCGATCCAGAGCGCATCGCCAGCGTCACAAGAAAGGAACCCAGAACGGTAGGTGCCCCCGGGCGCACCAGTTGGGTCAGAGCGCAGCCGACCATGGTTTCGGCCAGATTTTGCGCAATCGCCCCGGCCATGGTCAGAGGGGCCACCGCCCCGCCGAGCAGGAACGGCAGATGGATCGAACCTTGATTGGCGGCGGCATAGGCGCGGATACCGCGGGTGGAAACCCCGTCCCAGATCAGCGGCGAGGTGGAATTGAAATTGCCCATGATGACACAGTTCCGGTCCACGAA
>CAMZLM010000153.1 GCA_947311485.1 uncultured Paracoccaceae bacterium
CGTTCCAGAATTTCGGCAATGTAAAAATAGGCCTCGGGCAACCGTTGCCTGGTATGCCCAAATTCCTTGATATTCCAACTGGCCACCAAAAGGTTTTGATCGGTTTTACGAGTTGGAATCGTTTGCAATCCCCCTTTGAGCCGCACAAGATTTTCAATAATGCGCAATCGTGCTATATTATCCAGTTCCGGAAACACACGCGCATAATCGCGAAGATCAAAATCACTTTGGGGGCGTAAATCATTATAGGTTGGCATGGTTATATCCTTTCTGAAAATGTCACCACTATACCGCGATTTTATTTTGTCGCAAAACCAAAAGCAGATGTCGCCTGCCCTCTTGCATCAAACCGGATTACCCGCCATTCTGAACCCTTCCTAAAGGAGCACAGCCATGACCGAAGATACCGACCGCCACGCCATGAAAATGGCCAAGAAAAAGGCCGCACGCGATAAAATTATGGCCACCAAGACCGATAAAAAGGGGTTGGTGATCGTGCACACAGGCAAGGGCAAGGGCAAAAGCTCTGCTGCCTTTGGCATGATTTTCCGCTGTATTGCCCACGACATGAAATGCGGCGTGGTCCAGTTTATCAAAGGCGGCATGTCCACTGGCGAACGCGATTTGATCTTGGCAAAATTCACCGATATTTGCAGTTTTCATACTATGGGCGAGGGCTTCACCTGGGAAACGCAGGATAAAACCCGCGACACCGAAATGGCGCAGGCCGCCTGGGCCAAGGCCAAAGACCTGATCAGGGACGAAAGTCACAAAATGGTGCTGCTCGATGAAATTAACATCGCAATCCGTTACGGCTATGTCGACATCAATGAGGTTGTCGAATTTCTGGCAACCGAAAAACCGGAAATGACCCATGTGGTGTTAACCGGACGCAATGCGAAAGACGAACTTATTGAAATTTCTGATCTGGTCACGGAAATGGAGCTGGTAAAACACCCGTTCCGATCCGGAATCAAGGCCCAGATCGGTGTCGAATTTTAGGGCCGGACATTCATCAGTTCTGCGCGACTGATCCGGAAACTGTCGCGCAGTTGGATATCTATTTCGGCATCGGTGTGTTCTTCTTTATTGCCGGTGAATTCCGGGATCGAATCATTGTCCCGATGGATTGTCCGCAACCACGCAGGCTCGCTAACCTCCGAGAAGGTATTGAAAAATGCCGGTAATTTACGGTGATTTCGGGAATATATATTTTTCCCACAATTACCGGTTTTTGTAATCATCGCTGTCCCCACCGACAATGGCGTACGTTCGCAAGCGTCAAAAATTCGGTTTCCGCCCTTTGTTATTTCCAGATACAGACCTTTGTTAAAGGCTAGAACAACCGGTTCGCCATCATCCTTAACCCGTGCAGCCGGCACCGCCAAACAACGCAGGCGTTGAATGAAACCGGCATCCAGCATGTCGTCATCATCCAACCGAAAAGTCGTAAAATACGGGTGCATTTCATCCCGCAACGCATCATAGCAAGACCGAATTGCGCGGAATTGGGGCATGAACGGCTTCTGCATCACCACCGCCCCCTGAAGCGGAGCCACCAGCATTTCCAATCGCATGCGGTATTCTGACGGGATGCTTTTGCTTATCAGGAAAATACAGCGGAAATCCTGATCCGTCTGTGCCAGCAAAGACCGCATCGTCAGCTTTTCAAACAGGTTAAACCGACGCTCCATCCGATCCGCGTCAAAAATCATCCGCTCTTGGTCGTTTTGCGGATCATGACTATGGGCGAAACCGCCCTTGGAAATATAGGAAAACCGGACCAAGCCGACAATTTGGTTTTTCTGTGCCATGCTCTATACCTTGGTAATCCTGAACATCCTTACATGAGTTTACGCGCTATTCAGCGCGTTAGGGCAAAAAACTTCCCTTGCACTAAACAAAAAGGCCCCGCAGAAACCTGCGAGGCCTAATATTATAATGAAAATAACTTACATCGGTTGTTCGGTGCCATCCCCGCCAGAGCCAAAGCCCACGCCGAGATCTTCGCCCATCACATCGCCGGTATCCTCAAAGGCCGCCATCGGATCCGTGGTGCTGTCCATGTCGGTCGGGGCCATCAATGCTGCGGCTGCTTCTGCCTCTGCACGATTTTCCTCGATCACTTTGGCATCACGATCCGCTGCGATCTTCTTGATCTGGTGGGTCGCCCCGCCAGTCCCCGCCGGGATCAAACGACCCACGATGACGTTTTCCTTAAGACCGATCAGCTTGTCACGTTTGCCCTGCACCGATGCTTCGGTCAGAACCCGCGTGGTTTCCTGGAACGATGCCGCAGAGATAAACGACCGTGTCTGCAAGGATGCCTTGGTGATACCCAATAGAATTGGGCCACCTTTGGCAGGGTCGCGACCATCGGCCATGGCCTTGGCATTGATCTCGTCAAACTCGGCCTTATCGACCTGTTCGCCTTTCAGCAATGTTGTACCGCCGGAATGGGTGATTTCCCATTTCTGCAACATCTGGCGCACGATCACTTCGATGTGTTTATCGTTGATCTTCACGCCCTGCAGTCGATACACATCCTGAACTTCGTCCACCATGTAATCGGCCAGCGCCTCGACACCCAGAATGTTCAGGATGTCGTGCGGTGCCGGATTTCCGTCCATGATGTATTCACCCTTCTGGATGAAATCACCTTCTTGAACAGGAATGTGACGCCCTTTTGGTACCATGTATTCCACAGGTTCCAAAGCCTCGTCAGCCGGTTCGATGCTGATACGACGTTTGTTCTTGTAATCGCGGCCATAGCGCACGTACCCATCGATTTCGGCGATGATCGCGTGGTCTTTGGGACGACGGGCTTCGAACAGTTCGGCAACACGCGGCAGACCACCGGTGATGTCCTTGGTTTTTGCACCTTCACGCGGAATACGCGCGACAACGTCGCCGGGCAGGATTTCCTGGCCGTCTTCAACCGACAAAATCGCATCCACGGACATAGCATAAGCCACAGGGTTACCAGTATCATTGCGAACCGGTTCACCGTCTTTGTCCATGACGATCACTTCGGGCTTCAGATCGCCACCTTTGGCTGCAGAGCGCCAATCGGAAACGATTTTCTGGCTGATGCCGGTGGCACTGTCGGTTTCATCACGCACGGAAATACCGGACACGAGGTCAACAAACTTAATTGTGCCGCCTTTTTCAGCGATGATTGGCAGGGTATAAGGATCCCATTCAAACATCTTGTCGCCACGGCTGACTTTCTGGCCGTCTTTCACGGTCACTTTGGTACCGTAGCCCAGCTTGTAAGACGCGCGTTCGATCCCGTTTTCGTCAATCACAGCCAATTCCGTATTCCGGTTCATGACGACCATTTCGCCGTCCCGGTTTTCCAGAATAACTGCATTACGCAGGTCGATTTTACCGTCTTGCGATGCTTCCTGGAACGACTGCTGACCACCCTGCGCAATACCGCCAATGTGGAATGTCCGCATGGTCAGCTGTGTGCCCGGTTCGCCAATGGACTGCGCCGCGATGATACCCACGGATTCACCCGGGTTCACCATGCTGCCCCGCGCCAAATCGCGGCCGTAACACGTGGCACAGATACCATCTTCGGCTTCACAGGTCAGTGGCGAACGGATTTGCACCGTAGCCACATCAGCCACATCGATTGCATCGGCCATATGTTCATCAATCAGGGTGCCCCGTTCGCAGATGACCTCGCCCGTTGCCGGGTGGGTTACATCTTCGTTGGTGACACGACCCAGCAGACGCTCGGACAGGCTGGCGACGATTTCGCCGTCGTTGACAGCGGCCTTGGCAGTGATGCCTCGATCCGTGCCACAGTCCATTTCACGCACGATACAATCCTGCGCAACATCCACCAGACGACGGGTCAGATAACCGGAGTTCGCTGTTTTCAACGCCGTATCCGCAAGGCCCTTACGTGCCCCGTGGGTAGAGTTGAAGTATTCCAGCACGGTCAGGCCTTCTTTAAAGTTGGAGATAATCGGCGTTTCGATAATCTCGCCGTTCGGCTTGGCCATCAGACCACGCATCCCGCCCAGCTGTTTCATCTGGGCCGGGGAACCACGCGCCCCGGAGTGGGCCATCATGTAAACAGAGTTCGGTTCCATTTCGGAACCATCCTCGGCATGTTTGATCGCCGACATTTCCGACATCATCGCATCCGCAACCGCATCGGAACACTTGGACCAGCTATCAACAACTTTGTTGTATTTCTCGCCCTGGGTAATCAGACCGTCCAGATACTGTTGTTCGAATTCCTTAACATTTTCACGGGTATCATTGACGATCGCCCATTTGTTGTCAGGAATGACCATGTCGTCCTTACCAAAGGAAATCCCGGCTTTGAACGCTTCCTGAAAGCCCAGTGTCATGATCTGGTCACAGAAGATAACCGACTCTTTTTGACCGCAATAACGGTAAACAATGTCAATGACTTCGCCGACTTCGGATTTCCGCAACAGCCGGTTGACCACATCAAACGGAGCCTTGGCATTCAAAGGCAGTTTGGTGCCCAAACGCACACGACCCGGTGTGGTGTCAAACCGCACCCAGATTGTGTTGCCTTCATCATCAACCTGTTCCATCCGGCAAACGATTTTCGAATGCAGATGAACCAGACCTTCTTCCAAAGCATGCTCAACTTCCTGTGGACCAGAGAAAACCATTCCCTCACCCTTCAGGCCTTGGCGTGCCATGGTAATGTAGTACAGGCCCAAAATCATATCCTGCGACGGAACAATGATCGGTTTACCGTTAGAGGGCGACAGAACGTTGTTCGTCGACATCATCAGAACACGCGCTTCGAGCTGAGCCTCGAGGCTCAGCGGAACGTGAACCGCCATTTGGTCGCCGTCAAAATCGGCATTAAATGCGGAACACACCAGCGGGTGCAGCTGAATGGCTTTGCCTTCGATCAGAACAGGTTCAAACGCCTGAATGCCCAAACGGTGCAAGGTCGGCGCACGGTTCAACAGCACAGGGTGTTCACGGATCACTTCTTCCAGAATGTCCCAAACCTCGGGGCGTTCCTTCTCCACGATCTTTTTGGCCTGTTTCACCGTTGACGACAGGCCTTTGGCCTCCAGTCGGGAATAGATGAACGGTTTGAACAGCTCCAGTGCCATCTTTTTCGGCAGGCCACATTGATGCAACATCAAGGTCGGGCCGGTCACAATCACCGAACGACCAGAGAAGTCAACGCGTTTACCCAAAAGGTTTTGACGGAAACGACCCTGTTTACCCTTGAGCATATCCGACAGCGATTTCAGCGGGCGCTTGTTGGCCCCTGTAATCACACGGCCACGACGGCCATTGTCAAACAACGCATCCACAGATTCCTGCAACATCCGTTTTTCGTTGCGCACGATGATATCCGGCGCACGCAGTTCGATCAGACGTTTCAAACGGTTGTTCCGGTTGATCACACGACGGTACAGATCATTCAGATCAGATGTCGCGAAACGACCACCATCCAGCGGCACCAGCGGGCGCAATTCTGGCGGGATCACAGGAACAACAGTCAGGATCATCCATTCCGGACGGTTACCTGATTCCAGAAAGCTTTCGACCACTTTCAGGCGCTTGATGATCTTTTTCGGTTTCAGCTCGCCGGTTGCTTCGGCCAGATCGGCGCGCAGCTGTTCGGCTTCTGCCTCAAGGTCGATGTTGGACAGCATTTCACGGATGGCTTCGGCACCGATACCCGCGTTAAACGCGTCTTCGCCGTAAACATCCTGTGCGTCGAGGAATTCTTCCTCGTTCATCATCTGACCATAGTTCAGGTCCGTCAGGCCCGGCTCGATCACCACATATTGTTCAAAATACAGCACACGTTCCAGCTCGCGCAGGGTCATGTCCAGCATCAGGCCAATGCGGCTTGGCAAGGATTTCAGGAACCAGATATGCGCAACAGGCGCAGCCAGTTCGATGTGGCCCATGCGTTCGCGGCGAACCTTTTGAAGCGTAACTTCAACACCGCATTTCTCGCAGGTCACACCGCGGTATTTCATCCGCTTGTATTTGCCGCACAGACATTCGTAATCTTTGATCGGGCCAAAGATACGCGCGCAGAACAAACCGTCGCGTTCTGGTTTGAACGTCCGGTAGTTGATGGTTTCAGGCTTCTTGATCTCGCCAAATGACCAGCTCAGGATCCGCTCTGGCGATGCCAGAGAGATCTTGATTTCGTCAAAGGTCCGCGGTGCCTGGACGGGGTTGAACGGGTTGTTCGTGATTTCTTGGTTCATTTTATGATCCTCATCTCGATTTCCTAGGGAACAGGGCGCGAGCGCCCTATTCGGTTTCCGCGTCCAGCAACTCGATATTCAAACCGAGTGAGCGGATTTCTTTGATGAGAACGTTGAATGATTCCGGAACCCCGGCTTCAAAGTTGTCATCCCCTTTGACGATGCTTTCATAGACCTTGGTCCGGCCTGCCACGTCATCCGATTTCACCGTCAGCATTTCCTGCAAGGTGTAAGCGGCACCGTAAGCTTCCAGAGCCCAGACTTCCATTTCCCCAAAGCGCTGACCACCGAACTGCGCCTTACCACCCAGCGGTTGCTGTGTGACAAGCGAATAAGGACCGGTCGAACGGGCGTGGATTTTATCATCAACCAAGTGGTGCAGTTTGAGCAGGTATTTCATACCTACAGTCACCGGACGGGCGAATTGTTCACCTGTACGGCCATCAAACAGAACCGATTGTGCCGATGTTTCAAAACCCGCACGTTTCAGCGCATCGTTGACATCTTCTTCTTTTGCGCCGTCAAAAACCGGAGTCGCGATAGGTACGCCCTTGGTCACATTGCCGGCTGCCTCGAGGAATTCATCCTGAGACATTTCCGAAAGTGCCTGTTCGTACACTGTATCACCATAGGCATGGCGCATGGCTTCCTGAACCGGAGTCATATCGCCGGAACGACGGTATTCCTTCAGCGCTTCGCCGATGCTCTCGCCCAGACCGCGCGCGGCCCAACCCATATGGGTTTCAAGGATCTGACCAACGTTCATACGCGATGGCACACCCAGCGGGTTCAGACAGAAATCAACCGGTGTCCCGTCGGCAAGGAAGGGCATGTCCTCTTGCGGAACAACCCGCGAGATAACACCTTTGTTCCCGTGACGACCGGCCATTTTATCACCCGGCTGCAGCTTGCGCTTCACCGCGATGAATACTTTGACCATCTTCATCACACCCGGCGGCAAATCATCACCACGACGGACTTTGTCGACCTTGTCTTCAAAGCGCGCTTCCAGAGCTTTCTTCTGGATTTCATACTGAGTATTCAGAGCCTCGATTTCGGTCGAGCCAGCCTCGTCTTCGATTGCCAGCTGCCACCACTGACCACGCGACAGGCTGTCGAGCAGGTCTTCAGTGATTTCAGTGCCGGAACGCACGCCTTTGGGGCCTTTGACGGCAACCTTACCCAACAGGTTCGATTTCAGACGCGCATAGATGTTACGGTCCAGAATGCCCATTTCATCGTCACGGTCACGTGACAGGCGCTCGACTTCTTCACGTTCAATCTGCAAGGCGCGCTCGTCTTTTTCCACACCATGGCGGTTAAAGACGCGGACCTCGACCACAGTACCGTAATCCCCCGGCGGCAGGCGCAAGGATGTATCGCGTACGTCCGATGCCTTTTCACCAAAGATCGCGCGCAACAGCTTTTCTTCCGGCGTCATCGGGCTTTCACCTTTGGGGGTGATTTTCCCGACCAGAATATCCGCAGGGCCAACTTCGGCACCGATGTAAACAATGCCTGCTTCGTCCAGATTACGCAGGGCTTCTTCGCCTACGTTTGGAATATCACGGGTGATTTCCTCTGGGCCGAGTTTTGTATCACGAGCAGCAACTTCGAATTCTTCAATGTGGATCGAGGTGAACACATCTTCTTTCACGATGCGTTCAGAGATCAGGATCGAGTCTTCGTAGTTGTAGCCATTCCACGGCATAAACGCCACGAGGATGTTTTTGCCCAAGGCCAATTCACCAATATCGGTCGATGGACCATCGGCAACAACTTCGCCTTTGGATACGCGATCCCCCACCTTAACCAGCGGACGCTGGTTGATGCAGGTGTTCTGGTTCGACCGCTGGAATTTACGCAAACGGTAAATATCAACGCCCGGATCCCCCGGCATCAAGTCTTCGGTGGCACGCACAACGATGCGCATCGCGTCAACCTGATCGATAATCCCGCCACGGCGCGCGGTAATTGCAGCGCCGGAATCCCGGGCAACAATTTCCTCGATGCCGGTACCGACAAATGGTGCTTCGGCTTTGACCAAAGGCACCGCCTGACGCATCATGTTCGATCCCATCAAGGCGCGGTTGGCGTCGTCGTTTTCAAGGAAAGGAATCAGCGAGGCCGCAACAGACACCAGCTGTTTCGGGGAAACGTCGATATAATCGATGTTTTCCGGCGCAGTCAGCGTATATTCGCCCGATTTCCGCGAGGAAGCCAGATCATTCACGAACTTGCCGTTTTCATCCAGCGTCGCGTTGGCCTGCGCCACAGTATAACGCATTTCTTCGGTGGCAGACATGTAGGTCACTTCGTCGGTCACAACCGAATCATCAACCCGACGATAGGGTGTTTCGATGAAACCGTATTTGTTCACACGGGCAAATGTCGCCAACGAGTTGATCAGACCAATGTTCGGCCCCTCCGGCGTTTCAATCGGACACATGCGACCATAGTGGGTTGGATGCACATCGCGCACCTCAAAGCCGGCACGTTCGCGGGTCAGACCGCCAGGCCCAAGCGCAGACAAGCGACGTTTGTGGGTAACTTCCGACAGCGGATTGGTTTGGTCCATGAACTGTGACAGCTGCGAGGAACCGAAGAATTCACGTACCGCAGCAGCGGCCGGTTTGGCGTTGATCAAATCTTGCGGCATGATGGTGTCGATTTCAACACTGCTCATGCGTTCTTTGATCGCGCGCTCCATCCGCAGCAGGCCAACACGGTACTGGTTTTCCATCAGCTCGCCAACGGAACGCACACGACGGTTGCCAAGGTGGTCGATGTCGTCAATGTTGCCCTTGCCGTCGCGCAGTTCAACCAACGCCTTGATAACAGCGATGATGTCTTCTTTGCGCAGGGTACGTTGGGTGTCTTCTGCGTCCAGTTGCAAACGCATGTTCATTTTCACACGACCCACAGCCGACAGATCGTAACGGTCTTTGTCAAAGAACAGCGTGTCAAACAATGCGGATGCCGCGTCAACCGTGGGCGGTTCACCCGGGCGCATAACGCGGTAGATATCCATCAGCGCCGTATCGCGACCATGGTTTTTATCCACGGCCATGGTGTTGCGGATATAGGGACCAACATTGATATTGTCGATGTCCAGTGTCGGAATATCCGTTGCGTTGTTTTCCAACAGCAATTGAATGGTGCCGCCGTTAACGTTGCCTTCCTTGTCGTATTCAAAGGTCAGCTCGTCGCCAGCTTCGACCCAGATTTCACCGGTTTCTTCGTTGATGATGTCCTGAGACACAAAACGACCTGCGATTTCCTCGAAAGGCACCAGAATTTCGGTGACTTTGCCTTCTTCGATCAGCTTTTTAACAGTACGCGGTGTGACTTTTTTACCGGCTTCCGCAATCACTTCGCCAGATTTGGCGTCAATGATATCAAAAGTCGGTTTTGTACCACGGATACGGTCCGGGAAGAATTTGGTTGCCCAACCATTTTTCTTCTTGTCCAGACGGAAATTCACGGTGTCGTAATAAGCCTCACAAATGTCTTCCTGGGTAAGGCCCAAGGAATACAACAAGGTCGTCACGGGGAGTTTGCGACGACGGTCAATACGCGCAAAAACGATGTCTTTGGCATCAAATTCGAAATCCAGCCAAGACCCGCGATACGGGATAATCCGTGACGCAAACAGCAGTTTGCCCGAAGAATGGGTTTTGCCTTTGTCGTGATCAAAAAACACGCCGGGAGAACGGTGCATCTGGGAAACGATCACACGTTCAGTCCCGTTCACAACGAATGTACCGTTGTGGGTCATCAAGGGCATGTCGCCCATAAAGACGTCTTGTTCTTTGATGTCTTTCACGGAACGGGCACCTGTGTCCTCGTCCACATCAAACACGATCAAACGCAGAGTAACCTTCAGCGGTGCCGAATAGGTCATGTCGCGTTGCTGACATTCCTCAACATCGTATTTCGGTTTTTCCAGCTCGTATTTTACGAACTCCAGAACCGATGTTTCGTTGAAATCCTTGATCGGGAAAACCGACTGGAAAACACCTTGGATGCCGTCACCATCGGTGGGCATTTCCAATTCGCCAGAGCGCAGGAACAGGTCATAGGACCGTTTCTGTACTTCGATCAGATTAGGCATATCCAGCACTTCGCGGATATGGCCGTAATACCGGCGGATACGTTTTTGACCTGAATGCGTTTGGGGCATGCTTGTCTTACCTTTTCATAATGTTCACCGCCTCCATCCGTCGGGCACCGGACAGCCTTGGCCACATTCGCGGGTTTGGTTCCATTCTTGCCAGAGTTCCCATACCCCGGCACCCGAACCAATACCCGCGTCTTTCAAAATACCCTGTCATCAAAGGCATCTGGAAAGACGCGAGCGGCTGAACCCACATACTTTGCGGGTTCAGCCAGTATTTCCGTAACAAACCGGCATGCGCCGGAATTGATTACTTCAGTTCTACTTCAGCACCAGCTGCTTCCAGCTTGGTTTTGATTTCTTCTGCTTCAGCTTTGGTAGCGCCTTCTTTGATGGCTTTGCCACCAGCGTCTACGATTGCTTTAGCTTCTTTCAGACCCAGGCCAGTGATGGCGCGGACTTCTTTGATGACATTGATTTTCTTGTCACCAGCAGATTTCAGAATGACGTCGAATTCGTCTTTTTCTTCTGCAGCAGCGCCACCGGCGTCACCACCTGCAGCAACCATTACAGCGCCACCGGCAGCAGGCTCGATGCCATACTCGTCTTTCAGAAGGGTTTTCAGTTCTTGTGCTTCCAGCAGGGTCAGACCTACGATGCTTTCAGCGAGTGCTTTGATATCAGCCATTTGATATATTCCGTTTAGTTAGTTCTGTTGTCCGATGCGGTATTCAAAATCCATACACCGGTCTTACATTTGCAGTTCAGTTACGCAGCCTCTGCCTTGTCTTCGATTGTCGAAAGAATTCCGGCAATGTCGGAGGCAGGCGCGCCAATTGCGCCAGCAATGTTGGAAGCAGGAGCCACAATACAGCCAACGATAGAAGCAATAAGCTCCTCGCGCGACGGCATGGCAGCAACGGCTTTAACACCAGCTGGATCAAGAAGGTTTTCACCCATAGAACCACCAAGAACGACAAGCTTTTTGTTGTCCTTGGCAAAGGCTTCGGTGGCTTTCGCCGCAGAAACCGGATCTTCGGAATATGCAAAAACAGTCATGCCGGTCAAAAGATCGGCGATGCCTGCGCATGGGGTGCCCTCAAGAGCGATTTTGGCGAGCTTGTTTTTGGCAACGCGTACGGATCCGCCGAGTTCGCGCATGCGCGCCCGGTAATCCTGCATCTCTGCAACTGTCAGACCGACGTAATGGCTTACGACCACTACACCAGAGTCCGTGAAGATTTGACCGAGTTCATCGACCACTGCTTCTTTTTGGGCTCTATCCACAGTATTGCTCCAGTTTATGGAAGGCTTACGCCCCCCGGCTCGAATTTACCGGCATGGCTTGCACCTACCGGCATCTAGGGGTCCTTAACTACGGTTCCCTCCCAAATCGCTCAAGGGCCGGTTGCCCCGTTGCTATTGTTCGTTCCCCGTCTCAAGCAGGTAATTAAGCCTTGCGGCACCCGCTATCTTGGACAGTGTGGGCGGCTTGCACCGCCCGCTTCAACCGGCCCCGTTCAGGACCGGTCAAATTCTTTAGCTGATGTCGCCAGCCACATCAATTGTCACGCCCGGACCCATAGTGGAGCTCAGCGCGATCTTTTGCATGTAGGCACCTTTGGCACCTGTTGGCCTGGCCTTCTGAACGGCACCGATGAAGGATTTTACGTTCTCGACCAGCTTGGCTTCGTCAAAGGATGCCTTGCCAACGCCTGCGTGCACAACACCGGCTTTTTCAGCCTTGAACTGCACTTCGCCGCCTTTGGCAGCTTCAACAGCGGATTTAACATCCATGGTTACTGTACCAACACGCGGGTTCGGCATCAGATTACGTGGGCCAAGGATTTTGCCCAGACGTCCAACGATCGGCATCATGTCAGGGGTTGCAATGCAACGGTCAAAATCAAGGTTACCGTTCTGGATAGATTCCATCAGGTCCTCGGCACCAACGATATCCGCACCGGCAGCCGTTGCTTCGTCTGCTTTTGCATCACGGGCAAAAACGGCAACACGTACGGTTTTCCCTGTGCCATTCGGCAAGGAAACAACACCGCGAACCATCTGGTCCGCATGACGCGGGTCAACACCCAAAACCAAAGCAATATCAACAGTTTCGTCGAATTTGGCCGTTGCGTTGGCTTTAACCAGTGCAACAGCTTCTTCTACGGACAGGTTTTCCTTGCCGGTAACGGCCTCTTTAGCCGCTTTGTATCTTTTACCAACTTTAGCCATTACTTCACCTCAATGCCCATGGAACGGGCAGAACCCAAAATGATTTTCATCGCGGCTTCGATATCGTTGGCGTTCAGATCTTTCATCTTCGCTTCAGCGATTTCCTTGACCTGTTTCACGGTCACAGAACCCACAATCTCACGACCCGGCAATTTTGCACCGGATTTCAGCTTGGCAGCCTTGCGCAGAAAATAAGACGCAGGCGGGGTCTTGATGTCCATGGTGAAGGACTTGTCAACATAATAGGTGATCACAGTCGGGCAAGGTGCGCCCGGCTCCAGATCCTGCGTCTTGGCGTTGAACGCCTTACAGAATTCCATAATGTTGATGCCGCGTTGACCCAATGCGGGACCAACAGGGGGTGAAGGGTTGGCTTGGCCTGCTTTAACTTGCAGCTTCATCGTGCCAGCAATCTTTTTAGCCATTTGGCTCTCCTATACTCCGATCCGCACAGGCGCGTCCTGCCGGATCATATTTGGTGTGGTACAGTCCGGATCACGCGTGACCCTCGCCTCCCACAAGACACAACACCTAGGTTATTTTAGAAACCTGTGTGTATTCGAGTTCGACCGGCGTTGCGCGGCCAAAAATTGATACGGTCACCTTCAGACGGGCGTTTTCCTCGTCCACATCCTCGACCATCCCCGAGAAGCCCTCGAACGGACCATCGGTTACATTCACATTTTCGCCAATCTCGTAGGAAATCAGGGTCCGCGGATTTTCCGCGCCCTCTTCTACTTGGCTAACAAGCGCAGCTACTTCACGGTCACGCATCGGGATCGGCTTGCCGGGCTGGCCCAGAAAACCTGTCACACGGTTGATATTCGAAATCAGGTGGTAGCCCTTTTCCGTCATATCCATACGCACCAGAACATAGCCCGGCATAAAGCGGCGCTCGACCGTTACCTTCTTGCCGCGGCGCACCTCGATGACCTCTTCGGTAGGAACAAGCACTTCGACGATCTCGTCTTGCATGCCCTCTTGCTCCACAGCCTCATAGATCGCTTCGGAGATTTTCTTCTCAAAGTTCGAAAGAACAGCAACAGAGTACCAACGTAACGCCATTTAGACCGACACCTTTATCACAGCAGAAACCTGCCAAAAGTCATTTAATTTCAGACGCTTGCGCAATCTCGTCCGGACAACAACAAAGCGCGCATGCCGAATCGCTGCGCGCTTTTTGCTTTGGGATGGGGTGCGTGTACGCTGGAAACGCCTTTAATTCAAGAGGCTAGACTCAGAATTACCCGTAGAATTGCCTGAATGACCTGATCCACGCCAAAGAAGAAAATCGCGAAAATCGCGGCCATGACGAAAACCATCACTGTGGTAATCATGGTCTCGCGGCGCGACGGCCAAACAACCTTGGCCACTTCGGACCGGACCTGCTGCATAAACTGCAATGGATTTGTGCGTGCCATGGATGGCTCCTGAATCAAAAGACGTTGTGTCAGATAAGGCGTTTGGCCGGGGAAGGCAAGGGGGTGAAGGTCACAACCGCGCCAACAACCCGTCGTAAACCGCCGGCGCGGCCGAGATCAGACCGTTTACCTTGGGATCCGCATTGTTGTAGCGCGGCTTGTTCCCTTGTTTGTCACCGATTTTAGCACCGGCCTCTTGCCCGATCAGATCCCCCGCCGCGATGTCCCATTCCCACGCAGGGCGCATGGTAATCATGCCGTCAAAGCGGCCATTCGCCACCAGACACAGGCGATAGGCCAGCGAGGAACGAAAGTGGCGTTCGACCGGGGGCGGGGTGCCCTTCCAGAATTCCGGCTTGAACTGTGATCCCGCCGCCAGTATCCGCGCGCCGATTTCACTGTCACGCCCGCTGTGACGGATCGGGTCCCCATTCATAAACGCCCCGCCACCGGCACGGGCGGTAAACATCATTTTCTTGACCGGCAAATAAACCACCGCCGCCGTCACCACACCATTTTGCGCAATCGCCAAAGAATGCGAAAAATTTTCATGGCCCGCAATAAACGCCCGCGTGCCGTCAATCGGATCAATGATAAATACCCGTTCATGATTCAGCCGGCCGGCGTTGTCCTCGGTTTCCTCGGACAGCCAACCGTAATCGGGGCGCGCCCCGCGTAATTCGGCGGTCAGCATCCGGTCGATTTCCAGATCGGCCTCGCTCACCGGCCCCTGACCACCGCCCTTGTCCCAACATTCTGGATCGGCGCAGAAATACTTCAGCGCAATCCGGCCCGCCTCCTTGGCAGCTTCGGTCAGCAGTTTCAGATCACGCTCCGGCAATGACCAGCCCCTCGACCAGCAGGCTCGGCACTTGGCGTGACAGATGCGCGCGCGCGTCATTCGCCGCCTGAAGCGACATCAGCATCTCGCGCAGATTACCTGCAATGGTGCAGCCATTTACCGGACCGGTAATCACGCCGTTTTCCATCCAGAACCCTGCCGCCCCGCGCGAATAATCGCCGGTGTTGGGGTTGATCGTCGCCCCGATCAGCGACGTAACCAGCAGACCCGTCCCCATTTCCGCCATCAGATCATCACGACTGCGATTGCTTTGGCTTAGCGTCAAATTCCCTGCGGACGGCGACGGCGGTGCCGACACTCCGCGACTGGCATTTGCCGTGCTTGGCATATTCAGTTTGCGCCCCGTGGCCAGATCAAGCGTCCAGCCCCGCAACACACCATCTGCGACCAGATCCCGTTTGGCCACCGGCAGGCCCTCTGCATCAAAAGGTTTGGACCCACCGATCCGCGCCCGAAACGGGTTTTCGGTCAGCGACATACCTGCCGGCAACACTGGCTTGCCCAAATCACCGGATAACCAACTGGACCCGCGCACAATGGCGGACCCGTTGATTGCGGACACCAAGTGCCCGATCAGAGAGGACGAAACCCGTTCGTCAAACAACACCGGAAACGCCCCCGTGGGCGGGCGGGTTGCAGCCAGTCGCGCAATCGCGCGTTCACCGGCCAGTTGACCAATACCGGCCGCATCCGGCAAATCCGCCAGAAAACTGCGGCCTTCGCCGGCGTAATCACGTTCCATACCGGACCCTTCGCCCGCAATCGCCGCACAAGATACCGAAAACCCGCCGCGCGCATACCCACCACGAAAACCATTGCTGGTGGCCAGAAAAATCTGCGTATCACTGTAACCGGCGCTGGCACCCTGTACTTGGGTCACGCCCTTTACATTCAATGCGCCGGCCTCTGCTGCCAGTGCCATTTGTTCCAGAGCCTCGGGATCGGGCCGCGCACCCGGGTCTTGCAATTCCAGCGCCGCCACATCCCATCCCTGCGCCAATTGTTCCGGCGCAGCCAATCCGCAATAGGGATCTTCGGGGGCTTCGCGTGCCATGGCGACCGCCCGCTCCGCCATTTCGGCGATGGTTGCAGGGCTGGAATCCGATACCGAAACACAGGCCTGACGTTGGCCGACAAACACCCGCAGACCCAGATCAATTCCCTCGGAACGTTCCGCATGTTCCAGCGCGGCTGCGCGGACCTCTATCGATACCGACGCCCCGTCCACCAACAGCGCATCCGCCCCGTCCGCACCGGCCTGCGCCGCCGCATCCAGCATTTGTTCGCTCAACCGCGCCAAAGTATCCGTCATGATCCGTCTTTCGCCTGAATTCACCAGAGCATTTCCTATCAACTAGGCCACAGTACCCTGAACCGCAGCTTCCCCCATTCGAGCACCCACCGCAAGCCACGTTATTACAGATGCCTGTCAGGCATAAAAAAACCCGCAATCGATATCATTGCGGGTTTTTTAGTCAGTTTTCTGTTGGCCGGCTTACTTGACCTGATTGCCGTTCACAAAGATCGACCCGCCGGTTTTCATCTCGATTTTGCTGGTCAGGTGATCTTCGCCCACCGGCACCGCAAACATGCCCGAGAACATTTTCACCATCTGGCCCTGATCCTGTGGCACCAAACCCAGCGCCACCAGTTTATCCAGCAAACCCAGTCCGCCGATCAATTCCAGATCCACCGCACCAACCGGTTCCGGCGGCATTTTGCTGTTGTCCAGCACAGCCGACCCGACCCCGTTCAAACGCGCGCCGGCAACTTCCAGAGTGATGTCGTTGATGGTTACGTCCTGCACTTCCATCGGCACGCCCGGAGCCTTATCAATCTCGGCCGGATCCACCAGCCATTTCATGTTGGAGGACAGATCAATATTCAACGTAGCCTTGTCACGCGGCAATGACCCCTTCGGGTCGATCATTCCCCACAACGTATCCGAGGCCTTAACACCTGTCATATTCATCAACAAATGTGTCGGCATTGGCTGGTCTGTCTTTTTCAGCGGCGCATCAAAACCGAATTCCACCGAATCGATCTCTGCGCTGAACGGCGGCAAAGGCATTTCGGTGAATTTCATTTCATAACTTACGTTTTCACCGCCCCCCTGCATTTTAAACAGGCCATCCTTAAGGGAGATCACACCTTTAGCGGTTTCACCCGCGGTGGTGAAAACACCTTTGAAATCCTTCTGATTGATGTCCGATACCGAAGTAGCAGCACCAATCGTGTAACTCACGGCAAAACCGCGTTTCCCTTCCAGATACTCTTGCATCTGGTCTTTGCTGGCTCCGTCCACCTCAAAGTTCACTGCCAAATCGGCATAAGACCCTTTGGCCGCCATTTCGCCGTTTTTGTCCTTGAAGGAATAATCGAATACAACAGTTGCCGCATCCATGTTCCCCGCATAGTGGCGCACGAATTCACCAGTGTTTACCTGCGCCCCTTTGAGATTATTCAACGTAATGTGCATGGCGAAATTGCTGTCTTCGGTTTTCACGTCATAGGCCACTGATCCCGCTTGATAGTCATGCTGGCGTGCCGCCGCCGTGCCGGAAATGATGTGTTGCATATTCTGCATGGAAACCACCACATCCACAGGCGACCCTTTGCCATTGGCCGGCACCATATGCATGGTTTGGGTTTCAGGGTATTGCATGGATACCTTGCCGCCGCCAATTTCAACGGCGCGCACAAAATCCATCGTCAGTTTGCTTTCGCCATGGAGTCCGGTAATCACCACATCCGACCATTCCACAGTTTGGCCGTTGATGGTTTTTGTTCCGGGTTCGACAGTCGCTCCACCATTCCGGATATCGTTAAAATACTCTTCGATCACCTCTTCGGCCAATTGTTGTGAAAAAACCGGCATGCTGGTTGAAAACAGAACTGCTGCACTTGCCAGCAACGATTTGGAAACCAAGGACATAAGATACCCCACCTTTGGAAAAATTTCATTGCGCCCTATCGCAGAAATGCTTCAACGCCGCATCACACAAATCGGAACGAGCTGCAATTTAGCGCCTTTGTATCTGTTGTTAAAGTGATAAATGCCACTGTTTCCTCAAGACTGATCACTTGTAATCCGACAGGACCGGTGTTTTGATGTGAATAACCCGATAAAACAGGATCACCCATGACAACACCCACCCTTCTTGGAATTTCCGGCTCTTTGCGTGCCGGTTCCGTAAATACCCTGCTGGTAAAAGAGGCCGCGCGCCTGTTTGAACCTGCCGCCTTTACCTTGGCCGATCTTAACCTGCCGCTTTATGATGGTGATCTTGAAGACGCCGAAGGCATCCCCGCTATCGCTCAAATCCTCAGGGATCAAATTTCACAGGCCGATGCGGTGGTGATTTCCACCCCTGAATATAATTCCAACCTGTCCGGTGTCCTGAAGAACGCGCTGGACTGGAGCAGCCGGGGCGGCCCTTCCCCGTTTCGCGGCAAACCGGTGGCTATTCTGTCCGCCGCAGACGGGCGCACCGGCGGCGCGCGGGCGCAGTTTTCCCTGCGCCACTGCATGACACCGTTCCAGCCACAAATCCTGCAAGGCCCCGAAGTGCAAATCGCGGCAGCCTCGACCGCTTTTGACAACAACGGCCAACTGGTTGCAGAACGAGATCTGAAAACCCTCGGTATTCTGATGCGCAAACTCAAAGCGCTTATTCAGGAATAGCGCGCCGCAATCGCGGAATTTCACACTGGGCAGTTCCGTTATTCCGCCCTAACCCGCCGCCCGTTCCAGAATATGCACCCATGTGTCGCCATAACGGCGCGCATCCAGCAGGGTAAACCCCGCCGGTGGGGTTTGTTCGGCATTTTCTTCCCAAACCACCAGCGCATCGGGGGACAGCCAGCCACCTTGCTGCGCCGCCAACAGGGCTTTGCCGCCCAGCCCTTTGCCATAGGGTGGATCCAGAAACACCAGATTGAACGGCTCCATCGTCGCCGGCCCCAGCCGCGTTGCATCGCGCCGGTACAGTTTAGTGCAACCGATCAGCCGCAGAATATCTATGTTTTCCCGCAGCAAGGCCCGTGCCTTCACCCCATCATCCACCGACAGGCAAAACGCCGCCCCGCGCGACATGGCCTCAAAGCCCAGCGCGCCAGTGCCGGCAAACAGGTCCAGCACCCGCGCATCGGGGATCGGATTCCCATAGCCGCCGTTGATCAAAAGATTGAAAATGCTCTCCCGCACACGGTCCGTGGTCGGGCGCAAATGCGCGCCCTTGTCGCCTTTGCCAACCGAAGCCAGTGCCGTGCCCTTGAATTTTCCGGCAATGATCCTCATCGTAATAGGGATTTCAGGTCAGTTTCAGAATTGGCAACCGCTTCTTTGTCTGGCGATTTTCCCGCCTCGATCAAGCGTTTGCCGATCATATAGGCGCGCGGATCATTGGCCGCATCCACAGCCCGTAATTCATCACCTTTGTAATACCAGAAAGACACGGCCCCCTCTTTGTCACCGGCCCGCGTCATCACCGTGTCATAGCCTGTATTCAGGCCCGCAATCTGTAATTTGACATCATACTGATCCGACCAGAACCATGGTTTGGCACTGTATTCCAGCCCGGCCCCCATGATATTTTGCGCCACGATTTCTGCCTGATCAATCGCGTTCGGCACGCTTTCCAGCCGGATACGCCCGCCCTGATACGGAAAGGACGCGCAATCCCCAGCCGCCCAGATACCGGAAACCGATGTTGCCCCCGACGTATCGGTTTTGATGCCGTTGTCCAATGCCACCCCGGCCATTTCCGCAAGGCCGGTTTCCGGTGTGATCCCGACACCGACAATGGCAAAATCAACCTCCAGCATGCTGCCGTCGCTCAGGACCGCGCCCTTGATACGGCCTTCGCCGGTCAATTCCTTCAGGCCGACACCTTCGCGAATATCCACCCCGTGCGTGCGGTGCAATTCACGAAAGAAATCCGACGTCTGTTCACAGGCCACCCGCTGCAATATCCGGTCGGCCATTTCCACCAGCGTCACCTTTAGCCCCTTGAGCGCGGCCACGGCGGCGGCCTCCAGTCCAATGTACCCCCCGCCGATAATCAGCACATGCCGGCCCGCGGCAAATTCCGGTGCCATGGCATCCACATCCGCCAGCCCCCGCACCACATAAACGCCATCCAACATCCCGCCAATTGCCGCTGGCAAGCGACGCGGAGCAGAACCGGTGGTCAGCACCAGATGATCATAGCGCAGAACCTCCCCCGCCACCGACAGGGTTTTGGCCGCGGCATCCACCGCCTCCACCGTTTGCCCCAAACGCAGGGTGATATTGTTGTCGCTGTAAAAGCTCTCTGGCCGCAACAACAGCCGTTCCAGCGGCATATCGCCCAGCAAATATTTCTTGGACAAAGGCGGACGCTGGTAGGGAGGTGTGGTTTCTGCCCCGATCAGGGTAACATCCCCGTCAAAACCACCATTGCGCAATTTGGCCACACAGGCGCTGCCTGCCTGACCGGCCCCAACCACCACAACATGGGTCATATCCGTCTCCTGCCTGAATCTGTTTGGTCATAGGGCTATGCGGATTGTGCGGAAAAAGCCAGCCCCTAGCTGTCTTTGGCAACTTTGCAAAACGGCCCGTATGTGGTCATCACCTCGATATCCTCATCCACGGCTTCGCGCTCGGCCTCCAGATATTGCGCCACGGCCTGACGAAACCCCCGATCGGCAATCCAGTGCAGCGAATGCACCGGCGTTGGCAGATAGCCCCGCGCCAGTTTATGTTCCCCCTGCGCACCCGCTTCAACCCGTTTCAGGCCGTTGGCAATCGCGTAATCAATGGCCTGATGATAGCAAACCTCGAAATGCAAGCTCGGGTGGTCCTCGATACAGCCCCAATAACGGCCATAAAGCGTATCACTGCCAATAAAATTCAGCGCCCCCGCCACCCAGCGCCCGTTCCGTTCGCACATCACCAGCAAAACATCATCACGCATGTCGCGTTGCACAATATCGAAAAATTCCCGTGTCAGATAGGGCCGCCCCCATTTGCGCATGCCGGTATCCTGATAGAAATGCCAGAACGCATCCCAGTGTTCCGGCAATATCTGCGCACCAGTCAGTTGCACAATCCGCCCGCCGAACCCCTGTGCGATACGGCGTTCCTTGCGCAGGGCCTTACGCTTGCGCGAAGACAGTTGCGCCAAAAAACCCGTGTAATCCGTGTAATCCTGATTGTACCAGTGAAATTGTTGGCCAAGCCGGTACAGCAAGCCGGCCTCACCGCCATTTATGGCCTCCGCCTCGGTACAAAAGGTGACATGAACCGACGACAGCTGATTGCGTTCCGCCAAGGCGACCGCGCCTTGCATCAGCGCCGCCTGCACACCTTGTTCACGCACCAGAAACCGGCGACCTGTAGCCGGGGTGAACGGCACCGCCGCCTGTAATTTCGGATAATACCGCCCGCCGGCCCGTTCATAGGCATCGGCCCAGGCGTGATCAAATACATATTCCCCCTGCGAATGCCCCTTGCCATACAGCGGCATCATCCCGACGACATCCCCGTCAAGACGCGCAATCAGGTGTCGTGGCTCCCAGCCGGTGCCCTGACCGACAGAGCCGCTTTCCTCCAATGCGGACAAAAAACGATAGGTGGTAAAGGGATCATTTGGCCGACCATCTGCGGCCTCGGGGCATGCACAGGCATCCCAGTCCTGCGCTGCAATATCTGCAATGGTTCCGATAACCGCTATGTCAATTTTTTGCTGGTTGCTCACGAAATCCCCACAACGAGGCGGCCCGGATCAGGCCGCCTTTGTGCTGGCATTATAGTGTTCAAAGGTCACGTTGTCCGAATTTTCCCGCGCCTGCTGTTCCTGTTCTGCCGACCGGATGGTCCAGCTCAGGATACTACCGCCCAATTTGCGAATTCGGGTAACCGAATCGGATTCCAGATTTTCCCAGTGATGCGAAATGAAAGACGCCCCAACCCGTTCATAATCGGGAATGGACACAAGTTCATCCAGCCGCGCCCGTGGCATGATCTTCCATTTTTCACTGGAAAACGTATCCGTCACCAACCCACGGGGAATATCCGACGCATATTCAGCGCATTTTGCGATGGAATGCGGATTGAACGACATCAACGCCACTGGCCCGTCATATTGGCCAAGAATGTCACAGACCGCGCGTTCCATATTGCCCGTATGCGGGCCAAGCGCGCCGTCCTGATCCTTGATTTCAATCAGCAATGGAACCTTTCCATCAACCAGATCCAGAAATTCCTGAAGTGTCGGAATGCCTTCATCGCCCCCCTTCAGCCGGATTTTACCCAACTCTGCAGCCGTATGTTGGGCCACAGGCCCATGGGCATCTGTCAGGCGATCCAGACCATAGTCGTGAAAAACCATCGGCACGCCATCGCGTGACAATTGCAAGTCGATTTCCATGGCATAGCCCGCGTCCAACGCAGCCCGTGCGCCCGCCAAGGAATTTTCGGGACGACCCTGTTCCACATCATGCAAAGTCCGATGGGCAAAGGGCCGTTTCAGAAAAGTGTCGCTCAACATCATGATATCTGGAAAATACCTTCGATTTCCACAGCCACACCCAAAGGCAGGCTCGGCGCGCCAACAGCGGCGCGGGCGTGGGTGCCAATGTCACCGAAAACCTCGCCAATGAAATCGGAAGCACCATTTACCACCGCAGGCTGGTCGGTAAAATCCTGCGTGCAATTCACAAATGCCCCCAGTTTCACCACCCGCACCAACCGGTCCAGATCCCCGCCACAGGCGGCCTTGAGTTGGGATATCAGGTTGATCGCGCAAACCTTGGCAGCCGCCTGGCCTGCGGCAACATCCATGTTGTCACCCAGCTTGCCGGTGATCATGGTGCCGTCGCCGTCCTTGGATATCTGACCGGAAACAAACACGAGGTCCCCCGCAATCACAAAGGGCACATAATTCGCTGCCGGTGCGGGGGCTTCTGGCAAGGTGATGCCCAGTTCCGCCAGACGTTTTTCAAATTTTCCAGCCATGATGACTCTCCAAATGCTGTTATCCAGCCGAAGCTATCGCCTTGAGCCGCCATGGCAAGTCCAAATGCGCCTCGTTAACCCTTATTCGCGGAAAGCGCGGTTGAAATAATCGGCAAACGGTTTCACCAGATAGCTGAGCGGGCTGCGGTCATTGGTTTTGATATAGGTCTCTACCGGCATCCCCGGCAGCAGCTCCACATCCCCCAAACGATCAATTTCGCCGTCGTTGGGTTCAATTTCAGCCGTATAAAACGACGCGCCTGTATTTTGATCAACAAACACATCGGCAGAGATTTTTTTAACTTTGCCGAAAATCTCCGGTGTGGTGCGCTGGTCAAAAGTAGAGAACCGCATCGACGCAGGTTGTCCAACATAAACCACATCAATATGAATGGCCGGAATACGTGAGGCCACCACCAACGGGCTGTCGTTCGGGACCACGTACAGGATCGGTTCGGCAGGCCGCACCACAGAGCGAATCGCATGTACCGTCAGCCCGTAAATCGAACCTGCCATCGGCGCGCGAACGGCCATGCGTGACAGGGTTTCATCCAGAGAAATCAACTTCTCCGCCAGTTCAATTTCCGAGAAGTTCAAATCCCGCAGGGTAGAAATTGCTTCCTCGCGGCGTTGGCTTTGCAGTTGCAAAATCTGGATGTCGGTCTCGGTGATCTGGGCTTCACCGCGGGCAATCGTGCCTTGCAATTCTCCAAGAGAGCCTTGCAAGCGGGCCTCTTCGCGCTGCAGAGATAGTACACGAGAAGCCTGCGCCAGCCCCTTGGCCAGCAAATCACGCTGGTTTACCAATTCTTCCTCGATAAAACCTAACTGCTTTTTCAACGCTTCCAACTGCGCCTTGGCACCGCCAATCTGGGTCTGGATCTGGTCTTTGCGCTTGCCCAACTGTTCAATCTGTTTGCCAAGGGATTCACGTCGCGCCAGAAACAGACGGGTTTGTCCACGTTGAAAATCCTTGATACTTTCGCTGTCGATCCGGTCCGTCAGCGGATCATCGGGAAACACCAGTGTTTCGGCCTCGTCCCGTTCCGCAATCAGGCGGGCTTTGCGGGCTTTGATTTCCTGCAACTGGGTGGCCACAATGGCGCGTTGGGACTGTAACAGCTTATCATCAAAGCGGATAAGAACCTCGCCGGCCTCGACGTTGTCGCCTTCTTCTACCAAAATCTCGGACACCACGCCGCCCTCGGGATGGTTCACCACCTGACGCGAACTTTCGACTTGGATCATGCCACTAACGATGACGGCACCGGAAATGGTGGCATAAGTCCCCCACACACCAAGAATGCCAACCAGAAGCGCCACCCCGACATAACCGACCCCGGACGGGAAACCGGCACTCCATTTTGGTTTGGCGGGGGTTTGATCTGCAATCATCATGATGCTTTGCCCTTGTTTTTACCCAATACATTCTTGAGCTGCGCGACATTTTTTACTTGTTGTTGCAGAACCTCGTCGCGCGGACCAAAGGCCTTGCGCATACCGTTTTCCAACACCAGCAAATTTTCACATTCCGCAATCGCCGCCGGACGGTGCGCCATAATAATCACGGCGTTGCCTTCAGCCTTCATTCGGCGGATGCTCTCGTTCAAGGCATTGGAGCCGATAGAGTCCAGATTGGAGTTGGGTTCGTCCAGCACCAAAATCAGCGGATTGCCATAAAGCGCCCGCGCCAACCCCAGCCGTTGCCGTTGCCCACCGGACAACCGCCCGCCAGTGTTCGAAATCAACGTATCATAGCCTTCTGGCTGCTCCAGTATCATTTCGTGCGCACCGGCCTTCTTGGCGGCTTCGACGACTTTTTCCGCATCAGGGTTTTCCGACATCCGCGCAATGTTTTCGGCGATTGTCGCATTAAACAACGACACGCTTTGCGGCAAATATCCGATATAACTGCCCAACACATCCGGGTCGTAATTGTCCAAAGCGGCCCCGTCGAGCCGAATACTCCCGGCGGCAGGGTGCCAAATTCCGGTGATCAATCGCGCCAGCGATGACTTGCCCGCTGCGCTCGGCCCGATAACCCCAAGCGCAGTGCCGGGTTCAACCACAAAGGAAATCATTTTCAGACAGGCCTGCGATTCACCCGGCGGTACCGCTGTCAGGTTTACCGCCGTTAATTTTGCCTTGGGCCGTGGCAATGCCGTGCGCGGCTGATCCACGGGTGTAGTTTCAAGCAATCGCGACAGGTCATACCACCCTTGCGAAGCCCGTTGCACCAGCTGCCATTGGCCAATTGCCATTTCAATCGGTGCCAATGCACGCCCCATCAAAATCGACCCGGCAATCATCGCGCCCGAGGACAATTCATTTTTCAACACCAGATAGGCACCCAATGCCAACATCGCAGATTGCAAAAACAGGCGGAATGCCTTGGTCAACGAAGAGAAAACACCCGTAAGATCGCTAGACGAAATCATAGACACAAGGCCCTTGTCGCGGCTTTTCTGCCAACGCCCCATGACGGCAGCGCGCATCCCCAAGCCGGAGACAAGCTCGCTATCATCCCGCACGGCGTCGGCGAATTGATCCGCAACCGTGCTATGCAAGTAAGCGTCCAACACACCCTTTTTCGACAGCTTCTGATTGATATAGGTCACGCAAATCAGCATCACCCCGCCCGTCAGCGCCAAATACCCCAACCACGGGTGAAACATAAAAATTCCCAGCGCAAAAATCGGCGTCCACGGCATATCCATCACCGCAAACAATGCCGGTGAAGACATCAATTTTTGCACCGCCTCCAAATCCCGCAACCCGTTTCGTACAGCCGCGTTTTTTGCCCCCCCCGGAGCGCGCAGCATGGCTTTGAATACCCGTTCATCCAGATCCGCCTGAAACCGTGCGCCTGCGCGTGCCAAAACCCGCCCACGCGCCCATTCGAGGATACCGAAAACCAGATAGAGAAACGCAACCAGCACAAAAAGCGCAACCAGTGTTGCTTCGGATCGGCTCCCCAATACGCGGTCATACACCTGCAGCATGAAAATGGGACCGGTCAGCATAAGCAGGTTAACAAAAACACTAAAGAAAGCGACCGTTAAGAAAAGCGACATGCTTTTGTTGCGTGCCTTGCGTAATTCACGCAGTCCAGTTGGATAATAAGTTTGAGCAGCCATTATTTTTCCGTGAAATTTTTTGCATTTAGCAAAGGTTACAACATGCAATTCCCAAGGGGAAATTGTATTTCATCACACATTTTGGGTGTTTTCCTCTTTTTGTTGACAAAATGGCACATGTTTCGTTGTTTCGTTTCAATTGTATTCAGGTTATAGCTTGTTATCTATATCAGGATGACGAAGGCCTGAACAACCGCTGCCAAGATAAGAATTGTAAAATGAAAAATTATACTTTTGCCGGAATACGCACCTTGGTGGCGTTGTCACTTTTTAGCATTGTCGCGGCTTGCTCGATTACCGAACCCGGAACAATCAACGATCCCGAAGAAGCAGCCAACCGTCGGGTGCATCGCTTTAACAAGGGGTTGGATAAAAATCTGGTGAAACCGGTTGCAAAGGCTTATGGCTCCGTTGTTCCCCCGTCCGCTGATAGCAAAATCAGTAATTTCGCCAGCCACCTCGCCATCCCAGGCGAGATCGTAAACAGCGCGTTACAGTTCAATTTCGAAGATGTCACCATCAACACCATTCGTTTCATCACCAACACCGTATTCGGTTTTGGCGGGTTTTACGATTTTGCCACCGCTGCCGGCATGGAAGAAGACGTCGACACGGATTTTGGCGAGACACTGGCCGTTTGGGGCTTTCCCGAAGGCGAATATATCGAAGTCCCCGTATTCGGCCCGCGTACAGAACGTGAAACCTGGGGTATCTTTGTTGATGCTTTCCTGAACCCGCTCAACCTTGCCGGTGTTCCCAAGGGCATTCAGCGCATCAAAACGCCTGCGTATATCATCGACAAAGTGGGTGATCGGAACCAATACGCCGATTTGATCGACGGTATTTTGTATAGTTCGGAAGATTCCTATACAACAGCCAGATCAATCTATCTACAAAGACGCCGGTTCAAATTGAACCGGGGTGTTAATCTTGACGATCTGGAAGACCCATATGCAAACTAATCATTTTACATTGCGCCGCACGCTGCTGAATTTTCTGGCAGCCCTGCTGCTGATCCCTGCCTTGGCAATGCCCGCAGCCGCCCTGACCAAGGGAGAGGCCGAAAAGCTGATCAACAGCCTGTCGACCGACATCCTGCGGATCATTAACTCGGGCCGCAGAGAAAACGCCATGTTTCGCGACTTTGAAAAAATGTTCGCGAAATATGCCGATGTCCCCACCATTGCCCGCAGCTCACTTGGTGTTGCGCGGCGTTCCGCAACACCTGCCCAGATGCGCGCCTATCAAAAGGCTTTCGCCGGATATATTTCGCGCAAATACGGCAAACGGTTCCGCGAATTTATCGGCTCGACCATCAAGGTTATCAAATCCCGTAAAACCAAACGGGGTTATCTGGTCACCAGCCGCGTGAAGTTTGTCAATTCCGCCCCCTTTATTGTGGAATGGCAGGTCAGCGATGCCAGCGGCAAAGACAAAATGTTTGATCTGATCATCGAAGGTATCAGTATGCTGGCGCTGGAACGTACCGAAATTGGCAATATGCTCGATAAACGCGGGAACAATCTTGATAAGCTGATCAAGGCCCTCAGGAAGGCCGGGTAAACACCCCGGTTTTCGGATAGTGGATCGTGTTATAAAATTGTGCGGTCCCGTCTGAAAGGTTGCGATACCCGTGGCTTTGATCCGCATGAAACCGCATGGCATCCCCTGTTTGCAGGCGATGCCATTTTTCATTGCGCAACAGCTCCATTTCACCGCTGACCACAAAAACATCCTCTATGACACCCGTGTCATGTGGCTGGGAAACGTGGCTCTGGCCTGCTTCCAACGTCAGCAGGAAACTCTCTGCCCCCAGAATGGGGTCAAAGGCAAACACCGTACGAAACCGGATACTTCCTTGTAAGGCCACCACATGGTTTTGGGCGGGGCTAGCGGTTTCCGGTGTTTGTGCCAAATCCTCGATCAAGGCCGTCAGCGGTAAATGAAATCCTTTGGCCAGCTTCCACAAGGTCGCCAGTGTCGGGCTGGATTCACCGCGCTCGATCTGGCCCAGCATCGCCTTGCTCACGCCGGTTAGCTCTGCTGTTTTGCTCAGGCTTAACCCTGCCTTGGCCCGTGCCGCCCGTAAATTCAGCTGAATCGGTGTTTTCGTCATGCTGCCTCAAGAAAAAGCTTGTGCGCTATAACGCACAACGCTTATGTTACCTCACGTTACATCAATAAGGCATTTTTCCATGCACCACACCGAAATTATCAAACTTTCGCATATCATCTCGGGCCTTGTTGCGGTGCTCGTAGGCTATACCGGCAGCGTTGCCATCATTTTTCAGGCGGCAGAAGTCGTCGGTGCCACACAGGCACAGGCCAATAGCTGGATGCTGGTGCTTGGCCTTGGTATGGGGATCAGCGGAATTATCCTGTCGCTCCGGTATAAAATGCCGATCCTGACCGCATGGTCCACCCCCGGTGCCGCCCTGCTGGTGGTCAGCCTGAACGGCGTTAGCATCGAACAGGCCACGGGGGCTTTCCTGTTTTGCGCGGCCTTGCTTACGCTCTCCGGCCTCACCGGCTGGTTTGCCAAGATATCTCACCTGATTCCGGATGCGCTGGCCAGTGCGATGCTCGCCGGTATCCTGTTCCGTTTTGGCCAGAGCATTTTTCCCGCGATGCAGGACAACACCCTGCTGGTGGCGGGCATGTGTCTGACCTACCTGATTGGCCGCCGGTTCTTGCCGCGTTACACAATCCCGATGGTTTTGTTGGTGGGTACACTGCTCTGCTGGGCGCTCGGCCTGTTTCCCGAAACCGCGACCCTGTCCCTGAGCCTCGCCAAACCGGAATTTGTCATGCCCGTTTTCACCCCGGCTGTGTTGCTCGGCACCGGATTACCCTTGTTTATCGTCACCATGACCGGCCAAAATATGCCCGGCGTGGTTGCCCTGAAATCCGCCGGTTACACCCCGCCCGTTTCCGCCAGCCTGACCGTCACCGGCCTTACCGCGTTTGTGTTGGCCCCCTTTGGCGGCTTTGCCTTTAACCTCGCGGCGATCACAGCCGCCATTTGTGCCGGACCAGAGGCCGACGAAAACCCGAAAACCCGCTACAAAGCAGCGCTCATGGCAGGCCTGTTCTATTGCATTGTTGGATTATTCGGGGCCACGGTCATCAGCCTGTTCCTACTCGCCCCCAAAGCCCTTGTTGTGACCATCGCCGGGCTTGCCCTACTTGGCACAATATCGGCGAGCCTATCCCACGCCCTCGCCAATCCGGAACGTGACGCCGCTCTTGTCACCTTTATGACCACCGTTTCCGGCATCAGCTTCTTTGGCATCGGCGCACCTCTTTGGGGATTGGTGTTCGGAATTCTGACCAGCATAGCC
>CAMZLM010000154.1 GCA_947311485.1 uncultured Paracoccaceae bacterium
ATTCCGCAAGCGAGTTTGTTTGCACGTCAAAAGCCATGTTCGTTTCCTTTGGCCAGAATGTAAGAATATGCGATTCGGGGATTAATTTTCCCGTCATCTGAATTGACATTAGGAGGCGCATGTGAATTCCATAGGGCCAGATAAATTCCCGTTTATAGCCAGATGGATGCCATGCCTTTAGTTGAAGACACCTTTTTCCTTGATCCAAACTTTCAAGGCAGCCTGCAAAGCCAGATCAGGCAGATCGTGGCATCGGCAGTGTTGGCGGGGCGTCTGAAAGCGGGAGAAAAGCTGCCGTCATCGCGCGGATTGGCCGAACATTTGGGGATATCGCGGATCACTGTGACGCTAGCCTATCATGAATTGGTTGCAGATGATTTTATCACCTCAAAAGGGCGATCTGGGTATTACGTTTCGGAGACGGCCCCAACTGCAATGAACTATCCGCTGGACGGGATCGAATACCAAGATACTGTTGATTGGGAAGCGAAATTCCAGCGTCGTTTTACCGGTGGAAAAACCATCGATAAAGTGATGAACTGGCAAAGCTATGATTACCCGTTTATGTGGGGCCAGCCCGATCCGCATTTGTTCAATCAGGCGCATTGGCGTCTGTGCGCATTACAAGCATTAGGCAAACGCGAATTTGACAGCCTGACCTCGGATTATGCGGGCCATGACGACCCTGAGTTGATCAATTTCATTGCCAACCACACCCTGCCGCGCCGTGGAATTCTGGCCAAACCGGAACAGATTTTGGTGACGGTGGGGGCGCAAAATGCCATGTGGATGGCGGCGCAAATTTTGCTGGATGAAAACAGCACAGCCTCGTTCGAAGACCCAGGCTATCACGGTATTCGCGAGGTTATCCGGCATACGGGGTGTAAACATGATCCTGTGCAGATTGACGATGACGGATTGCCGCCTGATCTTTTGTCGCCCCAAACGAATGTTGTGTTTACCACGCCCAGCCATCAATGCCCCACAACCACAACCATGCCTATGGAACGGCGGTATGAATTGCTTAGGCTGGCGCAAGAGCATGATTTTTTGATTGTCGAAGATGACTATGAGTTCGAGATGAGCTTTCTAAAAGCGCCGTTCCCCGCGTTAAAATCATTGGATAAAGACGGGCGTGTGATCTATGTGGGCAGTTTTTCGAAATCGCTGTTTCCCGGATTGCGGCTGGGATATCTGGTTGGCTCGCAAAAATTCATCGAACAGGCCCGCGCCATGCGATTGGCCAGTATGCGCCATCCGCCGGGATTGATGCAGCGCACCACGGCATATTTTCTGGGCCTTGGCCATTATGATGCAATGATCAAACGCATGCGCGTAGCCTTTGAAAAACGCCGCAAGGTAACGATCGAGGCCTTGGCGAAAACCGATCTAAAGGTTGCGGGCAGCGCGTTTTTTGGTGGCTCGGGATTTTGGGTTGAAGCCCCTGCGCATGTCGATTCGCGGCTGTTGGCCAAACAATTGGTCAATGATGGTGTATTGATCGAACCGGGCAGCGCGTTTTTTTATCGTGACGATGCGCCCAGCAATTATTTCCGGTTGGCCTATTCGTCGATCGCACAAGAGAAAATCCCCGAAGGAATTGCCAGAATAGCACGGGCGATTGCCTGAAACCGGCAAAAACAATTCATTGTGACCACGATGTTCTGTCTGAACATTGACCTTTTGGACTAAAAAATACACACTGGCTCTATGGCAGTCAAAAACTGGACATATACGGGTGCGGCATTGTTGTTAGACTGGTTATGTTCTGCACGGCGATTTCTGCATTTTCCGCCCTGCTGTCATAAAAGCGAGACATTCGGTCTCTATAATTAAATGCGCAAATATTGCTAACCCGGGGCACATCATTCTGGTGCGCCCCACACTCTCCGGGAGGGAGATCTACATGACAAAAACAAATACTGGCCTAAACCGCCGCTCTTTTCTGAAATCAGGCACAGCCGTTGGTGCAGCCGCACTTGCAACACCTGCCTTGGTTTCTGATGCGTTGGCGTCTTCAGGCGAAATGACCCTGATGGATTGGTCTGATTACTGGCCAGAAGATATGCTGGCGAAATTCACCGCTGAAACCGGCATTAAAGTGAACTATATCGGTATTGGTTCTAACGAAGAACTGATCAACAAAATGAAAGCCTCCAACGGTTCGGGCGCTGATTTGATCGGCCCCACCAACAACCGTTCGCTTCAGTGGGGCCCACTTGAGTTGCTGCAGCCATTTGACATGAGCCGCATCAATATCGACGCTGCAAACCCAGCAATGGCTAAAATCGGCCCTGACGCATGGAACTTTGGCGGCAAAGGCAACACATGGATCCCACACATCTGGGGCACAGAAGGCATGGCATGGCGCACAGATCTTTGGATCCCAGGTTCTGCTGATGGCGTTCCTTCTTATGGCGAAATCTGGTCAGATGAAAACGCTGGTAAAACCATGATCCGTGCGCACTCCGGCATGTTGTGTGCAGGCCTGTACATGGAAACAACCGGCGATCTGGAACCCGGTTCCGTTTGGGCTGCTTATGAGTCCGAAGAGAACTTCCGCAAAACATGGGGCAAGATCACTGACTGGTGTATCGCACGCAAGAAGAACCTCAAGCTGATCTGGAACGATGCTGACTCCCAGAAAAACGGTCTGCTCAACGACGGTGTAATCGTTGGTCAAACCTGGGATGGCCCACCATTGGCCCTGAAAACCGCTGGCGAACCAGTGACCTATCAGGCTCCTGCCGAGGGTGCCATGGCTTGGGTTGACGGTTTGGCAATGACCAAAGGCGCGAAAAACATCGACGAGACCTATGCCTTGATCGACTTCGCCTACAATCCGGAAAATGCCGGTAAGGCCATCGACAAGCATGGCTACAACTCGCCAATTCTGGGTGCCGACAAATTTGCCGGCGAGGCCTATGCGAAAAACTTTGCAGAAGCATACCCTGGCGATGCATTGGCCAACCTGAATGCATGGCCAGCAGAAGCCCCTTGGTACGCAGATGTGCGCACCGAGTTTGTGAACAAATTCCAAAGCGCCTAATCCGCGTTTTAGAATACCGGTCACGCCTCTTTGGGCGTGACCACTTTCAACCGGATCCTTGTCCGGTGCTGCACTGGCATACAGTGCCAGCCAAAAACAATCATATTGCGGGGAAAACACATGAGTTCTGGTGTTGCTGTCGATCTGGAAAATGTCTGGATCAAATTCGGTGACTTTGTCGCCGTCCGGGAGGCCAACGTCAACATTAACGGCGGAGACTTCTTTTCGTTTCTCGGCCCATCGGGCTGCGGGAAAACAACCATTTTACGCGCTGTTTCCGGCTTTCTAGAGCCGTCCGACGGGCGGGTTTTGATAGGTGGAAACAACATGGCGGGTATTGGGCCGAACAAGCGCCCGACCGCATTGATCTTTCAGAATCTGGCGCTGTTTCCCTTGATGAAGATTTGGGAGAACATCAGTTTTTCGATGGAAGTCGCCGGTGCGAGCGCCAAAGAGCGGCGCAAACGGGCGGATGAACTGCTCGATATGATCGCGCTTGAAGGTCAGGGCGACAAGCTCCCATCCGAATTGTCCGGCGGGCAAAAACAACGTGTGGCAATTGCCCGTGCGCTCTGTGCCAACCCTGATGTTTTGTTGCTGGACGAGCCACTTTCCGCGCTTGACCTGAAGCTACGCCAACACATGCGCACCGAGCTGCGCGAAATTCAACAACGTGTCGGTATTACCTTTATCTACATTACCCACGATCAGGGCGAAGCCTTGACCATGTCTGACAATGTGGCGGTGATGAAGGCCGGCGTAATTGACCAGATCGACAACGGCCATGAAATCTATGACCGTCCGGCAACGCCGTTTGTGGCATCGTTCGTGGGTGAAAACAACGTGTTTCGCGGAAAGATTTCCCAGATCAGCGGCTCCGAAGCCGTGATTTCCTCGAACCGCTCCGGCGAATTGCGCGCCCAGATCACCCCGTCGCAGGTCGGCAAAATGAATGTGGGCGATGACGCGATGATGTTTGTGCGCCCCGAGGCGCTCGCGTTGGGTGAATCAGACCCTGCCAGCAAAACCACGGTATCGGCCAAGGTGCTGAACGAGGAATTCGAAGGCGCGTCCTTTAGCGTGTTCCTTGAGGGGGACGGCGGCAAGCAGATCAAAATGGCGATGCCGAATCTGGGTCAAAAGCTCGAAGGCCACACCGGCGAAACCCTGTCGGTGCATTATGACGCCAATAACGCGGTTGTCATGCCTGCGGGCGAATTGGCGTCGGAATAGGGGGGCGTCATGAAAAAGAAAATGATCTTCTCGGAGTTCTTCAGGAACAACGGGGTTATCATGGGCAGCGCGCTCATGGGCCTTGTTGGGTTCTGGTTGATCTTCCTGGTAATCCTGCCGCAACTGTCGATGCTGGATTATTCGTTCCGTTTCAACCTGCCCCCTGCCGATGTGGGCACAGCCAAGGATGTTTACACCCTGTCCAACTATGAGCACCTGCTCTATGGGTCCGACAAAACCCACGCCACCTTTAACACGGTCGATTTGATGGTGTTTGTGCGCACAATCATTGCCGCCATTATGGTGACCTTGTTCAATATTGTGCTGTGTTACCCGCTGGCCTATTTTTTGGGTCAATCCAAGGGATCCGGCCTTGCGCGTTTGTTGGTGGTTTTGCTGATCATCCCTTACTGGATCAACGAAATTTTGCGCGCCTTTGCGTTGCGGATTATCTTTGGCGACAGCGGGTTGCTGAATGAAACCCTGATGTTGCTGCATTTGACCAAGGAACCGATCGATTTCATCCGTCAGGACATCGCGCTTTATGCCGGTCTGGGCTATGCCTATATCCTGCTGATGCTGTTCCCGATGTACAATGTAATCGAGAGCCTGGATCGTAACCAGATCGAAGCAGCCCGGGATATGGGCGCGAGCTGGACACGAATTCATCGCCGGATCGTCATTCCTCATGCCAAACCCGGCATCGTGTCCGGAGCAACCATGGTGTTCATGCTCTCTGCCGGTGCGCTGGCTGCCCCCCAAATTCTGGGTGGTCCAAGCTCGCTGTGGTTCACGCAACTGGTTTACCAGTGGTTCAATGACTCCCTGAATTGGCAGCAAGGCGCGGCTTATGCCATCGTTCTGCTGATCTCGACCATCCTGATCGTGCTGACGGTGATGCGGATCTTCAAGGTGAATATGGGGGATATTGGCAAATGAGTACTGCTAGCATTATCCGTATTGCGCTATTTGCGTATCTCGCGATCTTCTTTAGCTATCTGCTAGGGCCGCTCGTGGTGATGAGCTTGACGGCGTTCAACTCGGCTGCGTTTCCGTCGGTATCACCCTGGGCTTGCTACACCTATGAATGGTTTGATGTGCTGTTTAACGACAAACACATCAAAGAAGGCATCTACTATAGTGTCATCATCGGGCTGGGCACTGTTGCCCTGTCCGTATCCATGGGGTTGGCAGCCTCTATTGTGCTGACACAGGTCTGGGCCAAATTCCGGTCGACCTATTACACGCTGATCATTGCGCCAATTCTGGTGCCCGGCGTTGTTCTGGGTATTTCGACACTGGTGTTCTGGGATCGCTTTGGTGATTTCATCAGGGCCGGTGACGGGTCCATGCTGGACGGATTGTTCCACAACGGGATTTTCCTGACCATCCTTGGCCAGTCATCATTCATCGCCTCCTACTGCATGTTGGTGTTTGTGGCCCGTTTGCAGCGTTTCGACCCCGGCCTGACAGAAGCCGCATTGGACCTTGGCGCAACGCATACACAGGCGTTTCGCAAGATCCTGTTGCCCTTCATGCGTCCGGCGATTGCCTCTGCATCTGTGCTGGCATTTCTGGCCTCGTTCGAGAACTACAACACCACCACCTTTACCATCGTCAAATACAAGACCCTGACGACGGTTCTGGCACAGAAGGTACGTTTGGGGATCAACCCGTCGATTTCGGCACTGGCGTTTATCATTATTATGATGACGATTATCCTCGCGCTCGGGTTTGAGACATACCGCCGCAATAACGCCCGCAAAGAAGCGGTGCGTTTGGGCAAAGCCAAAGAGAGCAAAGGCTTCTTGCCAGGCTTTCTGACAGGCAACCCCGCCGCGATCGTGCTGGTTCTGGTGTCCTTTGTGGTGATTTCGATGATTGGCACCGCACAGAGCTATAGCCCTCAACAGTGTAAAGCCGAGGTGCTCGCAGCCAAGAAAGCTGAAGTGGCTAAAGCCATCAAGGCATTGAAGCTGAAGCGGACGATCAAACAGCAAAGCGACAGCCTGAAAGGACCGGATATTTTCACACCCGATCCGGCCAATAAGAAAGGCAGCTTTGGCGGGGTGTTTGATCCAAACAACCTGACAAACGAAGAACCCGCCAAACCCGAAGCCCCCGCCGCCAACAAGAAACCGGCAAGCGGTGCCTTTGGTGGGGTGTTCGATCCGAACAACCTGCAAAAAGACTAGGCAATTTATCGGGCCGCATCTGCGGCCCGATAACACCGGAGATCCCCACATGCTCATAGCCCACATTAGCGATGCCCATATTACAGAACCGGGCACCAAGGCGTTTGGCGTTGCGCCCATGGCCGACAATCTGATGCTCTGTGTTGACCACATCAACAGCCCAAAAATGCGCCCTGATCTGGTGTTGCTGAGCGGTGATGTCACCAATGATTTCAATGTCGAACAGGCCACCTATGCCCGCGCAATACTCGACCAGTTGGCGATGCCTTACTTTCTGGTGCCCGGAAACCACGATTGCCGCGAAGTGATCTGGAATGTGTTCGGTGGCGCGGCCTGCCCATCCCGTCATGGCGAATTTATCAATTACGTGATCGAAGATCATCCCCTGCGCATCATCGCGCTCGATAGCCTGCACCCCGGCCAATCCGGAGGCGAGGTCTGCCCCGTTCGATTGGAATGGTTGGCGGATCAACTGGCCAAGGGGGGAACCCGACCCACCTTGATCTTCCTGCACCACCCACCGCTCAAGCTGGGGGTCCCAGAAACCGATGTCTGTGGTTTTATCGGGGCGGATGCGCTTGGGGATCTGATACGGCAACACCCGAATATTCAACGCATTTTATGTGGGCATATCCATCTGGACACGCATAGCCAATGGTGTGGCACCACCGTCAGTACCGCGCCTAGTATTGGCATGGGGTTGGACTTGAATCTGGATCAGCAGGGGGAGTCTGAATTTATGTTGACACCACCGGGTTATTTTCTTCACCACTGGCTGCCGCAGGAACACCTTGTCAGTCACACAATCCATGTGGAAACGCTCTCGGGACCCTTTGCTTTTGCTAACGTCAAGGCATAGACTTCATGCCTCCGGCGGGGATATTTTTACGAATTCGAAAGGGCTATCCCGTACTCCAGGCGCGAGGTTGTTTCATGCCGGAAATGCGGCAGGCCTGTTTCACATAGCCGTAGGGAAACAATTTATACAACAGATTATGCGCCTCTTTCTTGGAGATGCCTTCGCGTTGGGCCAGAAACTTACTGACAAAGCGGACATCGACCATGATGCCGTCTTCGGCCAGACGTTGCCGCATATAATGGATAACCTCCCAATGCAGCGGGGTTAATTCGACCCCTTCCTCCTTGGCCATGTGGCGCGCGAATTCCTCGCTCCAGTCATTCGGATCGACAATAAAATTGCCCCCATCCATCATCACCGTGCCATTCGAAAGCTCTAGTGGCGTAATTTTATCCGGTAGTGTCCGCATGTAGCTGCTGCCCCCATTCATTCTAAGTTGCCGATCAGTTAACCGGCAACAGGGGCAATCTGTCCTTGATTTATCTCAAGTGCAAGAGCGTCAGCATTTTACCTTTAGCATTTTCGGATCATAAAGCGGGACCATGTGCACCTTGCAAGGTACACGATTTGTGGCGACCTCCAGTTCGTAAGTGCCGTCCTGAACAAAAGCACGGCCCACAGCTTCCGCATGGCGGACATATCCGTAACCGATTGATTTTTCTATCGTATAGCCATATCCACCCGAAGTTAACCAACCAACCCGTTCGCCGTTTCGATAGATCGTTTCACGCCCAAGCAAGACCACGTCCGGGTCATCCACCGTAAAACAGGCAAGCATCTTGGCAACGCCATTATCGCGCTGGTCTGCGACGGCTTGCCGCCCCTTGAATTCCGTATTCTTGCGTAGTTTCACAGCCCAACCCAGTCCTGATTCCAGTGGCGTATGATCCGGTCCGATATCCGCTCCCCATGCACGATATCCTTTTTCCAGCCGCAGAGATTCAATGGCGCGATAGCCCGCGTTTTGCAGGCCATGGGGTTTTCCCGCATCCATTAGGGCTTTGTAAACTGTTGTGGCATATTCAACGGGCAGGTGCAGTTCCCAACCCAGCTCACCTACATAGGTCACCCGCAATGCCTGCACGGGGCAGCCGGCAATGCCGATGGTCTTGATCCGGCCAAAGGAAAATCCCGCGTTGCTCACATCATCACGGGTAACGCTTTGTAAAATGTCTCGCGCGCGAGGTCCCATCAGAGACAGCACAGCATTGGAGGAGGTTATATCAAACAACTGACAGTTCATCCCCAGCGGAATATTGCGGCTGATCCAATCGAAATCATGGGTGGCAAAACCGGTTCCGGTAACAATGTAGAATTCCTGCTCGCCCACGCGCCCGACTGTCAGGTCACACTCGATCCCGCCCTTGTTGTTCAGCATCTGCGTATAGGTCAGGCTACCCACGGGTTTGTCCACGTCGTTGGCACATATCCAGTTCAGCGCCGCCAATGCATCCGGCCCCTTTAGGGCGAATTTGGCAAAACTTGTCTGGTCAAACAATACCGCCGCCTCGCGACAGGCCTTATGTTCGCGGCCGACCGCTCCAAACCAGTTTTGCCGGCCAAAGCTGTAAATATCCTTTGGCGTTTCCGTCGCATTGGCAAACCAGTTGGGGCGTTCCCATCCCAACTTCTCCCCGAAACACGCACCTTGGGATAGCAGGGTTTCATAAAGCGGGGATTTGCGACAGGGCCGCCCGCTGGAATGCTCCTCATAAGGCCAAGCCATGGTGTAATGCTTGCCATAGGCCTCGATCGTGCGGGTGCGCACCCAATCCGTGTCAAAATGCGGGCGGCCAAAGCGGCGGATATCAGCAGACCACAGATCAAACGGCGGCTCGCCATTTTTCACCCATTCCGCCAGTGCCATGCCGGCACCCCCCCCCGCTGCAATGCCAAAAGCGTTAAAGCCAGCCCCGACAAAGAAATTCTTTAGCTCCGGTGCCTCGCCAATGATAAAATTTCCATCCGGCGTAAAGCTCTCCGGCCCGTTGGTCAGCGTTTTGATCCCCGCATGTTCCAGCGCCGGCACACGGCCCAGTGCCAGTTCCATCAATGGTTCAAAATGGTCATAATTGCTGTCGAGCAATGTATAGTGAAAGCCTTTGGGGACACCATTTTGCGCCCAGGGTATCGGGTTGCTTTCATAGCCCCCCATCACCAAACCGCCGACTTCTTCCTTGTAATAGGTAAGCCGGTCAGGATCACGCAGGGTTGGCAGGTTTTTCGGCATATCGGTGATGGCCTCGGTCACCATGTATTGATGCTCCATACTGACCAATGGCACATTTACACCGAACCGCATCGCAAAATTACGGCTCCACTGGCCCGCGCAGAGCACCACCTGCCCACATTCGACCCGCCCCTGATCGGTAATAACCGCCTTGATAACGCCTTTGTCGACCTCGATATCGGTGACTTTGCAATCCTCGAAAATCTGTGCCCCGTTCATACGCGCGCCCTTGGCAAGAGCTTGCGTAATATCCGACGGGTTCGCCTGCCCGTCCGTCGGCATAAAGGCCGCGCCGACCACATCATCCACATTCATCAACGGCCACAGATCCTGTGCTTCTTGCGGGGTAAGTAAATCCATTTGCAACCCGAAGGATCGCGCGGTTGTGGCCTGCCGTTTAACCTCTGTCCAGCGTTCCTGATTACAGGCCAGCCGCAATCCGCCGTTCATTTTCCAGCCCGTGCCAAGGCCGGTTTCCACCTCGATACTGTTGTACAGATCCACCGAATACCCCAAAAGTTGGGTAATATTCGCATTGGATCGCAACTGCCCCACCAATCCCGCCGCATGGAACGTGGTGCCCGAGGTCAGCTTCTTACGTTCCAGCAGCAAGCATTCCACCCCCATTTTCGCCAGATGATAGGCGGTAGAGCAGCCAATAATGCCACCACCAATAATGACAACGCGCGCAGAGGAAGGGAGTGGTTTCATAAGGTTTCTCAGCTGTTTCGATAGGTTTCATAAGCCCGCTCAAAGCGGGTCAGGTTTTCTGCCGTGTAAGCGGCATAGTCGATATCAAGGGTCGACGTGATTTCGGATACCATGCTCCACATGCACTCGCGCAACAGCGAGGCACATTTCATTGCGTGATACCGGTGCAAAAGGGCATCATCCACGGCACCGTCAAAATACAGGTCCAGCATATGGCGTTCCTGCTTTTCATTCAGGGAATTATTGGAAGCCAACCCACCCAGATCAAACAACGGGGACGAATACCCGGCATAATCCCAATCAATCAGCCAGAGCTTTTCTCCGTCATCCAGAAAATTTGCGGCGATCAGGTCGTTATGGCCGAAAACAATATCATAAGGTCCGGCAGCGGCCTCGAACTCCGCAGCCATCCGCTGATAGTCATCCAGCTTTCCCGCATGGGAACTGTTGCTGTTACGCAGGGTGTTGTCGTAATCCCGCAACACATGAAAAACCCAGAAAATCAACGCTGCCCCACGAAAATGTTTCGGTATTTCGTGATGGCAGGTTTTGATCACGGGAATAATCCGCTGCATCATTTCAGGTTGGCCAATGTCCGGTTCGTCAAGGGTTTTACTGTCGATATACTCCAGAACCGACAGACCTTTTTCCGCATAAACCACCGCCGGGGAAATACCGGCCAGATGGGCCGCGCGACTGGCGGCCAGTTCATTGAACCGCATGACGTGATGTTCGGGAATATCATCACCAAAACGCACCACATATTTTCCTGTATCATCGGTCACCGTGTAATTCAGGTTGGTGCGCCCGCCCCCTAATGGCGTCGCGGTGATGCCGCCGGTCCAGATCGGCAGGGATTTCAGGCGGGTCATATGGTCAGTCATGTGTTGTCTCCAACCCATAGCGGACACGCGCTTTGCGGGCGCTAGCAAGAATTATTCGATCGGCAATGATTGCGATAAACGCAATGGCAAAGCCAGCCACCAAACCACGGCCCGTGTCTGCTTTGGTCAGGGCGATGTAGACTTCTTGCCCCAAATCACGCGTCCCCACAAGCGCCGTTATCACCAACACCGACAAGGCCAGCATAATCGTCTGATTCAGCCCCAACAGAATTTCTGGCAAGGCCAGCGGCAGGCGAATCCGGGTCAACAACTGGCGCTTGGTACAACTGGAAACCACACCGGCCTCGACCAAATCATCACTGACGGAACGGATTCCGTGCGCAGCATAACGGACCGCCGGCACAATGGCATAAAGCACGATTGCGACCATCGCTGTGAATAGGCATGCAAAATTGACCCACTTGGGTGGGTAATTGGCGTTTTAAAATTGACCCACCTGTTTTGTTAACATAGAGGTGGTCCTACTTTTTCGACCAGTCAGCAGCCTATTTAAGATGGATCATGTTATCATTCAGGCTGCCAATCTCACTGGTTCCACTTTCCTTTCATAGGCCTCGTCCGGCGTCAATATTCCGTGGGTCGAATGCGGACGCTCTGTGTTGTAGTATGCCAGCCATTTCCCGATCCCTGCCCGGGCCTGTGAACCCGTTTCAAATGCGTTGAGGTAGATGCATTCATATTTCAAGGACCGCCAGAGCCGCTCGATCATCCGGTTGTCCACCCAGCGACCTTTACCATCTATTACCGGCAGGTGATTTGTAAAATCACCGAGAGGCATGGTTATTTTCACGTCCGCATCTTTCAGTGCCTGCGTCCATTCAAAACCGGTGAACTGGCTGCCTTGGTCACTGTTCATGATCTCTGGTTTTCCATATTTGGCGATGGCCTCGTTTAGGGCTTCGACGCAAAAATCCGCTTCCATGCTGTTTGATAAACGCCAGCCCAAAACCTTGCGACTATACCAATCCATAATGGCGACCAAATAGAGGAACCCACGCTGCATGGGGATGTAGGTGATATCCACGCACCAAACTTGGTTGGGCTTTGTGATTGGCAGTTCCCGCAGCAAATAAGGGTAAATCTTGTGCTGCGGGTGCTTCTTACTGGTATTGGGCGTCTGGTAAATGGGCACCAGTCGCATCAACCGCATCAGACGGCGCACACGATGGCGGCCACATTTGTGGCCCTCCCGCTGCATATGCCGCGCCATTCATTGACCGGCAGGGTATACGAAGTATGCCCGAGAGGGAGCCTTGAACCATACCACGGTGTTTGCAGAAACTGCTTGTCGATAATGGTCATGAACCGCAAATTCTCGGCGCTTTCACCCTTTGGCTGATAATACAGGGTCGAGCGCGCCAGCGACAGCAAACCACACTGCCGCCGCACGCTCAGTTTATGATCCCGGCTCACCATTTTTTGCCTCGCTTCCCGAGCAACTGAACCGAGGCGTTGGCTAAAAAATCCCGTTCCACCACCAGTTGGCCAATCTTCGCATGTAGCTTCTCGATCTGAGTTTCATCAACCCGCCCAGGATCACTGCCACGCTTGGTAAACGCCATGGCCATATTCTCAATCGCTGCACGCTTCCACATCCCAATCTGGGTCGGGTGGACACCGTATTTTTTCGACAGCACAGCCATCGTCATTTCTTCGCGGATCGCTTCAAGCGC
>CAMZLM010000155.1 GCA_947311485.1 uncultured Paracoccaceae bacterium
CCATGTACAGGCCAGCACACAACATGCCGGAGTGCGCACGGATCATGGTTTTACCAGCGTTTTCATCTGACCAGATTTCGCCATAAGAAGGAACGCCGTCAGCACGTTTCGGTGCCCATTTGTCAACGCGCCAAGCCATGCCTTCTGTGCCCCAGATGTGTGGGATCCAGGTGTTGCCTTTGCCTTCAAAGTTCCAGGCATCCGGCCCGATTTTGGCCATCGCAGGGTTGGCGGCAGCAATGTTGATGCGGCTCATGTCGAATGGCTGCAGCAGGCCCAGTGGACCCCACTGAAGCGACCGGTTGTTCGTTGGGCCAATCAGATCAGCACCCGCGCCATCGGACGCTTTCATTTTGTTGATCAGCTCTTCGTTGGAGCCAATACCGATGTAGTTCACTTTAATGCCGGTTTCGGCTGTGAACTTGGCCAGCATTTCCTCGGGCCAATAATCCGACCAATCCATCAGGGTCATTTCGCCGGATGATGCCAATGCTTTGGAAACCAGCGCCGGAGCAGCAACTGCAGCTGCACCGAGTGTAGTTCCTGTTTTCAGAAATGAACGGCGATTAACGCCATTGGTTGTTTTTGTCATGAAGTTTCTTCCTCCCGAAAGAATTGTGGGTGCAGAAAAACAGCAACCCAAGTTAACATTAGCAGCAGGCACACTGCTAAGGACTTTACGTCTCGTTTTTGTAACACTGGCCAAAAAATTTTCAAACAGTGTCAGAGTGAAAGTAACGTAACTATAAAGAGAGGATAGTATATGTCCAGAGAACGCGCATTTTATATCCAGAATAGATAATAATCCTGAAAACGGGTGTCTGGCCTTATCTTTTGGGAAAACGCGCCCTGCAACAGCGTGAAATACGGGCGCAGGGCGCGAATTTACAGGTAAGGAGCGGGGTCAACGCTCTCGGTGCCCCGCCGAATTTCGAAATGTACAAATGGAGTATTGGCCTTGGCTACTTTGGCGATGGTCTGGCCGCGTCGAATGGTTTGCCCTTTTTGGACCGATGGATTTTCCACGCTAGAATAAACCGTATACAGGTTGTCCGGATGGCGCAGCAAGATGATGGTGCCGTTGGCGCTGGACGAGATCAACGCCACTTCGCCGTCCTCGGCTGCTTTGACGGAGGTGCCCGCTGCGGCTGCAATATCCAGCCCCTCGTTGCCGCCTGCCGTGTTTGAATAACCGCGTAAAACCTTGCCGCTCACAGGGCGCAGCAACTTGCGCGATGCCCCTGGCGGTGTGCGGGTCGCCCCAAGGTCGGGGCTTTCGGGGATCACGGCTTCCTCGACCTTGTCGGGCAGGGGCTGCGATGCGGTCGGGGGGGCGGGGGTTTCGGAGCCTTCGCCGGGGAGGGGTTCTTCTGCAACCGTGCTTGCGACGACAGTTGTTGCCGGGCTGCCGTCATCGACCACAGGTATTAACAGACGCTGGCCCTGGCGCAGGGTCAAGTCGCGATCCAGACCGTTCCACGAGGCAAGAGAGGTCACCGACACATTGTACAAACGCGCGATCGAATAGGCCGTTTCGCCGGGTTCTACGATATGTTGAATGGGTTCTGGTCCAGGTTGGATAACACCTGTTTGCGGTATGGTATTTCCGGCCCGTCCAATGGCTGCGCTGGCGATTGCCTCGATTGATCCGGTTTTGGCCGGCTCTTCCTCTGTGGGAATAATAATGCCTTTGGGCAGGGCCAGAACTTCGCCCATGCGGGGTTTGTAATCGACGCTCAGGCCGTTGTATTTGGCCAAGGCTTCGCCGCTCATGCCGATGCGCTCGGCAATGTCGGTCATGCTGTCGCCACGCTTGGCGATAATCACTTGATAATGCGGATAGGTAATCACGCCACGCTTGTCTGCTTTGGGGCGGGCTTTGGTCGCAGCGGCCTTTGTGCTTGGTACGGGGTCAATTTTGTTGCGCAGGCTATCGAGGCTGAAATCCCCGCATCCTGTCAGCAAAATTCCGCCGCTTAACAACGCTGCCAGCGGGGCTTTGCTGGTGAAATATCTTACTACCATACCCAGATTCCTCAAATAGTCTGCCCTTTTTCGGGCTTATTATAATGGCTCGTGCGCCACGCCTTCAACCAGCGGAACAAATCGCACGGGTTCTAACTCCGTGTAATTAAGGCCGTTTTCGGTTTTTTCAACCTTAATCAAGCTTTGAACCGTGTCCGTTTGGCCCACAGGCAGCACCATGATACCCCCGACGCGCAGCTGCGCCAAGAGGTTTGCAGGGGGGTCTTCTGCCGCAGCCGTCAAAAGGATGCGGTCAAATGGGGCTTGATCGGGCAATCCGCGCGACCCGTCGCCGGTAATCACCGTAACATTTACCAGCTTCAGGGCCTCGATTGCCCGTGTGGCCTGACGGGCCAGCGTTTGATGGCGCTCAACGGTATAGACCCGCCGGGCCAACCGCGACAGGATCGCCGCCTGATAGCCGCTGCCGGTACCGATTTCCAAAACCTTGTGGCGCGGTCCCACATCCAGCGCGAGGGTCATTTTCCCCACCACCGATGGCTGGCTGATGGTCTGTCCACAGCGGATCGGCAGGGCCATGTCCTCATAGGCGCGGGGCTGAAAATGGCCCTGCACAAACAAATGCCGTGGCACGCTTTCCATCGCCTTGAGAATGCGCATGTCCGTCACCCCGCGATTGCGCAGGGCAAGCATGAATTGCATCTGTTGTTCGGGCGTTACCATCAGTCGAATACTTTTGCCATTTTGGCCATGGTGTCGTGGGCCGTCAAATCGGCGCGCATGGGGGTAACGGCGATATAGCCGTCCAGACAGGCATGCACATCGCTGCCCGGTGCTGTTGGCCGGTCCTGCGGGCCGCCTTTGATCCACAGATAGGTGCGGTTGTTGACCACGGTCGGATCAATGCGAAATTCGGTGTCCTCGCGCCAACCCTGCACAACGGCTTTGGTGCCTTTGACATCCGTTGCCGCGCAGGGCGGAAAATTAACGTTGTAAAACAGCTCGTACGGACCGTCATGCCAGGGGGCCTTGTCCAGCAAATCGCGCACGACCTTGGCCCCGTGTTGGGTGGCGGCCTCAAAGCAGTTGTCCAGATCCACATTTCCCGCGCCGTAATACTGTGACAGAGCTACGGATTTAACCTGATGCATCGCGGCCTCGATTGTGGCCCCGACCGTGCCGGAATAAAGCGTGTTTTCCGCCGCGTTATTGCCCTTGTTGATGCCGGAAAGGATCAGATCGGGCGGAGAATCCTTCATCACTTCGAAAATGCCGGCCAGCACACAATCGGCCGGCGATCCTTCCACTGCGAAACGTCGCTCCCCCAGTTTGGACAGCTGCATCGGTTTGGTATAGGAAATGCAATGCCCCACGCCGGATTGTTCAAATGCGGGCGCTACGGTCCAGACGTTGTCTTCCCCCGCCAGTTCTACCGCTATTGCATGCAGGACTTTCAGGCCGGGGGCTGCAATCCCGTCGTCATTGGTGATTAAAATGCGCACAGTTACACCCCGAATTGTTGTTGTGTCTGTGCTACTGCAATCAAACTGCCCTGCAAAGGGGGCAGTGGCGTTATTCCAGCTCTTCAGACCGAATCATCGGAAAAAACTGACCAGAAGACCACACTCCGAACCAGTTTTCTCCGTCTACGGCATGGTGCACGCCCTTTTCCACCAGCCGGTAAAAGCTTTTTCGGTCGATCAGGGCCTCCAGATTGGCGCGGATCAGGACATAGGGGGATGGTTCGCCGGTTTCGGGGTTTTGTGTCACACGGATCGGGTGCTCAGGGCCGGCAACGGCGGTGTCGTCAACGTTGGTGGTGAATGTCAGGACCTGATCGCGCCCACAGTTGTCGGTGTCGAAGTCCACCGCCACAAACGGTGCGTCATCGACGGTGATTCCGACCTTTTCCACCGGCGTGACCAGAAAATAATCGTCACCATCACGCCGGATAATCGAGGAAAACAGTTTGACCAGCGGTTTGCGGCCAATCGGGGTGCCCAGATAAAACCACGTGCCATCCCGTGCAATGCGCATGTCCAGATCGCCACAAAACGGCGGATTCCACAGATGCACGGGCGGCGGCCCCTTTTTCGCGGCTTTTCGGGCGGCGGCGGCAATGCCATCCGCACTGGGCTTCACGGTTTTTTGTGGATCAATGCTATTTGCCATTTGTCCTTGGGGGGTTAATTGGGCTTTAATGGGGCAGGAGTATTTTGGCTCCTTCAGGGAAAGGTATTGAACATGTCCGGGAATGCAAGCGAATTGGCCGATTTGATTGAAAATACGGCAGTCCGGCTGACAGAGGCCCGTCACGGCATCGCCAAGCGGATCATCGGACAGGATAATGTGGTCGAACTGTCACTGGTGGCGCTGCTTTGTGGCGGACATGCGTTGCTGGTGGGGGCACCCGGACTGGCGAAAACCCGGTTGGTGGATACGTTGGGGATTGTGTTTGGCATGGACACCAACCGTGTGCAGTTCACCCCCGACCTGATGCCCGCCGATATTCTTGGCTCCGAAGTACTGGAAACCGCCGCTGACGGGTCGCGTGCCTTTCGTTTTGTCAAGGGGCCGGTATTCAGCCAGCTGTTGATGGCCGATGAAATCAACCGTGCCTCGCCGCGTACCCAATCGGCCTTGTTGCAGGCGATGCAGGAACGGCAGGTGTCGATTGCCGGTCAGGAATATGATCTGCCCGCGCCGTTTCATGTGCTGGCCACGCAAAACCCGATTGAACAGGAAGGCACCTATCCCCTGCCAGAGGCCCAGCTGGACCGTTTTATTCTGCAAATTGATGTCGGCTATCCGGATCGCGACACCGAACGCAACATCCTGTTGGCCACCACGGGCGCGGTGGATGAACAGGCGCATCAGGTATTTACGCCGGAACAGCTGATGGACGCACAGGACGCGGTGCGCCGGATGCCCGTTGGTGAGGCCGTGGTCGAGGCGATCCTTGATCTGGTGCGCATGGCTCGCCCCGAAGACGACACCGCGCCGGATTTCGTGCGCGATGCCGTTAGCTGGGGACCGGGGCCGCGGGCGGCACAGGCGTTTATGCTGGCTACGCGGGCGCGCGCACTGGTACAGGGGCGGTTTGCGCCGTCGGTTGACGATGTGCTGGCGCTGGCGCATCCGGTGTTGATCCACCGTATGGCGCTGGGCTTTGCCGCGCGGGCGCGGGGGGAAAACCTGACCGATCTGATCGCCCGTCTGGCCGATCGTGCCAGCGGGGCCGAGGCCGCCGCGTGACCCAACCCGAAACCATAACGCCGGAACACCTGCGCCGCGATGCGGAGTCTCTGGCGGCGGGGTTTCCCGAACTACTGGCCCATGCGCAGCAATTGGCGGCAACCTTGTCGCTGGGCAATCATGGCCGTCGCCGGCACGGGCCGGGGGATGAATTCTGGCAATATCGCGCGGCAGTGGCCGGCGATCATTTGCGCGACATTGATTGGCGCCGGTCTGCGCGCAGCGACCATCAATTCGTGCGGCAAATGGAATGGCAAAACCTGCAAGCGGTGCATCTGTGGATCGACGGGGCGGCGGCGATGGATTACGCCAGCACTGCGAAACTGGAAACCAAGGCGGCGCGGGCGCGATTACTGGGGTTGGCTACGGCGATTTTGCTGGGCAAGGCGGGCGAGAGTTTTGCCCTGATGCAAGATCCCGAACCGCCGCGCCATGGCCACGGCCAGATCACCAAAATGGCGCTGCGGTTGGCGGCGTTGGATGGCGGGACAGGGGAATACGGCTTGCCACCGCAAAAACACATGGCGCAGGGCAACCGGGCTTTGTTCATTTCCGATTTTCTGGGCGATTGGGACGCGCTGGTAACAGCCCTGTCCCGCGCAGCAGATCAAAAGGTCGAAGGCTGTTTGTTGCAAATTCTGGATCCGGCAGAAGAAGCGTTTCCTTTTGACGGGCGCACCATATTCCAATCCATGCAGGGGGGGGTGCAATTCGAAACCCGCCGTGCGCGGGCCTTGCGCGAGGATTATCTGGCACGGCTCGCGGAACGCAAGGCGGCGCTGGCCGATCTGGCGGCGCGCACGGGTTGGCAATACAGCTGCCATCACACCGATGAACCGGCGCAATCGGCGTTGATGTGGATTTTCAATGCGTTGGCGGGGCCGGTTTGATGAATTTTTTCGGTTCTATCGGTTTTTTGTCACCTTGGCTGCTGCTGCCGCTGCTGGGGTTGCCGCTGTTGTGGTGGCTGCTGCGGGTGGCTCCGCCGGCACCGATACGGCGGCATTTTCCGGCGGTGACCCTGCTGTTGGGGTTGGCGGATCGGGAAAACACGCCGGAACGCACGCCGTGGTGGTTGCTGGCGCTGCGTATGCTGGCGGTTGGCGCGGCGATTGTGGCATTTGCCCAGCCGGTGCTGAACCCGAGCGATCGCGTGGCGGGCAAAGGACCGCTGGTGATTGTGCTGGATGGCTCCTGGGCCAGCGCGCAAACCTGGCGTGCGCGCAAGGACAAGCTGGAGGAGTTGCTGAATCTGGCGGAACTGGACAGCCGCCCTGTGGCTTTGTTGCGGCTGGGGGCAACCCCCAAGGATACGCCGCTGCCTTTTGTCAGTGCGAGCGGCTGGCTTGCCAAACTGGACAGCATGGCCCCGCAGGCGTGGGAACTGGACTTCTCGCGCTGGGTTGCAAAAATTTCGCAATCGCCAGATAATTTCGAAACCATCTGGTTTTCCGACGGGCTTGCCCGTGACGGTCGCGCCGATCTGGCATCGGCCTTTGCCAAACACGGGGACGTGCAGGTGGTGGAACCCCGTCAGCCTTTGTTTGCCCTGCGACCGGCGGCGATTGAAAATGGTCTGTTGCGGGCACAGGCATTGCGATTGAACAACGACAGTGACGACGCTGTGACGGTTGTTGCCCGTGGGCCTGATCCGGCAGGCATCCCCCGTGTTTTGGCCCGCGCCGAGGCGGTTTTTGCCAAGGGGGAACACATGGCCGACATCAGCCTGAACCCGCCCTCCGAATTGCGAAACCGCATCCGCTTGTTGGCGGTCGAGGGCATAAATTCCGCCGGTGCGGTTTCGCTGACCGACGACAGCATCCAGCGGCGCAAGGTGGCGTTGATTGCGGGGGCTTCCGAACAGGAGGGCGCCGCATTGGTGTCGCCACTGCATTTTCTGCGCAAGGCGCTTGTGCCAACCGCCGAAGTGATCGAGGCCGATTTGCGCGACAGCCTCACGGCCAGCCCCGATGTGGTGATTTTGGCGGATGTGGGGCGTTTGCCGGAGATCGAAACACGGGCGTTGCAAAACTGGATTGACGAAGGTGGCATGCTGGTACGGTTTGCCGGTCCGATGATGGCTGCCAGCGGCATTGGCCAGCGTGCCGATCATCCGCTGTTGCCGGTGCGTTTGCGGGCAGGTGGGCGCAGCGTTGGCGGAACGATGTCATGGGGAGAACCCAAAAAGCTCCGCGAATTTACCCGCAACAGCCCGTTTTACGGCCTGCAGGTGCCAGATGATGTGCGCGTCAGTTCGCAAGTGGTGGCGCAACCGGATCCCAACCTGTCCGAACGGGTGCTGGCGATGTTGGCTGATGGCACGCCGCTGGTAACGGGCCGCGATCAGGGGCGCGGGCGGATCATCTTGTTTCACGTCACCGCCAATGCGGAATGGTCGAGCCTGCCATTGTCCGGTTTGTTTGTACAAATGCTGGAGCGGCTGGCGATTTCGACCAACACCGGCGCACCGAAACGGGCGGATCTGGAGGGGCGGATCTGGGTTCCCGAACAGGTGCTTGATGGCTTTGGCCGTCTGCATGATGCCCCGGCGATGGCCGGTATTGAGGGCGCGCGGCTGGCCAGTATGGTCACCGCCGCCGACTTGCCGCCGGGTGTGTATGTTAGTGGGGATCAGCGAATTGCCTTGAATGTGATCCGTCCCGAGCGCGAACTGCAACCGGCAAGCTGGCCTGTGGGCACATCCTTTATGACGCTAGAGAAGCGTCCTGATCTGCCATTGAAATCATGGTTGTTGTTGCTGGCACTGGGGGCGCTTTGCCTTGATGTGCTGGTGACGCTTTGGGTCGGGGGGCGCCTGAGCCGAAACATCGGCAGGTTGGCTGCGGTCATGTTGCTAGGGCTGCCGGTGCCGCCGGCACAGGCGCAAACCAGCGAGGCGGATATCCTCTATGCGGCCAACAACACGGTGCTGGCCTATGTGAAAACCGGGGATGCCAAGCTCGACGCCCTGTCGCGTGCGGGGCTGCTGGGCTTGTCCGCCGAATTGTTCCGCCGTACCTCGATCGAGCCGGTGGAACCTGTTGGCGTGGATGTCGCGCGCGATCCGCTGGCGCTCTATCCGTTTTTGTACTGGCCAATTTCCGAAACCCAGCAAGAACCCTCCGATGCGGCGGTCGAGGCGCTCAATACTTATTTGCATCGTGGCGGCATGATCATGTTTGACACCCGCGATGCCAATCTGGGCGGCAACACCGCAAGCGGGAGACGTTTGCAACAGATCGCTGCGCGTCTGAATATTCCTCCGCTGGAGCCGATCCCCGAAGACCACGTTTTGACCCGCAGCTTTTACCTGCTGCAAGTGTTTTCCGGGCGCTACAACGATCCTGATGTCTGGGTGGAAGCCGCCCCGCGCAACGCGACCAAGGTCGAGGGTATGCCCTTTCGCAACCTGAACGACGGGGTAACGCCGGTGGTGATCGGCGGCAACGACTGGGCGGCGGCCTGGGCGATCAATGGGTCCGGCCAGTTTATGTATCCGGTGGGGCGCGGGGCCAACGGGTTGCGCCAGCGCGAAATCGCGCTTCGTTTCGGGGTGAACCTGATTATGTATGCGCTGACCGGCAATTATAAATCCGATCAGGTGCATGTGCCTGCTTTGCTTGACCGATTGGGACAATAACCATGGAAACCCTGATCCAGTTCTCCCCCCTGATCCCGTGGCCCGCGTTGTGGGCGCTGGCCGCTTTTGCGCTGGCTTTGGTGTTGCTGGCGCTGTGGCGGGGGTTGCCCGGATGGTGGTTGCGGTTGTTTGCCTTCGGAGCGCTATTCGTGGCCTTGGCGCAGCCGGTGTTGCGGCAGCTGGATCGTGAACCGTTGTCCAATATCGTGTTTGTGGTGCTGGACCGGACAGAGAGCGATGTCATTTCTGTGCGTCCAGACCAGATCGCCACAGCGGCGCGCCATTTGCGCGATGAAATCGGCGGGCTGGATAATTTCGACTATCGCGAGGTGGTGGTGGAAAACGACCCGTCCCAGAACGACAGCGGCACCCTGTTGGCCAGTGCATTGGCCAAGGCTGCGTCTGAAGTGGCGCAAAACCGCATTGCCGGTGCGATCCTTGTTACCGATGGCCAGATTCATGATGCGGATTTGTTGCCGGATTTTCCGGCTCCGGTGCATGTGCTGTTAACCGGACAGGCGCGCGATTGGGATCGCCGGCTGGTGCTGACCAATGTGCCGGCCTTTGCCATTGTGGGAGAGCCGGTTAAACTCAACCTTATGATCGAGGATCAAGGCGCGGTGCCAAGCGATCAGGCCGGTTTTGCCCGGGTGGAAATTTCCATTGATGGCGAGCCGCCCCAAGGGTTCACCGTGGAAACCGGTCGTGATTTCGAATTGCCGCTGACGTTGCCGCATGGCGGAAACAACGTGCTGCAATTTCGTGTGCTGGAAGGGCAGGGGGAGTTGACCACCCGCAACAATGCGGCGGTGATTTCCGTGAACGGGGTGCGCGACCGGCTGCGGGTATTGCTGGTGTCCGGCGCGCCGCACACGGGGGAAAGAACCTGGCGCAATCTGTTGAAATCGGACAGCTCGGTTGATCTGGTACATTTTACTATCCTGCGCTCGCCCGATAAACAGGACGGGGTGCCGGTGCGGGAAATGTCGTTGATTGCCTTTCCCACACGCGAATTGTTTTTGGACAAGATCGACGAATTCGATTTGATTATTTTTGACCGTTATCAGCGGCGCGGTATTCTGCCGGCACAGTATTTGGCAAATGTGGCCAATTATGTGCGCGGTGGTGGTGCGGTGCTGGTGGCCTCGGGGCCTGCCTTTGCCGGAGTGGACAGCCTGTGGCGCAGTCCGTTGGCCGATGTCCTGCCCGCGCGCCCTACAGCGCGGGTTCTGGAGGAAGGCTATACTCCGAAAATCTCCGATCTGGGGCGGCGCCATCCGGTGACCGAGGCTTTGGAACAACTGGCCCCGCGCAAGGCGGATCAGGACGGAACTCCTGGTTGGGGGCGCTGGTTCCGGTTGGTTGATTCTGTGGCGACCTCCGGCAATACAGTGATGGACGGTCCCGACGGTCGCCCGTTGCTGGTGCTGGATCGTGTCGGCAAAGGGCGCATTGCGATGTTGTTGTCGGATCACGCGTGGCTGTGGTCGCGCGGGTTCGAGGGCGGTGGTCCACAACTGGAAATGCTGCGCCGGTTGGCCCATTGGATGATGAAAGAGCCGGAACTGGAAGAAGAGCAAATCACCGCGACGGTAAACGGCCGGCAGGTGACCGTGTTGCGGCGCTCTCTGACGGCAGAAAGCCGCTCTGTAACCGTGGTTGGGCCGGATGGTAAGACATTCATCCTACAGCCAACCGAAATCAGCCCGGGCCATTGGCAAGCGGAATTCGAAGGGCAGGAAAACGGGCTGTACCGTCTGAGCGACGGGACGATTGAATCGGTGGTTGCCATCGGTCCCGTTGCTCCGCGTGAATTTGAACAGACCATTGCCAGTGACGCCTATTTGCGCCCGTTAACGCTGGCCACACGTGGTGGGCGGCTGCATCTGGAGCAATCCCCGACGCCGGATATCCGGCGTGTGCGTGCAGGCCGTGTTGCGGCGGGGCAAAACTGGATCGGCCTGACACCGCGTGATGCGTTTCTGGCCAAGGACATCACCCAAACGCCACTGATCCCCGGCTGGCTGCTGCTCGCCTTTGCCGCCCTGCTGATGGTTGGCGCATGGCGTTTTGAGGGACGCTAACAAACCTTACCCCTATTCCCATTTTCCAGAAATATCCCGGGGGAAGCCCGCAAGGGCTGGGGGCAGCGCCCCCTAACGCGGCGCGGCGGCGCGTGTCAGTCGGTCATTTATTGCCAGCCCCAGCCCCTGCATCGGAATTGGTGCCACGGCAATGCTGGCCTCTTGTGTCGTCGCGATGGCATCTATCCGGCGCAGCATGGCAAACAGGTTGGCGGCGGCTTCGGCCAGATCGCCACGCGGGGACAGGTTCAATTCGGCCTGCGGGTGTTCCCCGAACCCCAATAAGACCTCGTCGGTCCGTGGTGTGGTCGCATTCAGCCGGATCAAGGCTGCCGGCGCATAGTGCGAGGCTATTTGCCCGGGGGATTGTGGCGTGTCCGGATCGGCAGGTCGCCGGATGCCCGCGCCGAGCAAGGTTTCGATCTGTTCTATGGTGACCCCGCCGGCCCGCAACAGGGCCACGGTATCGCCTACAACCGACAGGATGGTGGATTCAACGCCGACGTCACACGCCCCACCTATCAGCACCGCATCAATCCGCCCGTCCAGTCCGTCCAGTACATGAGCAGGGGTTGTGGGGCTGACGCGGCCCGAAATGTTGGCCGAAGGAGCGGCGACCGGCCCGCCAAAGGCCATAAGCAAGCCATGTCCCAGCGGATGCGCCGGCACCCGTATTGCCACGCTGTCCAGCCCGGCGGTCACCCGTTCGGATAATCCTGCATCGGCACGCAATGGCAACACCAGCGACAATGGACCGGGCCAGAATGCCGCCGCCAGCCGTCGGGCGGTGTTGCTGAACGTGGCATATTTTTCTGCCACCGCCAGATCGGCCACATGCACAATCAACGGGTTGAAACCGGGGCGCCCCTTGGCCGCATAAATTGCCGCCACCGCCGCATCGTTACGGGCATCTGCTCCCAGCCCGTAAACGGTTTCTGTCGGAAAGGCGACCAGCCCCCCCGCTGCCAGCAGTTCTGCTGCGCGGTTCATACCGGCTTTGTCCACCGTCAGCTTTGCCGTTTTCTGTTCCATTTGACGCACAGTCCATATTGTGTCGTTTGACGGGCAAGGCTAACCTTGCCCCTGTTGCGCCTCTCATAGCGCAGTGTCGCGATGTTGCAAACCCGAGGATAGAAGACAATGCCATACCACGCCCCGACGCCGGATCACCTGTTTTTGCTGCAAAACGTTCTGGATTATAGCCGTGTCAGTGACACCGAACGATTTGCCGAGGCCCCGCTGGAAATGGTCGAGGCCATCCTGACCGAGGCTGCCAAGCTGGCGGATAATGTGCTGGAGCCGCTGCAACGGGCCGGTGATCTGCATCCGGCAAGGTTGGAAAACGGCGTGGTGCACACGTCGCCCGGGTTTAAACAAGGCTATCAGGCCATTGCCGAAGGCGGCTGGGTCGGCGTTAGTGCCGATCCGGAACACGGCGGTATGGGGTTGCCGATCAGCGTTTTGACGCTGGTGGGGGAAATGATGTCTTCGGCCTGTCTGTCGTTGTCGTTGAACCAGTTGATGTCGCAAGGGCAAATCGAGGCGCTGGAAAAACACGGCTCCGATATGCTGAAACAAGTGTATCTGCCTAAACTGATTTCCGGTGAATGGACCGGCACGATGAACCTGACTGAACCACAGGCCGGTTCGGATGTTGGCGCGCTGTCGAGCAAGGCCGTTGATAATGGCGATGGCACCTTCGGCATTACCGGCCAAAAGATTTTTATCAGTTGGGGCGATCACGATGTGGCGGAAAATATTTGTCATCTGGTGTTGGCGCGGTTGCCGGACGGGGTGCCGGGCACCAAGGGCATCAGCCTGTTTATGGTGCCGAAATTTATTCCCGACGAAAATGGCAATCCGGGGCGGGCAAACAATCTGCATGTGGTGTCGCTGGAACATAAACTGGGGCTGCATGGCTCCCCCACCGCGATTATGGCATTCGAGGGCGCGACCGGCTGGCTGGTGGGCGAACTCCATGCCGGTATGAAAGCCATGTTCACCATGATGAACAACGCCCGTTTAGGGGTAGGGACCGAGGGCCTTGGCGTGGCAGAAGCCGCCTATCAAAAGGCGCTGGAATTTTCGCTGGAACGCAAACAGGGCCGTGTGCCGGTTGAGGGCGGTCCCGGCACCATTGCCGACCATGCCGATGTGCGCCGGATGTTGTTGCAGATGAAGGCCCTGACTGCCAGCGCGCGCGCGATCATTCTGGATACGGCGATCAGCATTGATCTGGCCAAGGCCACCGGCGATGCCGACATGGCGGCGCGGGCTGCATTCCTGACGCCAATTGCCAAGGCTTTTGGCACCGATACCGGATCCGAAGTCGCCGATTTGGGTATTCAGGTGCATGGCGGCATGGGTTTTATCGAGGAAACGGGGGCGGCGCAATTTGCCCGCGATGTACGGGTGACGCGGATTTACGAGGGCACCAACGGCATTCAGGCGATGGACCTTGCGGCGCGCAAACTGATGGACGGGGGCAAGGCAGCATCTGCGGTGCTGGCGGAAATCGGCGCGACAGTGGCAATGGCCAAGGAAACCCATCCCGATCTGGCGGCGTTGTTGGCAACGGCAGAGGCCAGCCTTTCAGCCACAACCAGATGGATGCTGGAACAAAGCTATCTGAACCAGCGATTTGCCGGTGCGGTGCCGTTTTTGCGTGCTTTTGCCCTGACGCTGGGCGGGCATTACCTGTTGCGGGCGGCCATGGCCGAAGGTGAAACCGGACCACGCAACGCGGTGGCGCATTTTCACATTCGCCAGTTGATGACAGCGGTGGACGGTCTGTGTACACAGGCACGCGAAGGGGCCGCTGGCCTTTATGCCTTTGATCCGGTGCAGGACGCCAGTTAGGAAAAAGATGACCATTCGTTACCCGCATGAAACTCCGCCCGCCGAGGGTGAGGCCATCGAAGTGGCCCACGGCATTCTGTGGATGCGCCTGCCGCTGCCGATGAAGCTGGACCATGTCAACGTCTATGCGTTGGCGGACGGGGAGGGATGGTGCATCATCGACACCGGTTTCCATTCCAAGCGCAGCACCGGCGTGTGGGAAAAGCTGCTGGCGGGACCATTGGCGGGCCGGCCCGTGACCCGTGTTCTGGTGACGCACCACCATCCGGACCATATGGGCAACGCGGGCTGGTTTATCAGACACCAC
>CAMZLM010000156.1 GCA_947311485.1 uncultured Paracoccaceae bacterium
TGGCGCGGGCGCAATTCGTTTCGGCCCGCCCGATGGCGGCTGGGGCAGAATATGCTGACGGCCTGTACCCGAAACTGCGCTGGTCGATTGCGCCCTATGTGTCGCTGTCCCTGTTTGACGGCTCCGGCCCCTTGCGTGCCAGCGCCGGTGTGCGGGCTTCGGCCGATTACTATATTACACCGGGGTTTTCGCTGTCCGGTTCTGTGACGCAACGGGTGTTTGGCAACCAGAACAAGGAAATTCCGCCACCATCCGGCCTGCCACGGGTGCGCACGGATCGCGCGCTGTACAAAGACCAAGGCAAAACCGCCATCGAACGTTTGACCGTGGATTATCTGTTCAAACCGGCCCCCGATCTGTTTGGCCGTGTTTCTGTGGGGATGATCGAACCGATGTTCGGCGGGGTTTCGGGCGAATTGCTCTGGAAACCGGCCGGCAGTCGCTGGGGGCTGGGTGCGGAACTGAACTATGTCAAACAACGTGATTTCAATCAGCTGTTCGGCTTTCAAAACTACAGCGTTGCCACCGGTCATGTGTCGGCCTACTGGCAGGTTAATGACGGGTTGAATGCGCAACTGGATGTGGGCCGCTATCTGGCGGGGGACTGGGGGGCGACCCTGTCAATGGATCGCGTATTTGCCAACGGTTGGAAAATCGGGGCCTACGCAACCCTGACCGATGCCAGCTATGCCGCCTATGGCAAAGGCAGCTTTACCAAAGGTTTCCGGTTAAGCATCCCGCTGGCCTGGGGTATCGGCACGCCAAATCGCAAAAGCTATAACATCGATATGAACACATTGGCGCGCGATGGCGGTGCACGTCTGAAGGTGGATAACCGACTCTATGATCTGGTTGCGGAATACCAGCGTCCCGGGCTTGAAACCGGCTGGGCGCGGTTCTGGAAATAGCCATGGGTTTTATTCTCAAAAATACGGCTCTGGCACTTTGCACGCTGGCTGTGTTGGCCGGATGTAGTTCCGACAAGGAAAAAAAGGTCTCCCTCGGGTCGTTGGCTATGGGCATGGCCAAAGCCAAATTTGGCAAAAAGGCCAAGGTGGAAACTCCGGATACCGCCACCAAAGCCACGCAATTACCGTCGCGCACCGCGCTTGAACAAATTGGCCGTCCTGTGCTCTATGTCCGTATTCCCCGCACCGGCAGTAGCCAACCTGTGGTGCTTGCCGCCACGAACGGGGGCTATAAAACCTACTTCAGCAGTGATAAATCCAGCATCACTCTGCAAGGGGGCATTGTAACCGCCACGCGCGGTCAGCTTGAGGACCTGTTCGCACAGGAGCTCTCGCTCACACCGGAACAAATTTTTTATGCCGGCCCATTTCCCAAAGCCTTCACCCGAAACCAGCGCCATCTGGACGGAGAAGGCAAATTGATTACCAACACCTATACCTGCGCCATTGCACCGGAACCGGCTGACGAAACCATAACCGTATTCGACCGCACCCACCGCGTGCGTAAATTCACCGAAATCTGCCAAAACAAAACCCGCGCGTTCCAGAATAACTATTGGGTTGACCGGCGCGCCCACCGGATTTGGCAGAGCCATCAATCCGTGTCCAAAACCATCGGCCACGTCATTGTTCAGCAAGTCGTGCCATAACCTCTATTTCCATTTTCTTAAAATATCCCGGGGGGAGCCCGCAAGGGCAGGGGGCAGCGCCCCCGCTACACTTCGGACTTGCGCGCCGCTGATTGTAACAGCGTCAAACACAGCTCCGTTGCCTTGGCCATGTCCTGCACTGAAACCCACTCAAGCGGCCCATGAATATTCTGCATGCCGGTAAATATATTCGGTGTCGGCACGCCCATTTCTGTAAGCAAAGACCCGTCTGTCCCGCCGCGAATCGGAATTGAAACCGGCTCCACCCCAACGACCTTGGCCGCATCGCGAGCAAGCTCCACTGGCGTCATATCTTCTTCCAGCCAATACCGCATGTTGCGGTACTGGGGTGCGATTTCACAGCTGATTTCGCAGCGTGGCTCGGTGGCCTGCACCGTGGCACAAACCTGTTTCAGCAAATCCCCCAGCGCCGTCAGCCCGTCACGCTCGAAATCGCGCAGAATGAACTTTATCCGCATTTCGGACGATCCACCCTCCATGTCGGTGGCATGAATAAACCCCTCGCGTCCGCTGGTAACTTCGGGTGTCAGGGTCACCTGCGGCAGGGTCGCAATAATTTTTGCGGCCAGATGGATGGCATTCACCATCTTGTCCTTGGCCTGTCCCGGATGGATCGATACGCCGGTGATTTTCACCTCGGCCCCATCTGCGGAAAAGCTCTCGTATTCGATTTCTCCTACGGCCCCGCCGTCAAACGTATAGGCAAAATCCGCGCCAATATCCGTGGCAAGCGCCTTGCTCACACCACGCCCGATTTCCTCGTCCGGCGTAAAGGCAATCCGGATCGGACCGTGCGGGATATCCGGGTTCTCCAACAAATGCCGTGCTGCTGTCATAATAATTGCCACACCGGATTTGTCATCGGCCCCGAGCAAAGTCGCCCCCGAAGCGGTGATAATATCATGCCCGATTTTTTCGGCCAGATAGGGAAAATCGTTCGGTGAAAGCACCAGATCGGGCGCATCCGGAAAGGTAATATCGCCACCGTTATACCGGCGAATGCAGCGCGGTTTGACACCGGTTGCATTGAATTGCGGTGCCGTGTCCACATGTGCCAACAAACCAACCGTCGGCCCAACCACGTTTCCCGGAATGGTTGCCAGTACCACACCATAATCGGTCAACTGTACGTCATGCGCCCCGATTTCAGTCAGTTCTGTTTCCAAAAGTCGCAGCATATCCAGCTGGCATTCCGTACTGGGCGCAGTAGGCGAGGCGGCGTTGCTCTGGCTGTCAATCGCGGTATAGCGGATCAAACGTTCTTCAAGCTCTGTTGTAAATGGCTGGGTCATCGGGCTTCCAAATCAGGTTTTTCCCGATCCTAGGCATTCAAACGGTCACTGGCAATTCCGGAGTGTATGAGGGAGTCACTTCTGAAAGATTATCGCCGATACGGAGCGCGCCATCCCGCAGCAATGGCTTCGGCTTCGTTACAAAACCAGCGCTCGCCATGGGATACAGAAATCCGCGTGCGTTTATACCAGGGCGACCAGGGGGTGTGGTATATTTTACCATTGGCGGTGATGTTTCCCTTGATCGGGCACCCATCCGGTGCGGTTTGGCTGGCGCTATTCCAGCGGTGCGCCCGAAAATCCCATGGGGCTTCGGATTCTCCGCGCCACACACCCAGACGGGCTGCCCTGGCGGCGTTTTGTTCGGATTCATATTCGTTTGAAAACTTTAAAAAAGCCCAGGCCATGCCTTTGGCGACCATGATTTTCCCCACATCCTGCCTATTGGCAAAACACCGCGCGATGATGCGCTTATAGGGATCCACAGCGAGCTTTTTACAGGTGACCTCTGCGCGATTGGTGATCTGATAGAGCAGATTTGTCGCCGCATCCCCGCAGGCCCATTTCTTGCCGCGATCCGAAATGCACTTCTGTGCGGATTCCGGTGCGTCAATACCATTGATCCGGTAAGTCACGCCATTCAGGCGCAAGGTATCGCCGTCAATGATCTGTAAATTGGCCGCCCAAAGCGGTGCTGCCCAAAGAGCTGCGATGATGTATAGAATTCTGGTCATGGAGTAGCACGTAACATGAACAAATTCGTGGCGCAGCCTTATTCTTCATCTTTGCTTAACTTTCCTTAACTATGAATTAAAGGCGCACCCTTGGCGTTTGAGTTGACTTTCGTTATGAGAGGACAAACCATTCCAGTCAGCCAATCAAAAGCGATCCAAACCCATGACCACCACCCGTTTTGCGCCCTCTCCCACGGGCTATATCCATATCGGCAATCTGCGCACGGCGCTGTTCAATTATCTGATTGCGCGCAAGGCGGGCGGACAATTTATTTTGCGTTTGGATGACACAGATCCGGAACGCTCCAAACAGGAATACGCGGATGCGATTATGGAAGACTTGGAGTGGCTGGGCCTGACATGGGACCGGGTGGAAAAACAGTCCGAGCGGTTGGCCCGCTATGAAGCGGCTGCCGATGAATTGCGGGCCTCGGGCCGGCTGTATGAATGTTTCGAAACGCCGGTAGAACTGGACCTAAAGCGGAAAAAACAACTGAATATGGGTAAACCGCCGGTTTATGACCGCTCCGGTTTGAACCTGAGCGACGCTGAACGCGAGGCCCTGCGCAGCGAGCGCGGCAATGGTCACTGGCGGTTCCGGCTCGATCTGGAACGGATCGAATGGCACGACGGCATTCTGGGTGATTTGTCAATTGACGCGGCCAGCGTCTCCGACCCGGTGCTGATCCGTGGCGACGGGCAGTTTCTCTATACACCTGCCTCTGTGTGTGACGATATTGATTTCGGCATTACCCATGTGGTGCGCGGTTCCGACCATGTGACCAACACGGCCACACAAATCCAGATCATCAAGGCATTGGGCGGTACCGTTCCCGAATTTGCTCACCATTCCCTGCTCACCGGACCGCAAGGGGAGGCCTTGTCCAAACGGCTCGGCACTCTGTCCCTGCGCGATTTGCGCGCACAAGGGTTGGAGCCGATGGCCATTCTGTCCCACATGGCGCGGCTCGGTTCTTCTGATCCGATTGAATTGCGCACCGGTATGGATGAATTGATCGAAGGTTTTGACCTGTCAAAATTCGGCTCGGCCCCGACAAAATTCGACGTAGAAGATCTGCGTCCGCTGACAGCAAAATATATCGGAACGCTGCCGTACGAAACCATGGCTGCACAATTGGCTGAAATTGGTGTTCCCGCCGATATCGCCCCTGCCTTTTGGGAGGCCGTGCGCGGCAATCTGGAAACCCGCGCCGATATTGCCGACTGGTGGGCCTTGTGTCGCGATGGGGCAGAACCGTTGATTGAGCCCGAGGACGCCGAGTTTGTGACCACCGCAAAAGCATTGTTGCCGGCGACACCGTGGGACACCACTACTTGGGGCGTATGGACCAAGGCTGTGAAAGCTGAAACCGGACGCAAGGGCAAGGGGCTGTTTATGCCATTGCGCAAGGCCTTGACGGGGATGCAGCACGGGCCGGATATGTCGCGGCTGATGCCTTTGCTGGCTAAGGTGAACCTCTGACCCCCAACGGGGTCAGCCCGTGCTGCAGCCTTTTCCAAGGGGAAAGGCTGGTTAACCCCGATTCTGGATAAGGGGTTGTTGAGGGGGATTCACGAACCGACATTTCTGTGATTCAAGATCGTATCACTTACAACACGATCGGTCCCCCTCATGTCGATGTCTACCACCGCCCTTTATTGCTGCATAGATGATTTTGCCAAAATTTACGCAGACTGGGAAAACCATCACCTGATCCCGACGGGTCGCCAGCGCAATCGCCAAGGCAAACTGAACCTGTCGGAGAACCTGTTTATCATGGTGCTGTTTCACCTTAGTCCCTTTAAAACATTCAA
>CAMZLM010000157.1 GCA_947311485.1 uncultured Paracoccaceae bacterium
CAATTCCCGCATCATCACCGGATTTCGCGCGCCCCCGCCACTGATCAGCCACCGCGCAGGGGGCGTATCAAACCACCGCTGCGATGCGGCCACACAAGCCGCCACCAAGGCCGTAAGCGTGGCCGCCGCATCCGCATTCGGCAACTCTGACACAAGTGCCAGCACATCATCAAAATCGTTACGGTCCAATGACTTGGGCGGCTTTATATTGAAATAATCCCGCGACAAAACGTCGGCAACCAGTGCCTCGTTCACCTGCCCCGCAGCCGCCAGCGCACCATCCCAGTCAAAACCAACCCCCAAACGCGCCATCATCAAATCATTCAACGGCGCATTGGCCGGACCCGTATCAAACGCCAGCAAAGCCCCCTTGTCCTGTGGTGCCGATTTGTGCGGATCCACCAGCGTCACATTCCCGACCCCGCCCAGATTCAAACAGGCGGTGGGTTCTGTCGCCCCGATTGCCCGCACACAGGCAAAATGGAAAAACGGTGCCAGAGGGGCACCCTGACCGCCGGCCAGCACATCGGCGCTGCGAAAATCCCAGACCACCCGCCGTCCGGTAATCCGCACCAAATCGGCCCCATTGCCCAATTGATGCGTGCGCCGGTTGGCCGGATCATGGGCCAGCGTCTGGCCATGAAACCCGACCACATCCACAGAATCAAACCGGTCAATCACCTCGGCATGAGCGGTTTCAACCACCCGCTGGGCCGCCGCCAGTTTTGCCGTGTCATCCTCGGGCCACAACCCCTGCGCGGCGTTAATTGTGGCGGTTTCGGCACGGCTGTAGGGGCGGAAAAACGTGTCGCCGAATTCAAGCACCTGCTCCCCGTCGGTCAGCACCATCGCCCCGTCCACCCCGTCCATAGAGGTCCCCGACATCAATCCAAGCGCCCAGATCGGTTTCATTTCACTTTCCTTTCGGCGTAAACCCGTTATACCCGCCCCATTCAAACCAAAAAGGACCAAAGACCGATGACTTACAAGCCCAAATCAGAGTTTCTGCACGTGATGCAGACACGGGGCTTCTTACAGGACTGCACAGACCTGGAGGGGCTAGACAACCGCCTGCTCGAAGGTATCGTGCCGGCCTATATCGGCTTTGATGCCACCGCAGACAGCCTGCATGTGGGATCGCTCATTCAAATCATGATGCTGCGCTGGCTGCAAAAAACCGGTCACAAACCGGTTACCCTGATGGGGGGCGGCACCACCAAGATCGGCGATCCCTCTGGCAAGGATGAATCGCGCCAGCTGCTGACCTCTGATAAAATCAACGAAAACATCGCGGGTATCCGCACAGTTTTCACCAAATACTTGTCCTTTGGCGACGGTGCCACCGATGCGGTGCAACCCAATAATGCCGATTGGCTCGAGGGTCTGAACTACATTGAATTCCTGCGCGATTACGGGCGCCATTTCACCATCAACCGGATGCTGGCCTTTGACAGTGTGAAACTGCGCCTTGACCGCGAACAGCCGCTGACCTTTCTGGAATTCAACTACATGCTGTTGCAGGCCTATGACTTCATGGAACTGAACAACCGTTTCGGCGTGGGGTTGCAGATGGGCGGATCGGACCAGTGGGGCAATATCGTTAACGGCGTTGACCTGACGCGGCGTATCAACCGCAAACAGGTGTTCGGTCTGACGACACCTTTGTTGACCAAGGCAGACGGTTCCAAAATGGGCAAATCCGCCGCCGGTGCAATCTGGCTGAACGAGGACAGGCTCTCGCCTTATGAATTCTGGCAGTTCTGGCGCAACACGCTGGATGCGGATGTGGGTAAATTCCTGCGTTTGTTCACCGAATTACCACTGGACGAATGCGACCGGCTGGCCGCGCTTGAAGGGGCCGAAATCAACGACGCCAAAATTGCGCTTGCCGATGCGGCAACCACACTGGCGCACGGGGCCGATGCCGCCGAAACCGCCAAAGCCACCGCACGCGAAGTATTTGAAAAAGGCGGTGTCGGCGATGATCTGCCCACGGTAACCCTGTCAGCGGGTGACCTGTCGGATGCCGGTATTTCCGTGGTGCAACTCTTTGTCAAAGCCGGTCTGGCCGGTTCCGGCAAAGAAGCCAAACGCCAGATCGCCGATGGCGGGGCCAAACTCAACGACGCCCCGATTGCCAATGCCGGGGTGATGATTTCGGCGGATCAACTGGCCGGAACGGTCAAACTGTCGATCGGCAAAAAACGCCACGCGCTGGCCAAACTGGGATGATTGATCGGCGGGCTGGAAACCGGCCCGCCTATTCCAGCATCCATTCCCCATTCGGGTAAAACGCCTGAAAAGCAAAGGCAAAAGAGACGTCGTGCAGCACATCGCGGCCGGATTTTGCATCATAAACCCGAATGGACCCCACATCCCGCGCCTTGGCAATTTTGCGTTTATCAAGGGCGGAAGCCGTGCCCGATTTCCATACAATCCGCAGGCCTTTCTCGGTAAGTTCATTTGTTTTTTGAAACCGCGAGAGCGGCCAGGCCCGTTTGCCCACAACCACGACCCGTTCCAGCGGTTTAATCCCGTGGGGCGGCATTTCGCCCTGATACAGAAACGGCGTGCCGCTATCGTATTTCACATAGGGGTTGGTGCCATAGGGACGGCGTGCATCCGGCTGATCCATCACCAGCCCGTCAGGATTGCGGGCCTTGAAATCGGCCCAGCTCTCCATCCAGCTGACCAGTTGTTCGAGTTTGACGTTGTTCATTTTTCCAACGATGCCACGGCCTTCGAATTGCTGCCACCATGTTTCGGTTTGCCGGTCAAACATGATCATATCCGAGTTGCGCAGCTTGCCCGTGACGCCGAAATCAAGCGTTTCCCCCTTGATCCGCCGGTCAAAGGTAATGCCCGAATTGCACAGCGGGCAGAACGTTACTGCCACCGGCGTTGTGCCGATGGTATCGTTGACAATTTCATGGAACATCAAATACCGGATCGGATAGGCGCGCGGGGTTTGGCCGGCCAGCTCTACCGTCATCACCGGTTCACGTGCCCCCAGCCGTTTTTCCTTGGCCACGGGAATCATCTTTGGCGCATCGACTGCCGGTATGCCATCCTTGGGCGGGCCACCGGACAGGATTTCATCCAGATCAACCGAGCGGTTTTCAAAATCAGTATCCGGCCAGGCATTTTGCCAGAATTCCACCTGCGCCAAGGCAGGCAGAGTAAACAGCCATAACGTGACAATCAGAGAAAGGATTGGTTTCATTTGCAGGACTCCCGTTTAAAACAGTCTGGCACGAGCTGCCGACTGAAAACAGGCCACTTCACGCGGTTTTGAGGCTAAATGATCACCTCGAACACCTGCCCCACGCTGTGATCCTTGATCATATCCACCCGTTCCCCGTTCCAGTGATAGGTGATGTGGCGCCCCTGCACCGGTATTTCCATCACATCCGGCCAGAACGCTGCAAAGCACAGGCCGTTGTCGTGGCGCACGCTCGGGTATAAAATCCCCTTGGCATTTTGATCGCGCGCCTGACGGGCGAAATGCTGCGCGGCGGTGTAATCGTCGGGATCCAGCAAATTGTCAAACCCCGCGCGAATGTCCAGCAATTCCGCATCTATCCGGCCAATCAATTCGCGTTTATCGGCAATCCATCCCGGCTCCTCTGCGGTTGCCGCACAGAATTTTGCCGTGTGGTGAATGGTTTCAAACAGGGCTACCTCGAAACTGTTGGCGGCATAAAATGCGCCAAACGTGCCGTCATCAAACCGGCCCGGATGGTCGGGGCTGAAATGGGTAAAGGACGCCATCACATAGCTGGCCCCCTGCCCGCCCACGCGCCGATCCGGCGGGATGGTATCCAGCGCGCCGATGGTTTCGGCGATCCGCGGGTTGGTGCGGCTTTCGGCGGTGTTCAACAGCGCCCAATCGCGCGGGTCGGCGATATCTTCGAACAGGTCAATCGGCGGATAGGCGGAGTTGATCAGCCGGTGGTAATTATCCCATTGCACCCGCGTCAGCGGCGCAATCACCACGGCGCGCGCGCCGTGTCCAGATACCGGCGCACCCGCATCAGATCGGTAATTTGCCCATTCAACATCACCGCCAGCGCGGTTTTGCCATCGAAGGCTGTGTTGGGCCGTTTGATCCAGCCATAGCCCCGCGTGGCATCCTTGAACAGCAACCGCAACGCCTTGTGAATGCCAAGGATATTGGACAACCGCGCGGCGGTATCCACCCCGACACGTCCCATCTGTCCCTTTTTCCAACGTTGCAGGGTGCGCACAGATATATCGCCGAGCAACACCGCCAGTTGGTCATCGCTCAGCCCCCAGCGGGTGGCCAGATTAAGCACCGCGCGTTGCATCGCCTGAATTTCGGCAGGGCTAAATCGGGGAACAAAGGGTTCTTGCGGTGTGTCAATGGGCTGTAAAAGGGACATTCAGGCCTCTTTCTTGTGTCATATGTCGTATATATTCTATTTAACGCCAAATGTCAATATTTGCAGAAGCCAATAAAAAAGGCCACCCAAAGGCGGCCTTTCATTTCCAAGAGTATTAACAGCCTATTTATCGGCCTTCACGTACACCTTGGCCATATAATCGGGATCCGTGACAGAACCGTTATTGGATTTACTGCCTTTTTTGATCTTTTGCACCACATCCATGCCTTTGATCACGCGACCAACGACTGTGTATTGGCCATCCAGAAACGTGCCCGGGTCAAGCATGATAAAGAACTGCGAATTGGCACTGTCCGGATTGGACGAACGCGCCATGCCGACGATGCCGGTATCAAAGGACAGGTTGGAGAATTCGGCCTTCAGGTCGGGCTGATCAGAGCCGCCCATGCCGGCGCGCGACAGGTCCGCGCCGTGTTTGCCAAATTGCACGTCACCGGTTTGCGCCATGAAACCGTCGATCACGCGGTGAAATACCACACCGTCGTATTTTCCGGCGCGCGCCAGTTCCTTGATCCGCGTCACATGACCCGGGGCCACATCCGGACGCAGCAGGATTTCAACAGTGCCGGAGTTTGCACCGGCGACCTCGATCACCAGCACGTTTTCCGGATCCTCGGCGGCCAGCAGCGGGCTTGCCATCAGCAAGACCATTGCCAGCAGGGTTTTCAGCAGCTTCATTTGTCTGCGGCCACTTTCATGGAAATCATCCGGTCCGGCTCTGCGGGTGGCTCGCCTTTGGCGATTTTATCCACATGTTCCATACCGGAAATCACGCGCCCGTAAACGGTGTATTGGCCGTTCAGGAAATGGTTGTCGCTAAAGTTGATAAAGAACTGCGAATTGGCGCTGTCCGGGCTTTGCGAACGCGCGGCGCCAATGGTGCCACGGTCATGCGGCAGTTTGGAAAATTCAGCCGGCACATTCGGTTTGTCCGACCCGCCGGTCCCCGCCATACGCAGGTTGAAATTGTTTTCCATGTTGCCATTGGCCACATCGCCGGTTTGCGCCATGAAACCGTCAATCACCCGATGAAAGGCAACGTTGTCGTATTTGCCTTCGCGGGCCAGTTCCTTCATGCGTTCCACATGTTTCGGGGCCACGTCCGGCAGCAGTTCAAGAACCACTTCGCCGTCTTTCAGTTCGATGATGATCGTATTTTCGGGATCTTTGATTTCAGCCATTGCTTTCTCCGCATGTGGTGAGTTTGGTTTGGCGCGCAACATAGGTCATGCCACGCCCAAGGGAAAGGGGAGGATTGCCATTCGCGGTTATTTGCCAAGTTTTCGTTTCAGGGCAGCGACCACATCGGGGGGCACGAATTTGGATACATCCCCGTCCAGACGGTAAATCTCCTTGACCAGCTTGGAAGCGATGGATTGATATTCCGCATCCGCCATCAAAAAAGCGGTTTCGATTTCGTCGTTCATCGCGCGGTTCATGCCGATCATTTGAAATTCATATTCAAAATCGGAAACCGCCCGCAAACCGCGAATGATCAACGAGGCCCCGACATCCTCGGCACATTGGATCAGCAGGTTTTCGAACGGATGCACCACAATTTCCACATCACAGTCCTGCGCAATCTGAACGCAGTTTTCCTCGACCATGGCGACGCGTTCCTCCAGCGTGAACAAGGGGCCTTTGTCGCGGTTGATGGCGACCCCGATCACCAGCCTATCGACCAGCGCACAGGCGCGGCGAAAGATATCAATATGACCAAGGGTTATGGGATCGAAAGTACCGGGATAAAGACCTGTGCGCATGGGAGCCTCGTCTGGGTTGGTTCTATTGCGACCATTACGGCGGCGTCCCCAGAATGCAAGAGTCTTTTTCACAACTGCCGTAGCGGTAATTTCCGCCCCTGTTCCGGTTAGAAGCCGGCGATCATGCCTTCCAATGCCTCTTTTTCGTGGCTGACTTCGCGCAAACGCGCGCTAACAACATCGCCAAGCGAGATCAGGCCGATCATTGCATCGCCCTCCATCACCGGCATGTGGCGGAACCGGCCCATGGTCATGGTGTTCAGCACCATTTCGGCGGTATCGGCCATGGTGGCGGTGACAAGTTTGCTGGTCATGATAGTGCTGACCGTATCCTTGAGGCATTCAGGACCACGGGTGCCCAGAATACGCACAATATCGCGTTCGGAGACAATACCCTTTACGTCGGTTCCGCTATCGGAAACCACCAGCGCCCCGATCCGGAATTTGGATAACATGGCCGCAGCATCGCTGATACAGGTATCCGGTTTAATGGTTTCGATTTCTGTGGAGTTTTTTCCGGCGAGAATGTGTTGAACCAACATATATAAGCCTCCTTTTGCTTTCGTTCAGGTTGCACAAAAAAAGGGCAATCTGTCAAGCATTCGCCTCTAACTTGCGCACTTCGGTACGGATTTTCGGGATCAGCAGGTCGGCAAAGCGGTTAAGGCGTTCGACTTTGCGGTCATCGGCGTGACGTACAAGGAAAAAGCTGCGGGTGAGTGACACCTGATCCATCAGGATACGCTGCAGTTGTGGATAGGTGGGGATGGCGAAATCATGCACGATGCAGACCCCCGCCCCGTTTCGCGCCCAGTTCAACTGCACCGAAAAGGAATTTGACGCCAAGGCCGGTTTCACCAGTTCACCGACTTCGTGCAGGTAATCCAGCTCATCGGCAAAAATCAGATCGGAAATATAGCCAATCATCCGGTGATTCTTCAAATCTGCAGGCGTGGCAATCGGGGGATGGCATGCCAGATAGTCGCGGGTTGCCGCCAGATGCAGGTGATAATCGGTGATTTTCTGCACGGTCAGGCGGCCGGCCTTGGGCGGGGACACGGTAATGGCCATGTCAGCCTCGCGTTTGGACAGGTTGAGCACCCGTGACAAGGCAACGATTTGCACATCCAGTCCCGGGTTTTCGTCGCAAATTTCCGCACAGACCTGTGGCAGCAGGTAATTGGCAGAACCATCCGGCGCGCCAATGCGGACGGTGCCGGTCAGGTGATCCTGACTGTCCTGCACCTCGCCACGGGCCAGACGCAGCGCCATTTCCATTTCATCCACATGCACCAGCAACCGCGCGCCCGCATCCGTCAGGTCATACCCCTGCGGAGAACGGGAAAACAGGCGGGTGTTCATGTCTTCTTCCAGCCGTGAAATCCGCCGCCCCAGCGTTGCCGGATCCATTTTCAGCACCCGCCCTGCCGCCGTCAGCGAATTGGCCCGTGCCACATGCAAAAAGACCTTTAAGTCATCCCAGCGCAGATGTTCGTCCATGAAATCACCCCGACAAAAATGCAAAATGCTTTTGGCATATTGCGCCTGTTAATTGGAAAAACGCAAGACTAATCTAGCGCCAGTATTTATGCCAACAGGAGGATTCCCGATGAAACAGATCGGTCACTACATCAACGGCGAAGAAGTCGCCGGTACCAGCGGACGCACCGCTGACGTTTACAACCCGGCCACGGGCGAAGTCATCGCACAGGTTGCGCTGGCGGATAAATCCGAGATGGACAAAGCGGTCGCGATTGCAGCGGCTGCGCAACCGGCATGGGCGGCAATGAACCCGCAGCGTCGCGGGCGCGTGATGATGAAAATGGTGGACCTGCTGCACCGTGATATGGACAAGCTGGCCGAGGCCCTGTCGCGCGAGCATGGCAAAACCTTCCCCGATGCCAAAGGCGACGTGATCCGTGGCTTGGAAGTGGTTGAATATTGCATTGGTGCCGCCGAAATGCTGAAGGGCGAATATACTGACGGGGCCGGACCGGGCATCGACATGTATTCCATGAAGCAGCCCTTGGGTGTCACTGCCGGCATTACGCCATTCAACTTTCCTGCGATGATCCCGATGTGGATGTTTGCGCCCGCCCTTGCCTGTGGCAACGCTTTCATCCTGAAACCATCCGAGCGTGATCCGTCTGTGCCAATGATGCTGGCGGCCCTGTTCGAAGAGGCCGGCCTGCCCAAAGGGGTTTTGCAGGTTGTGAACGGCGACAAGGAAGCCGTGGATGCAATCATTGCGGATGAAACCATCCAGTCCATCGGTTTTGTCGGCTCCACCCCGATTGCCCAGTATATTTACGGCAACGGCTGTGCGGCGGGCAAACGGGTTCAGTGTTTTGGCGGCGCGAAAAACCACGCCATCATCATGCCGGATGCGGATATGGACAATGTGGTTGACGCGTTGATCGGGGCCGGTTTCGGCGCGGCTGGCGAACGCTGCATGGCTTTGTCTGTGGCTGTGCCTGTGGGCAAGGAAACCGCTGATCGTTTGATCGAAGCATTGATCCCACGGGTCGAGAGCCTGAAAATCGGTCCTTACACTGCTGGCGACGACGTGGATTTTGGTCCGGTTGTTTGTGCGGCTGCCAAGGAACGTATCGAAGGTCTGGTCCAATCGGGTGTTGATCAAGGCGCCACCATGGCGGTTGATGGCCGTGGTTTCAGCCTGCAAGGCTATGAAGACGGGTTCTTTGTCGGGGCCACATTGTTTGACAATGTGACAACGGACATGGACATCTACAAACAGGAAATCTTTGGGCCGGTTCTGTCGACTGTGCGCGTGGACACCTATGAAGATGCGCTGAAAATGACCATGGACAACGAATACGGCAACGGCACCGCGATCTTTACCCGCGATGGCGATACCGCGCGTGATTTTGCCTCCCGTGTCAATGTGGGCATGGTTGGCGTGAACGTGCCGATCCCTGTGCCTCTGGCCTATCACACCTTTGGCGGCTGGAAAAATTCCGCCTTTGGTGATTTGAACCAGCACGGGCCGGATGCGTTTAAATTCTACACACGCACCAAAACCGTGACCTCGCGTTGGCCGTCAGGCAACAAGGAAGGGGCCGAATTCTCGATCCCGACAATGAAGTAAAAAACCCTTGGCGCGCCGGTTATGCTGGCGTGCCATTGCGGCGCCGATACCAGATCACCCCGAGCGCCAGCAGGAACATCCCTGCCCCCACCCCGTAAAACAAATTCCCGAGACTGCGCATCTGGCCCAGCATTTCCATGCTGACCATTTCGCCTGTTTTTGGGTCATAGCGTCCGGCAACGGTTTCGCCTTCTTTGTGCGGGCTTTGGGCATTCCACAAACTGCCGGCATAGGTTTCCCATTCACCGGCATCATTGCGCCGTTGAAAGACAGGGCGGTACAGGGTTTCGGTTTTTCCGGTGTCCTGTGATCCGCGTTCGCGGCTGACCTTGCTGTCAATGCGCAGCACCTTCAGGGTGGTTTCAAGCGAACGCGCGTTGAATTCCCGCTGCCAGCCGGACAGGTAATAGCCAACGCTGCAAAACATCACCCCGGCCACGATAAAGCCGATCAACAGCAATCGCGGAATCCATACGGCATCTTTGTCATTGGTTTGGGTCGGCATGGTGTTCTCCTGCACGGGTGGGGTTGGCCTTGAATAAATCCGCCAGACCAAAACCGCAACCGTCCTGTTCAGGCACAAAAAAGGGCCGCATAACGCAGCCCTTTAAAATGATCGCTCTTTGATCCGCCGGTGTTTATTCGGTTACGGCTTTCAAAACGTCTTTGGCCGTATCGACGGCTGTTTCCGTGGCTGTTTCAACAGCCTTGGCGGCGGCATCCTCTGCGGCTTTGGCGGCGGCTTCGGTTGCAGCCTTGGCAGCGGCCTCTTCTGCGGATTTGGCAGCAGCTTCGGTTGCAGCCTTGGCAGCGGCTTCTTCAGCGGCTTTGGCGGCAGCTTCGGTTGCAGCCTTGGCAGCGGCCTCTTCAGCGGCTTTGGCGGCAGCTTCGGTTGCAGCCTTGGCAGCGGCTTCTTCTGCGGCTTTGGCGGCAGCTTCGGTTGCAGCTTTGGCTTTATCAACAGCGTCATTGACCGTGCCGGTTTCTTCGGTGACAGCAGGTGCCACGGCTTCGACGACTTCGGGCGCGTCTTTTTTGGTCATAAACCAATAAGCTCCGCCGGCCAGCACGACCGG
>CAMZLM010000158.1 GCA_947311485.1 uncultured Paracoccaceae bacterium
AAATCGCGATGACGATGACAAACCCAAGCCAAATCCCCCACATATGAGGGGAAAGCCCCCACTTGACCTCAATACAACGGCCAAAAACATCAACAATAGAAAACCCCGCCAAAAAATGGCGGGGTTTGTCAGTGGTCTGGGTCGCTACATAGGTAGCGGCCCTTTTGAATTCAATAACCGGCCCGTATGGGCGATCGGCTTAACCCTGACGAGCTTTGAAGCGCGGCTGGGTTTTGTTGATCACGTAAACGCGGCCTTTGCGGCGAACGATGCGGCAATCACGGTGGCGCCCTTTGAGGGAGCGAAGTGAATTCTTGACCTTCATTGGTCTTCTCCTTTAGTCGCGGCGCCGCAGGTTGCGCCAACAGTGTTGTTTCAGGTCCATTTTCCGAGGAAAAATGGTGGGCGTAACTGGGATTGAACCAGTGACCCCTTCGATGTCAACGAAGTGCTCTCCCGCTGAGCTATACGCCCGAATTAGAAAAACTTGTCCGAATGAACAAGCCGTGTTGGGGTTCTATAAAAGGAGTCGCAGGCGGGTTCAAGGGGTTTTGCGAATCTAGTTTCTCTGTTTATGGTTATTGTCAAAGGAAGGGTTTGATGCCAGCACAAGAATTCTATTTGCATTTACCGCAAACCATTACTACGGGCGTGGTTTTCAGTTCGCCGCATAGCGGGCGGGACTATCCTGCCGATATGGTTTTGTCCTCTGATTTGAACGCGCATCAACTGCGCAGTTCCGAGGATGCCTTTGTCGATGATTTGTTTCGGGCGGCACCACAATATGGTGCGCCGTTGATAGCGGCTTCGGTGCCACGGGCCTATGTGGATCTGAACAGGGGAGCGACCGAACTGGATCCGGCGTTGATCGAGGGGGTGCGCAAAACGGGGCTAAATCCGCGGGTGGCATCCGGGCTCGGGGTTATTCCGCGGGTGGTGGCGCAGGGGCGGGCGATTCGACAAGGCAAAATTAGCCGTCAGGAGGCCGAGCGCCGCTTGCTGCGGTTTTATCATCCGTATCATCGGCAACTGGCGGAGTTGCTGAAGACGTCGCGCCGGCAGTTTGGTCAGGTGCTGTTGATTGATTGCCATTCGATGCCGCACGAATCCCTGAGCAATTGTCGGTGTGACGGAGGAACCCGCCCAGCGGTGGTGTTGGGGGATCGTTTCGGGGCGGCTTGTGCGCCGGAAATTATGTTGCAGATAGAAGAATTTTTTAAAGAAGCCGGATTTGCAACGGTGCGCAATGTGCCCTTTGCCGGTGCATTTATTGCGCAAAATTACGGCCGACCCGGTGAGGGGCAGCATGTGGTGCAGGTCGAAATCGACCGCCGTTTGTATATGAATGAGGTGCTGATTACGCGAAAGCCCGAGTTTGAAACCGTGCAGGCGCGTTTGGCGGCGGTGATCGAACGGATTGCGGACCTGGGCCGCTGGCCGATGCAGGTGGCGGCGCAGTAACGGTACAAGGGGGCGCTGCCCCCAAGGCCTTTGGCCTTTCCCCCAGGATATTTGGACGAATTCGAAAATAGGGCTATCGGAGTGCGCGGCCTTTTACGATGGCGTCTTTGCCGAAACGGGCGCGGATTTTATCGGTGGCGCGTTCGGCCTTGGCGCGCTGTTTGGCGTCTTGTTCCAGCAGATCCATGAATAGGTCTGCCCCTTCGGGGGATTCCAAATGGCTGATGCCAACGCCGATCAGGCGAAACGGGGCTTTGGCCATCGCTCGATCGAGCAGAGGGCGGGCGGCGTTGTAGATGCGGTCGGCGATTTGGGTGGGTTCGCGCAGCGTGATGCGACGGGTCAGGGATTGGTGGTTGGCCTGTTTCAGTTTTAGCGTAACCACACGACCGGCCCAGCCTTTGGCCTTGGCGCGTTCAGAGACCTGTTCGGAAAGCCGCCAGATGTACCCGTCAAGTTTTTCGATGTCGGAGATGTCGGTATTAAAGGTGGTTTCCTTGGAGATGCTTTTAACGGGGTCATGGCCGGATATGCGGCGTGCGTCCTGTCCGCGGCACAGATGCCACAGGCGGTCGCCCATGACGCCGTAACGATCGCTCAGGTCTTGGCGGTTGCGTCGGCGCAGGTCTGCGAATTTGCGGATCCCGTCGTTTTCCAGTTTTGCCTGCATGGCCTTGCCCACGCCCCAGATTTTTTTGACTGGCAGGTCGGCGAGGTAATCCAGTGTTTCGCCTTTGCCGATTACCGAAAATCCGCGCGGTTTATCCATGTCCGAGGCCAGTTTGGCAAGGAATTTGTTATGGGATAGGCCGATAGAGCCGCTAATGCCGAGGTCATCCTCCATTTGTTTAACCAACCGCGCCAGAACAAGCGCCGGTGGCGCGCCATGAAGTTTTTCGGTGCCGGTAAGATCAAGAAAGGCTTCGTCCAGTGACAGGGGTTCGATGGCGGGGGTCAGGGCCTCCATCAGGGCACGGATGGCGCGGGAGACCTCTACATAAACCGACATGCGGGTGGGGACGATCACCGCCTCAGGGCACAGGCGTTTGGCCTGATACATCGGCATGGCGGAATGTACGCCGCTGATGCGGGCGATGTAGCAACAGGTGGAAACCACGCCGCGGGTTTCCCCGCCCACGATTACGGGTTTGTCGCGTAGATCCGGATTGTCGCGTTTTTCGACCGAGGCATAAAAAGCGTCACAATCCATGTGTGCGATGGTTAACGAGAACAGTTCGTCATGTGCAATCACGCGCGGTGAGCCGCAGTTCGGGCAGCGGCGCAGAGGCGGGCATTCGGTCAGGCAGTCTCGGCAAAAGGCGGGCATGGGGGGAGTATTTCAGGAAAGGCCCGTTTTGGCCATGCTATTTTGGCAGGCTGGCCAGAATATCGAGCGCGGCCCGATGGGGGTCAGACGCTTGCAGGATCGGGCGGCCCACCACAATGTGGTTCGCGCCATCAGCAATGGCGCTGGCCGGTGTGGCGATGCGTTTTTGGTCGCTAAGGGCAGCGCCGGCGGGGCGCACGCCGGGAGTGACGATCAGCTTGCCTGTGGCCTCGGGCAGGGCGCGGATCAGAGCGGCCTCTTGTGGGGAGGCAATCACGCCATCGGCACCGGCGAGCAGGGCGCGGCGTGCGCGTTCCACCACGAGGGGCTGGATTTCGCCTGCGCGGATCATGCAATCGTCCAGATCGCCCCGATCCAGCGAGGTCAGAATAGTGACGGCTAAAATTTTCAGGTTGCTGTCGCCACGTCCGGCAATGGCGGCGCGTACCACATGTGGGTCGCCATGCACTGTCAGGAAATCCAGATCATATTGGGCGATACCGGCAACCGCTTTTTCCACGGTGGCACCGATGTCGAAAAATTTCATGTCCAGAAAAATGCGCTTGCCGAATTCTTGTTTCAGTTCGTTCGCCAAGGCCAATCCGCCACCCGTCAACATGCCCAGACCGATTTTATAAAACGAGACGGTGTCGCCCAGCTGTTCGGCAATTTTCAGGGCATCCAGCACATTTGGCACATCAAGGGCTACGATTAGGCGGTCATCTGCAAGGGGCATTTTTGTCTCCGGTTCAGGCTGGGCGCGGTTTGTGGCATGGGAGCCGTGTTGTCAAGTTTTGCCGAATTATGCAAAAGTAAAAAGCATGAAAATATTCGCGAAATATGTGATTGGGCTTCTTGTCGTAGGGCGGGTGGGTCCCTATTTCTATAGCACAAGGCTTGCACATGAACGTGCCTATTCAGGGCGTTCAAATCTCTGGCAAGTGCTTAAAAGGAGAAAACTATGAACTTAGAAAAGTTTACCGAGCGATCACGCGGTATGATCCAGAATGCGCAATCCATTGCGATGCGCGAGGACCATCAGAGATTTACACCTGAACACTTGCTAAAAGCGATGCTGGATGACCCGGAGGGTTTGGCCGGAAATCTGGTTGCGGCTGCCGGCGGGGATCCTGTGCGTGTGTTGCGGGATGTGGATGCTTTGCTGGCCAAAATGCCCAAGGTTACCGGCGATTCGCAGGTGTATCTGGATGGACAAACCGCCAAGGTGCTGACCGAGGCGGAAAAGATTGCGGAAAAGGCCGGCGATAGCTTTGTGCCGGTGGAGCGGATGTTGACTGCGCTTTGTATTGTTAAATCCGATGCGCAGAAAGTGCTGAAAGAGGCCGGCGTCACCGCGCAAAATCTGAATGCAGCGATTGAAGACGTGCGCAAAGGCCGTACCGCCGATAGCGCCAGTGCCGAAGACAGCTATGACGCGCTGAAAAAATATGCGCAGGACCTGACCGAGAAAGCCCGTGAAGGCAAAATTGATCCGATCATTGGGCGCGACGAGGAAATCCGCCGCACAATGCAGGTTCTTTCGCGTCGTACCAAAAACAATCCGGTGCTGATCGGGGAACCGGGCGTGGGTAAAACCGCGATTGTCGAAGGGCTGGCCCTGCGCATTGTCAACGGCGATGTGCCCGAGAGCCTGCAGGACAAAAAGCTGATGTCGCTGGATATGGGGTCGCTGATTGCCGGTGCCAAATATCGCGGTGAATTCGAAGAACGCCTGAAGGCGGTTCTGAACGAAGTTACCTCGGCAGCGGGTGAAATCATTCTGTTTATCGACGAGATGCACACGCTGATTGGCGCAGGCAAGGGCGATGGGGCAATGGATGCCTCCAACTTGCTGAAACCTGCCTTGGCACGGGGTGAATTGCATTGCGTTGGCGCGACCACGCTGGATGAATACCGCAAGCATGTGGAGAAAGACCCGGCTTTGGCGCGGCGTTTTCAGCCGGTTCTGGTTGAGGAACCAACCGTCGAAGACACGATTTCCATTCTGCGCGGCATCAAGGAAAAATACGAACTGCACCACGGCATTCGCATAGCGGATAGTGCGCTGGTCGCGGCGGCGACCCTGTCGCATCGCTATATTTCGGACCGTTTTCTGCCGGACAAGGCAATTGATTTGGTGGATGAGGCCGCCAGCCGTCTGCGGATGCAGGTGGATAGCAAGCCGGAAGAACTGGATGCGGTTGACCGCGAACTGTTGCAAAAGCAGATCGAGGCCGAGGCCCTGAAACTGGAAAAAGACGAGGCCTCCAAGGATCGCTTGCAAAAGTTGGAAAAGGAACTGGCCGATTTGCAGGAGAAATCCAGCGAGATGACCGCTCGTTGGCAGGCGGAACGCGATAAACTGGCTTCGGCGCGGGATATCAAAGAAGAACTGGACACGGCACGTGCCCAGTTTGAAATTGCCCGCCGTGAAGGTGATTTGGCCAAGATGGGTGAATTGCAATACGGTGTGATTCCGGAACTGGAAAAACGTCTGGAAGTGGCCGAGAAAGAAGGCAAGGAGCTGATGGTCGAAGAGGCCGTGCGCCCCGAAGACATTGCCTCTGTTGTCGAACGCTGGACCGGTATTCCGATGGACAAGATGCTGGAAGGCGAGCGTGACAAGCTGCTGGCGATGGAAGATGCCATCGGCAAGCGGGTGATCGGCCAGCGCAATGCGGTGACTGCGGTTGCCAATGCAGTGCGCCGGGCGCGGTCCGGGTTGAATGATCCGAACCGTCCGTTGGGGTCGTTCCTGTTCCTTGGGCCAACCGGCGTGGGTAAAACCGAGCTGACCAAGGCCTTGGCCGAATTCCTGTTTGACGACGATCAGGCGATGACTCGCGTTGATATGTCCGAATTCATGGAGAAACATTCCGTGTCGCGTCTGATCGGTGCGCCTCCGGGCTATGTTGGCTATGACGAAGGCGGTGTCCTGACCGAAGCCGTGCGGCGTAAACCCTATCAGGTGTTGCTGTTTGACGAGGTCGAAAAGGCGCATCCGGATGTGTTCAACGTGCTGTTGCAAGTGCTGGATGACGGTATTCTGACCGATGGGCAGGGCCGCAAGGTGGATTTCAAGAACACCTTGATTATCCTGACCAGTAACCTTGGTTCGCAAGCGTTGAGCCAGTTGCCGGAAGGGGCGGATGCCGAGCAGGCCAAAGCCGAAGTGATGGAATCAGTGCGGGCGCATTTCCGCCCTGAATTCCTGAACCGTCTGGATGAAATCGTCCTGTTTGACCGGCTGAGCCGCGATAACATGGACGGGATTGTGGATATTCAGCTGGATCAGCTGCGTAAACGCCTGGTCAGTCGTAAAATCACCCTGACGGTGGATGATGCGGCGAAAACATGGCTGGCGGACAAAGGCTATGATCCGGTTTACGGGGCGCGTCCGCTGAAGCGGGTGATCCAGAACGATCTGCAAAACGCGCTGGCCGAGCTGCTGCTGAGCGGTCAGGTGCTGGATGGGTCCGAAGTTGTTGTCGGCGTTGAGGACAGCAAACTCAAGGTGACGGTCGCCTAGAACTGAATAACGGCCCCCGCGGGTTCTTCCTGCGGGGGCCTTTTGTTTATGCTTTGGGGCGATCCAGCGAGAACACTTCCTTGATTGCGGCATAATCCTTGTAGCCCAGACGCGCCAGTGGTTGGTAACTGGTCACATCCAGCAGGCCGTCCTTGATGTGTGCATCGTCAATATGGATACCCACCACCAGACCCAGCACCAGATCTTGGTCTCCGGGCAGAGTGATGATGTCGTGCAGAGTGCATTCCATTACCGCAGGCGCATCGCGTACATAAGGGACATCGACGATTTTTCCCTGTGCCTTTGCCAGACCGGCCTTTTCAAATTCATCCACGCCCTGTGGATAATGGGCGCAGGTGACATTCATAGCGTCGCGCAGGGCGTAGGACACCATATTGATGCAAAATGCGCCGGTCGCACGGATGTTGGCGACGGAATCCTTGCGTTCGTCCGTGCCGATTTTACGCGAGCCAGAGGAAAACATCACCATAGGCGGGGTTTCGTTGATGGCGTTGAAAAACGAATAGGGGGCAAGGTTGGCCCCGCCTTGCGCATCGCGGGTAGAAATCCAGCCGATCGGACGGGGGGAGACAAGGGCCTTGAACGGATTATGCGGCAGGCCGTGGCCGTGGGCGGGATCATAGAACATTTTTGTTTCCTTGGGGAATTGAGGTTTGCCGATGATGTAGTGCCATGCTATCGCGCATGCCAGAAGTTTCGCCATTTTGGCGCAGCGTTAACCGGACCCAAGCCATGTTTCACATTTCGCTTGAGACCAGTGATGACTGGCATGAAGTCGAGAACCTCTATGATCTGGCTTTTGCGCCGGGGCGCGAGGCGTTGAGTTCCTATCGCCTGCGTGATGGTGTGCCACCGGTTGGGGCGTTGTCGTTGGTGGCGCGGGATGATTACGGTTGTTTGGCTGGCGCGATCCGTTATTGGCCGGTGCGGGTAGGGGAGCGCGGGGATCCGGCGTTGTTGCTGGGACCGGTCGCGGTGCATCCCACAGCGCAGGGCGAAGGGGTCGGCGGGGCCTTGATCCGGGATTCACTGGCGCAAGCCGCCGAGATGAACTGGCAGCGGGTGATTTTGGTGGGCGACCTGCCATATTACCAACGCTTCGGGTTTCAGCCGGCCCCGGCATTGCAATTTCCGCCTCCGACCAATCCAGAGCGCCTGTTGGCGATGGCGTTACAGGAAGGTGGGCTGGACGGTGTTTGCGGGATGATCCGCAAGGTTGGCGCGTCTGGCATAACGTCGGAATGAGGCGGTTTCGCCTCTAGGCGGCGTTGCTCTGGTTCTGTTTTTGCATGCGTAAAAAGGTGAATATGCCCAGTGGTGGAAAATTGATTTGTTCGCGCAGCACCAATTCTTTTTGACCCTGGGTGCGTTCCAGCGGGAAATCGGCGTGCCAGCCAATTTTATTGGCAAAAGGGGCAATAGCCTTTTCGGCGACAGAGAGCGGGCCTTGATCGCGGGCGAAATGGTTGACAATGATGACTTCGCCACCGGGTTTGCAGACCCGGGCCATTTCGGCGATTACCTGTTCGGGGTCAGGCACCACAGAGATAAGGTACATGGCGACCACGGCATCAAAGTGGTTGTCCGGAAATTCCATCGCGCGGGCGTCCATTTCGCGGACATCCACCACATTGGACAGATTCTTCCGTTCGATTTTTTTGCGGGCTTTGTTCAGCATATGAGGAGAGACATCAATGCCGGTGACCTGCATGTGCGGGGCGTAATGTTTGAGCGACAGTCCCGTGCCGACACCGACCTCCAGCACGTGGCCTGACAGGGTATTCAGGTGCTTGATAGCACGCCGGCGTCCGATGGAGGAAACGGCACCGAATGTTTTGTCATAGACCGGGGCCCACAAGCGGTAGGAATTTTTGATGTCGTTCAGGTCCATGGGTTTATATCCTGTGCGTTCCGGTGCTGAATGCGACGCTTTATGGTGCCTGAGCGACGTATTCGCAAGCGAAAATTAGTGCGGAGCTATTGTTGATCCAGCCAGTCCTGCATGGTGCTGCGTACCGACTGACTGCCGGAACGGCGGGCTTTGTCGATGAGGATGCGGGCCTCCGAGAGGTCGACCCGGCGCAGCATCGCCTTGATCGGGCCAATGGAAGAGGGGCGCATGGACATGGTGCGCAGACCCATAGCGGCGAAACACAGGGCTTCGAGCGGTTTTCCGGCGTCTTCGCCACAAAAGCTGACCGGTGTGCCAAGGTCAAAGCAGCGTTTACAGATCATTTCCAGAAAGGTCAGAAAGCTGACGTTCAGGGTGTCGTAACGGGACCGCACGCGTTCGTTTTCACGATCGGCGGCAAAGAAAAACTGTTTCAGATCATTGCCGCCAATCGAGATAAAATCCGCCATTTCGAAAAACTGGTTCGGGGCAAAGGCCAGCGACGGCGTTTCCAGCATCGCCCCGACCTGAAGATCGTCCGGTACGGTATGGCCCAGACGGATTTCATTTTCGACCACCGCATCGAGTATGGCCTTGGCTTGTTGGAATTCTTCGAACTGGGCGACAAAGGGAAACATGATCCGCATCGGACGGCCTTTGGCGGCACGCAGGATGGCTTGCAGTTGCATACGCATCACGGCCTTGCGTTCGAGCCCAACACGAATGGCGCGCCACCCCATAGCGGGGTTTGGTTCGTCTTCGGGGCGCAGGTACGGCACAACCTTGTCAGAACCGATATCGAGCGTGCGAAAGGTCACGGGACGGCCTTTGGCGGCATCCACAACACGGCCATAGAGTCCGGCGAGCTCGTCGCGCATTGGCATTTTGTTGCGGATCAGGAATTGCAATTCGGTGCGAAACAGGCCTACGCCTTCGGCACCGGAACTTTCCAGACTGGGCAAATCCGCCATCAAACCGGCATTCATCAGCAATTCAATCCGAACACCGTCGCGGGTCTGGGCGGGTTTGTCGCGAATGGCGATGTATTGCTGTTTGGCCTGACGAGCCATGGCAATTTTTTCACCATAGGCGGTGGCGACGCTGTCGTCAGGGCGCAGATGGGAAATACCTTGGTCGCCATCGACCACAATCGGGTCGCCGTTCAGGGCCTCTACCGTGATTTTGTCGGCGTGGATGACCATCGGAATGGCCCATGCCCGCGCGATAATCGCGGCATGGGAGCCAACCGAGCCTTGCTCCAGAACGATGCCCTTGAGCTGTTTTCCATATTCCAGCAATTCCCCCGGGCCAATGTTGCGGGCAACCAGAACCGGGTTTTCGGGCAATGGATCGCCTGCCTGCCGACCCTGACCGGTCAGCTGTCGCAGCAAGCGGTTGGATAGGTCGTCCAGATCGTGCAGGCGTTCGCGCAAGTAAGGGTCCGGCACGCGGGTCATGCGGGTGCGGGTGGCGGATTGTTCTTTTTCTACCGCGACCTCGGCGGCAAGGCCGCTGTCGATGCTAGCTTCAAGGCGCCGGATCCAGCCCTTGGAATTGGCGAACATGCGATAGGCTTCCATCACATCACGGTGATCATTATCGGCGGGGCCAGCACGGTTGGCATGCAAAAGGGTGTTGATGGAAATACGCAATTGGTCCATCGCCGTGTTCAGGCGGGCCTTTTCGGCCTCTGGATCGTCGGCAACCGGATTGGTGATGACGATTTGCGGATCGTGCAGAACCACATTTCCCTGTGCGCTGCCTTCTTGTGCAGCCACGCCGCGAAACATGATCGGGCGTTGGTGCGGGGCGGTCATGGCCTCGCCTGCACCGACAAAGGCCCCGAGCTCTTTCATTTCCGCAATCAGCATGGCTACGATTTCAAGGGCGTAAACCTCGTCCTCGGTGAATATGCGTTGTTCCAGAGTCTGTACGACCAACACGCCAAGGACTTCTCCGAGGCGTTGAATCGGCACGCCGAGCAAGGAGGAATAGCGTTCTTCGCCGGTTTCCGGCATATAGCGAAAACCCTTTTCAGAAGGGGCGTCGCGGGTATTGATCGGGGCGGCCTCTTGGGCGACGCGACCAACCAGCCCTTCGCCATAGCGCAGGCGTGCCTGGTGAACCGATGCTTTTTCCAGGCCTTCCGTCGCGCAGAGTTCCAGCGTTTGACGGTCGCGGCGCAGGTAAATCGAGCAAACCTCTGCCATCATGTTGTCGGCCACAAGCCGTACAATCCGGTCGAGCCGTTCCTGCCCATCGCCATTTTCGGCAAGCGTATCACGCAGCTTTTTCAAAAGCTGGCGGCTGTCTTGTCCTGTCAGCTGTGTCATCTGCCTTGCTCCGCGCCAAAGGCCCCGTTCGGGGCGTTACAGCGTTTACCTACCGCAAGTGGTGCGCAAGGAAAACCCTAGGTTGCGTGTTCCAGTTCAAATTCATCATGCAACGCGCGCACGGCCAATTCCAGATATTTCCGGTCCACCAGCACAGAAATCTTGATTTCCGATGTGGTGATTACCTTGATGTTCACACCCTCACGCGACAGGGTATCGAACATTTGCTTGGCCACGCCCACATGGCTGCGCATGCCGATGCCTACAACCGACACTTTGGAAACGTCCTTGTCGGAGACCAGCCCATGATAGTTGATTTCGCCGCTTTCCTTGGCCCCGTCCAATGCCTTTTCGGCACGCAGCACCTGATCCACGGGGCAGGAAAACGTCATATCGGTGCGGCCTTCCTCGGAGATATTCTGTACGATCATATCCACATTCACCCCCGCATCGGCCAGCGGGCCAAAGATGGCGGCGGCAATACCCGGGCGGTCGGCTACGGATACAAGGGTCATCTTGGCTTCGTCCCGCACAAAGGCGACGCCGTTTACTACGTTGTTTTCCATGATTTCTTCCTCGTCACAAACCAGTGTTCCGGCGGTTTCGGATATGTCTTCGTCAAATGAGCTGAGCACCCGCAAGGGCACCTTGAAACGCATTGCCAGCTCTACCGAGCGGGTTTGCAGGACTTTGGCCCCCAAGGACGCCAGTTCCAGCATTTCCTCATAGGATATTTTTTTCAGCTTGGAAGCATTGGATACAATGCGTGGGTCGGTCGTGTAAATCCCGTCCACATCCGTATAAATATCACAGCGCACCGCATCAAAGGCGGCGGCAAAGGCAACGGCGGTGGTGTCCGACCCCCCGCGCCCGAGCGTGGTAATGCGGCCATCATCGGCAATCCCTTGAAAACCGGCGACGACGGCGACTTTCATGCCTTCGCCAAATTTGGCATCCAGATTATCCGTCGGGATTTCCTCGATCCGGGCAGCCCCATGGGCTGAGGTGGTTTTTAGCGGCACTTGCCAGCCTTGCCAGCTGCGTGCCGGAATACCCATTTCCTGAAGCGTCAATGCCATCAGGCCAGCGGTCACGTTTTCACCCGAGGACACAACCGCATCATATTCGCGCGCATCATACAACGGCGAGGTCTGCTGTACCCAGCCCACCATTTCATTGGTTTTGCCGGACATGGCCGAGACGATCACAATCACTTCGTGGCCGTTGTCGACCTCTTGTTGCACCTTTTTCGCGGCGTTTTTGATCCGGTCCAGATCGGCCACGGACGTGCCACCAAATTTCATTACCAGACGGGGCATGGCATCGCTTTCATGCTTTGAATTACTGTTCGCGGATGTCTTATAGGTGAACGCGCTGTGGGGCAAGCTATGTTGTCCGGCGTGAAATGTTCTAATTCGTGCGCTTGTTGCCCCAGGGCAGGGGGACAACGGCGATGCCTTCATCGGCCAGTTCTTTGGCGTCTTCGATCTTGGCTTGGCCGTAAATAGGACGTTCGGGGGCGTCGCCTTCGTGGATGGCGCGAGCTTCCGATACGAAATTGTCGCCCACATCCTCGGAGGTTTCTTCGACCATCTTGCGCATCTCACTCAGCGCCTGTTCAGCAGGGGAGGCGGGTTTGGAGAGGGGACCGGTTTTTTCCCGAGGCGTATCATCGGTCGGGGGGGATGCGTGGCGGTTGGTGCGGACCTGCGGGGCCATAATGGCCTTTTCCACCCCGAGCGCGCCGCAAACAGAACAGGTGACCAACCCGGCAGACAACAGTTTCTCAAAGGCCTCGGCTGATTGAAACCAGCTGTCAAACCTGTGATCTTCGCTGCATTTTAGGGTGTATTTGATCATCTGTGCTGTTGCCCGATATCCTTTGGTCCAGAGTAGACCCAAAACCGCCGTTTGGCAATTTCGGGTTTACACACAAAACATCAGGAATTGGTTAACCAACTAACGGCGACGGTCACGTCGGGCGGACATTGGCTGAAACGCAACCGCGTTATGGGCCTCGCAATAGGGTTTGCCCTGCTGCACACCCAGACCGCAAAACCAGAAATCATCCGTTGCCGGATCGCCGATGGGCCATTTGCAGGTTTTTTCGGTCAACTGCATCAGGGTCAGCTTTTTCGCGGATTTTTCCACTTCGGCAACCGTGGCCAAGGCTTCCTGACTGATTTCATTCAGCGAAGGTTGTGGCGGCAAGGGCTTGCCGGCGGTGATAATCGGCTTGCGCGGTGGAATGGTCAGCGCCGTCGCCACCGTGGTGGTGTGGGATGGCGGTTCCGTCGATTTGGGGGCCGCTGCCGGTGTGGCCTTTGGCTTGCGCTTGGCAGGCTCTTTGGCGGCGGGCTTCTCCTTGGCGGTTTTCGCGGCTTTTGCCGGGGTTGCACGGTTGGACAGGCCCAGACGATGCACCTTGCCGATCACCGCATTCCGGGTGACGCCGCCCAGTTCTTTGGCAATCTGGCTGGCGCTCCGGCCCTCGCCCCACATGTTTTTCAGCAGCTCGACCCGCTCGTCTGTCCACGACATTTGCATACTCCAGTCGTTCACCGGCACAGGGCCGGTCCCGGATTTGTCCATCCGGGAGGATTATCATTGACCAGCCTCTATTGTAACCTTTGCACAGCGCGTGACAAGGCGGCAAAGGGTTTTTTATTTTACAGAGTTATCCGGGCAGGCTGATGCGGAACAATGGTCCCTTTTCGGTGTGGATATAGGCCAGACTGCCCTTGAGGTTGCGCATGATTTCACGGCTGATCGGCAGGCCCAACCCTGCACTCCCGGAGGAAAAATCACTGCTGAGTTTGGAAAATTTCTCAAAGATCAGATCAATGTCGTTTTCGCTGACGCCGCTGCCGTTGTCCTGTACGTCGATGCTGATCGTATCAAACAGGCGTTGGCAGGTGATGGTGATTTCCGGGCTGTCCGCATTGCAATATTTGGCAGCGTTGGACACAAGGTTGATGATTACTTGCGCCAAACGGTCCGGATCGGTGAACAGAACGATGTCTTCGCTAAGGCGGTTGCGGTGCAGGTGGATACCTTTCTCCTGCAACTGTGTTTCGGTGGTGGCGATGGCCTGTTCGATCACATCCCCCAAATGCACGCGTTGGACGTTCAATTGTACGCGGCCATTTTCCATATAGCTCAGGTCCAGAATATCATCCAGCAAACGGGTTAACCGGATGCTTTCGGTGTGAATGACCGAGGAAAAATGCTTGAGCTTGTCTGGATCCAGCCGATCGCTGTCGCGCAATATTTCGGAAAAAGCGCGGATCGAGGTCATCGGCGTGCGCAATTCGTGGCTGACCTGACTTAAAAAGGTGTCTTTTTGTTCGCCCAGATCCAGCAGTTTTTTATTGGCGGCACGCAGTTTTTCCGCGGTTTGTTGCAATTCACGCGACTGGGTTTCCAAACGGGCGGAATACTCCATGATTTGGGCGGTTTCATCCGCCACGGCGATCATATCTTCGACCGAAACGGCCATCCCGCCGGTAATTTGTCCCAGCATCGCATGCGCGGTGGCCGCGCCAACAGAACCGGCAAAATCGCGTTCCAGTTTTTCCAGAAACCGGTCTGTCGGGTCAGGTAAGCCATGTATTTTTCCCTGCTCAGCGGCGGTTTTGTTGAATAGCCTGATGGCCTCGTTGCGTCCCAAAATCCGTTGTGCCAGCACCAGCAATTCCTCGGGAGAGGCCGAATGGCTCTGCCCGCTGCGGGGGGACAGGTGGCCATAGACATTGACGAATTGTAGGCTCTGGCGTTGTTCGATCGGGCGGGGCTGGGTGAGCAGGGATACCAAGATGAAAATCAATGTGTTCAAACCGATAGACCAGCTTACGGCGTGAACGAGTGTATCGGGGATATCCAGCCCGAGCAGGCCATAGGGGCGTAGCATGTCAATGCCGAAAGGACCGCTTTCTATGGTGGACTGGCTCAGGATAAATGCACCATCAAAGCTGGGTAAAAACAAGGTGTAGGCCCACAGCATAAATCCGCAAACAATCCCGGCAATCGCGCCTTTGCGGGTGGCCCCTTGCCAGAATATTCCGCCCAGAAGTGCGGGTAAAATTTGTGCCACCCCCAAAAAGGCAATCAACCCGATTGAGGCCAAGGCATCGGTGCCGCCGGTGATCTGATAATAGAAATACCCCAGCGCCAGAATCCCCCCGATCGACAGCCGCCGTGATCGCAGCAGCAGCGTGCGCAC
>CAMZLM010000159.1 GCA_947311485.1 uncultured Paracoccaceae bacterium
CCATGAAGGCCGGCTTATGATCCTGTGTCATCTGGTTTCCGGTGAACGCTCGGTAACCGAGCTGGAAAACCTGCTGTCATCCCGTCAGGCCGCCGTGAGCCAACAGCTCGCCCGGCTGCGCCTCGAAGGGATCGTGGATTTCCGCCGTGACGGAAAAACTATCTATTACAAGATCAAAGATCCATTGGTGTTAAGCCTGATCTCGTTGCTCTACGAAGAGTTTTGCACCATATAACCACGCCCGAACGTGGCCTGAACGCCAAAAGGCGCGAAATACCTTCCGCGCCTTTTGTATCCATTGCATCACCAGAATTCCTAAATCCGCTGAACTCCGCTAGCTATCTGAATTGGCAAGCTGTGAAGAAAACCGTGGGCTAACCACAACACGGCTCACATAGGTGTTGGAATCAATGCCGATATAGTCAAGGAACGGCACAAACGGCGTATGGGATTCCACCAAAATGATCCGTTCTTCGTCCAGCAAATCGGGAATGATCTCTACCGGAATATCCGACGCGACCGACAAGGGGTTATGAATTCCGGTTGCCGTTGACCAATCCACCATCAGGTTATCATTAGTCTTGCCAATGCTGCTCACTCGCAACCACACATCATTGGTGCTTTGATGCATAAAGTTGGCAAACAGACCATTCATGCTGTCGATATAATCATCGTCAATCGCCGTCTGGCGGGACAGGATATCCGCCACTGTATAGGTCGCCTTTACCGATTTTGTATACTCGCTGAAGGCATTGAAAAAGGTTAACGTTCCCCCGATCCAGAACACAATCAACGGCATTACCAAAAGGAACTCTACAGTGGTCGTTCCCTGTTGGTTTTCCACGAACGCCTGAAATTTGGTTGTTAGTTTACGAAACATACTCTACCCCGGTTCATTTACAAATGCGGTATCCGCAACAAGCGGCACACCCGTTGTTTCACTGTCTTTAAACAGCGCCATAGCGCCGGTCAGCATCGGGAACACCACAACACAAGCGCGCATATACACAATTTCATTGCGCTGCCCCGGCTCCCAGGTGGTCACGGGAACGATATCGTTTTCCTTGTCCACGCATGTGTAGTTAGGCGTAAAACCTATGGACAGATCCACCACTTCCAGCTCAAGCAACAAGTTATTTTCACAATCATCCAGCACAAGCGCACGCTCGCAGATTTTTGTTTTGATATAGTCATGCGTGTACAACGGGCTGGAGTGCAGGCGCAAGTCACGCACGGTCATATCCAGAGCCCTCTCCAGCATCACCTTTTTCGTCAGTATTAATCCAGACTCAAATACCCAGAAAAATCCGGTCAGAAAGGTGGTTGCTACGATGATGAATTCGATGGTTGAACTCCCTTCATCATCCTTGCGGAACCGGCGCATGATTTGTAACCAGTTTGTCATTCCTGCCCCCTATTGCGTCAGTTTGAGTTTTTGGATCGATGCCGCAATCTGTGCGAATACTTCGGAAATCTGGAGGCCAACAGCATCATAGTAATGCGAAGGTGTACTGGCACAGTCACGCAGCTTGGCTGAGGTGGACGTGCCCGTTTCAAACCCGATGGTATATGTGACAATCCCCGCATCTCTTACTGCGTTACAAGCCAAAGACATCGCCGTGTCAGCTTCATCATGCTCCCGACCTGTGTAATAAACAAGATCATAGTACGCATTGTAATTTCCGGTTTTATCGCCATACCAGAATGCTGGCATATGCCCCCATGCCTGCCCCCAAGATAACCGATCAGAGCTTACCCAGCCGTCAAGCGTATTCTCCAGATTGTAAAATGTCGAATCTGAAATCCATTGATCATTTTTGTCATCATAAAAACTGCTTTGGTTAGGGTGGTCCAGATAGTATCGCGATTTCGTTGGCCCGGCTTCATACACACAGATCCACCAACTATAAGCGCAATAACCTTCATTCGTAGAGGTCACACTGTTATTCCACCGGTAATAAGCATAAGAGAATACTTGCTCTTCATACTGAACTTCCCAGAGGTCTGAATCGCCTTCTCGGTACTCCTCTCCAAAACGAAGCTCATAGGTATTCGCCCCATCACCCATAAATATTAATACTTTCAGGGTTTCAACATCCGAGTACTCGGCAGGAACAGCAGAAAATCCGGAATTCACTTCACCGCCATCAATCAACCCCTGTACAACAGGACGGAATGACGGGTCCAACAAAGCAGCCCCCCATTTGATGCCCTGCTGTCCGGCAGTCCAACCTTCGGCTTCCAAACCATCAATTTTGTCATCTAACACAGATTCATCGCCCGAATAGGCCAGAATCTGGAAGTTTTCTTCCGTATAACATGTGCGCGTTTCCTGATTCAAGTCATCCAGATCTCCGAATAAAGAGGCAAATATTGCATGACGTTGCTCTTCTTGTGGGTCGATCGCGACAGTCGCAAAATCCGAATCCTCAAAGTCCAGACAGGTCGAATAGTCGTGCAGGACGTCTACATTTAGCTGCTCGAACAGTGCCGTGGAAGGTGTTACAGTCGAACTAAAGGGAACGATCGAAATCGACACCTGATTGGGGTCAACTCCCGTCAACATCGTTGAAACAAATTCTTTGGCAGCGACCTTAAGATTGCTCAGCTTCCCGTTAGTCTCCATCGATCCGGAAACGTCCAGAACCAACGAAATCTCCAACTTTGGAATGCGCTCTTCGGCAGAAGACGTTACCGTGATCGGCAAACTGTCAATGCCCGCCATGTTCATAAACATTGTATCCAGTTCCGCAGTCGCAGTGGCACTTACAGTTCTGAAGTTTAGGCCGGTATCATACGTCGTTGTCACCGACACCGGCTCAAGCGAGGTAACTTTGCTCATGTAATCTTCGACCACCGCATCCGGTACTTTGGTTTGCTTGAGCGAAGCCGCCGCCAAAACAGCACGATCCAGATTGTATTGCATGGTGGAACGCATGGTTTCATGCCGTGCAATATCAATTGCTGTGCCCCCCACCAAGGCCATCGTGGTAAACACGAAGAGCACGAAAATAAGGATTGACCCGTCTTCGTTTCGGGAAAACTTGCGTAGCTTCCATTTTGTTAACAATTTTGACATCTTAACCCTACCTTTTACAAACGCACTCAGCGTCATTTCTTACGCCGCAGTCATTTTGCGCGCGCACGTATAATTGAAGCCAATTTGCCCCTTTGCTGCGGCCGAAGTTGGGCAGGCATGCGGCAATTTAGGTGCAATTTGTCGGAGTTAGTAAGGCTTTCGCCCTTTTCGTCACAAAGGTTAAAATAAAGTTAATGTCCTGTTTTCAAGGGGCATAAAGCCACCAGACAGGGTAGAAATCTCTACTTGTGGCAAAAAAATGTCAGAAACCCTAATAAAATTGTCTGCATTATCTATCCGACATCGCCCCAATTGCGCCGCAATTATTACCAGGATCACGCAGCAGCAGCGGCCCGTGCTGCCTGATCGTAATGGCCCGACATCAAGCGTAACAGTGCCGCCATACGGCTCATCTGATCCGGATCAATTCCCAGCTCTGCCACGGCCTGCAACAACAACTGTTCGCGCACTTCACGATAACGCACACAGGCATGCGCACCCATAGCAGAGGTCGCAACCGTCTTTTCCTTGCCCTGCTTCCCGATAACCACCAAACCGGCTTTGGCCAGTTTTTTAATCGCATAGTTCACCGTGTGGGTATCTTCGATATTCAGCACCAAACAGATATCCGCCAGCGTTTTCGCCCGCTTGCGGTGATGTACCGAATGCAGCACTTGCACCTCCAGCGGCGACATATCCGTAAATCCTGCCGCCGCCATCGCCCGCACGCTCCAGCGAGCAAAGGCATTGCTGGCGATGGTCATGCCGAATTCCAGCTCCGACAATTCCGGCAAAGGCCCATTGGCCAGATGGGCAGAGGATACAACAGGGCCTAAAGGTGCTTGGGTCATGCCCCAGCATCCAAACACGCAATCATTTTGTCAACAAATTATTGACGTTTTGCCAAAACAAGGTAGCAATGTAGCGACTCTTACAAGGATAGTGGCTATGACACAGGGCAAATGGGATTTCTGGATTGATCGCGGCGGCACATTCACCGATCTGGTGGCACGTGATCCAAACGGCACGATCAAAACCCACAAGCTGCTGTCGGAAAATCCAGAAGCCTACAAGGATGCCGCCATTCAGGGCATCCGCGATTTCATGGGGCTGGCCGCGGATACACCGATCCCTTCCGAACACATTGCCACGGTCAAGATGGGCACCACCGTTGCCACCAATGCCCTGCTGGAACGCAAGGGCGACCGCACCGGCTTTGTCACCACACGCGGCTTTCGCGATGCACTGGCTATCGGCTATCAGGGCCGCGCCGATATTTTTGCCCAAGAGGTCATCAAACCCGAACTGCTTTATTCCGATGTGGTGGAAATCGACGAACGCATCCGTGCCGATGGCACGGTGGAACAAACGCCGGACCAGGCAGAACTGCAAACCGCCCTGCAAAGCTTGTATGACAAGGATATCCGCGCCGTCGCCATCTGTTTCATGCACGCATATGCCTATCCACAACACGAACAAACCGCTGCGGAAATCGCCCGCCAGATCGGTTTTACCCAAATATCTGTAAGCCACAAAACATCGCCGCTGATGAAATTCGTCGGGCGCGGCGATACCACGGTGGTTGACGCCTATCTGTCGCCAATCCTGTCGCGTTACGTGGATCAGATCGCCGGCGAGCTGGGGCTGGACGACAGTTCCGAAACCCGCCTGATGTTCATGATGTCCTCCGGCGGGTTGACCGCTGCGGATAAATTCGAAGGCAAGGACGCCATCCTGTCCGGCCCCGCCGGCGGGGTTGTCGGTGCCGTGGAAACCAGCCGGCTCGCCGGATTTGACCACATCATCGGCTTTGACATGGGCGGCACATCCACCGATGTATCCCACTATGCCGGCACATTGGAGCGCGCCTTTGAAACAGAGGTCGCCGGCGTGCGCATGCGCGCGCCGATGATGCGCATTCACACGGTCGCCGCGGGGGGCGGTTCTGTCCTTTCCTATGAATCGGGCCGCTATGTGGTTGGTCCTGACAGCGCCGGTGCCAACCCCGGTCCAGCCTGTTACCGGCGCGGCGGCCCCCTGACGGTGACCGATGCGAATGTGATGGTCGGCAAATTACAGGCACAGAACTTTCCGGCAATATTCGGGCCGGATCAGGATCAACCGCTTGATGTTGACGTGGTGAAACAGAAATTCGCCGCGCTTTCGCAGGAAATCGACGACGGGCGCACCCCCGAAGAAGTCGCCGCCGGCTTTCTCAGTATCGCAGTGGAAAACATGGCCACGGCGATCAAGAAAATTTCCGTACAGCGCGGCTATGACGTGACCGATTACGCGCTGACCTGTTTTGGCGGAGCTGGCGGACAGCATGCCTGTTCCGTGGCCGATGCGCTTGGCATGTCAACGGTTCTGGTGCATCCGCATTCGGGCATTCTATCCGCCTACGGCATGGGACTGGCCGATATCCGCGCCAGCCACACCGCCTCGGTTCTGAAACCTTTGCAGATGGAAAGCATGACGGATGTACAGGCACTGGTCGATAGCTTGATCTTGCAAACACAGGCCAATTTGCAGGCACAAGGCATCCCCGCCGAGGACTGCAAAACCACCACCAACCTGCACCTGCGCTATGACGGCACGGATACCAGTTTGCCGGTGCCGTTGGCCGATATTCCCGCCATGGTCACCGCTTTTGAAGCCGCACATAAATCGCAGTTCGGCTTTGTCTTCGAAGGTAAAACCATCGTGATCGAGGCCGCCGAAGTCGAAACCGCCGGCGGGGGGGTTACCATTGACGAACCGGCCCTGAGCGCGCCGGAACACCGCGCCGACCCAACCACAACCACCCGCCTGTTTTCCGGCGGCAGTTGGCACGACGCCGAAGTTTTCAAAGACCGCGCCGCCATGAAACCGGGCCTGACTATCGACGGCCCCGCCCTGATCGTGGAACCGCACCAGACCGTAGTGGTGGAACCCGGCTGGCAGGCGCAGGTATCCGCGCGCAACCATCTGGTATTGCAACGCGTGGTCGCCCTGCCCAAGGCCCACGCCATCGGCACCGATGCCGATCCGGTGATGCTGGAAGTGTTCAACAACCTTTTCATGTCGATTGCCGAACAAATGGGACTGACCCTGCAAAACACCGCCTATTCGGTAAACATCAAGGAAAGGCTGGATTTTTCCTGCGCTGTGTTCGCTGCAGACGGGTCTCTTGTCGCCAATGCTCCGCATATGCCGGTGCATTTGGGCAGTATGGACCGGTCGGTCGAAAGCATCATTTCCCAAAACAAGGGCCGCATGAAACCCGGCGATGTCTATGCCCTGAACGCGCCCTATAACGGCGGTACGCACCTGCCGGATATTACCGTGGTGACACCGGTTTTCAGCGATGACGACAACGAAATCCTGTTCTATGTGGCCTCGCGCGGGCATCATGCGGATGTGGGCGGCACCGCGCCCGGTTCGATGACCCCGCTGGCCACAACGGTAGACGAAGAAGGCGTTCTGTTTGACAACTTCCATCTGGTCAAACAGGGGGAGTTTCAGGAACAGGCCCTGTTGCACTTGTTGACAGATCACAAATACCCCTGCCGCAATCCGGTGCAAAACATCGCCGACATCAAGGCACAGATCGCCGCGAACGAGATGGGGATCAGCGAGTTACGCAAGATGGTCTCGCATTTCGGGTTGGCCGTGGTACGCGCCTATATGGGCCATGTACAGGACAACGCCGAAGAATCCGTACGCCGTGTGATCGAAGCCTTGCAGGATTCAGAATACGAAACCGTCACCGATCAAGACGCGCGGATCCGGGTGAAAATTTCCGTGGATCGCACCAACCGTTCTGCCACGGTGGATTTCACCGGCACCTCGCCACAACAGGGCAGTAATTTCAATGCGCCGGAACCCGTCACCCGCGCGGCCGTACTGTATGCCTTTCGTCTGATGGTACAGGGCAACATCCCGATGAACGCCGGTTGCTTGCGGCCGATCAACATCATTGTGCCGGAAGGATCCATGTTGAAACCCGCCTATCCCGCCGCTGTGGTCGCCGGAAATGTCGAGACCTCCCAACATGTCACCAACACCCTGTTGGCCGCCCTTGGCGCAATGGCAAATTCACAAGGGACCATGAACAATCTGACATTCGGTAACGATACCTATCAGTATTACGAAACCATCTGTTCGGGCACGCCTGCCGGCAACGGGTTCAATGGCACCGACGCCGTGCAGGTTCATATGACCAACTCGCGCATGACCGACCCCGAGGTTCTGGAGTTCCGCTTTCCGGTCTTGCTGGAGGAATTCAGTATCCGCCAGGGTTCCGGCGGCAAGGGCAAATGGCACGCGGGTGATGGTACATTACGCCGGTTGCGGTTTCTGGAGAGCATGGAAATGGCGATCCTTGCCTCGCACCGCAAGCGCGCACCAAGCGGGCTTGCCGGTGGCGGTAATGGCCTGCTCGGCAAAACCGAAGTGCGCCGGCTGGATGGCCGGTTGGAGGAGCTGGCCGGTTGTGACCAGACTGTGTTGCAGACAGGCGAGGCCGTGATTGTAACCACCCCGACAGCGGGGGGTTACGGCTCCATATGATGGGCAAAGGTAAAGCTCTTGGGCAGGTCCACGCTTTCCCCCGCCACCATCCGCGCCAGCATCCCGCCGACCACCGGCGCAAGGCCAAGCCCGATTTTAAATGCCCCCATGGCGGTGAAAATGCCGGCTAGCCCCGGCACCGGCCCCAGCATCGGGTCCCGCCGGCGCGCTTTGGGACGCAGGCCCGCCCAGCGCTGGATCACCGGCGCATTGGCAATCGCCGGACAAACGGCGCGGGCGCGGGTAAATAACGCGTCCAACTGTGCATCGGTGCCGGCGGCATCCGCATAGTGTTTTTCCGTGGTCGATCCAATCGCCACCTGCCCGCCCGCATGCGGAATAACATAAACCCCGTCAGCGTAAATCTGTGGCGCATCGCCCAGATCACAGGCCAGCAACCCCGCCTGCCCCTTGACCCCGCCCCCCGTCACAAACGGTGCGTGCGGATCCAGCAGGGCAAAACCTGTGGCCCCTCCCGCAAGGATCACCGCATCAGCACAGACCACAACACCGCCCACTGTCACCGAATGTTCGCCCAGTGCAGCAACCGGCATATTTTCGTTGATCTCCACTCCCAGCGCGCGACAGGCCCCCGCCAGTGAGGCCACTGCGCGGGCCGGAAATATCCGCGCAGAAAGCGTTTCGTGGATTACCCCGCAAGGCATGACTTCCGGTGAAACCAACGGATGCCTGTCCAGCACTTGCCAGTCGAATTCCCCCTGCCAGAGTCGCGCCGCCCCGTCGATCCGCATCAAAGCCAGTTCCCGTGCACGCGGCGTGGCCAGCGGGATCAACCGTCCCTTGCGACCATAGCCCGACATAAGCCCCGACAGATGATCCACCCCCGCCCAGAAGTCGCCGGCATCGCGCAAAGCCTCTAACTGCATCTGTTTTTTTGCTTCCCATTGATCCGGCGTGTGCGGCGACAATGCCCCCATGACACCACCACTGGCACCGCTACCGATTTTGCCGGCCTCGAACACCTGCACCGTCATACCCGCCCGCGCGCAAGCATAGGCGCAGGCAAGGCCCCATGCTCCGGCTCCGACAATGATCACTTTGCGCATTTGGCTTCCTTTTCGTTGTCCGGCGTTTATAACAGCCAGCCATGGGCAGCCAGCAAGAAAATGCGGATATCGAATGGCGGGACGGGGACATCCCCGTGTCGCGCCGTTTTGACGATCCGTATTTTTCACTGGATAACGGCATGGCGGAAACGGCGCATGTGTTTCTTGCGGGCAATAGCCTGCCCGCGCGGTTTAGTGACGGGTTTCAGGTGGCCGAGCTGGGTTTCGGCACCGGCTTGAATCTGCTTTGCCTATGGAAACTTTGGCAGGAAAGCAGCCAGACCGGCCAATTGTCGTTTACCAGTTTTGAAGCATTTCCCCTTAGCCTGCAGGAGATGCAGCGCGCCCATGCGGCGTGGCCCGAACTGGCGGAGCTGTCAAAACGGTTTTTCGACCACTGGGATGCGGACAATTTTTGCCTGAACATCGATGACTTGCGGGTGCGGGTGATTGTTGGCGATGCCCGCGAAACCCTGCCCGACTGGCAAGGCGTGGCAGATGCGTGGTTTCTGGACGGATTTTCACCGGCCAAGAATCCCGAACTCTGGTCACCAGAATTGATGGCCCAAGTGGGGTGCCATACGCAGCCAAATGGGACGTTTGCGACATATTCCGCCGCCGGACACGTCAGAACCAGCTTGGCAGCGGCGGGTTTCACCGTCACAAGGGTAAAAGGATTTGGCCGCAAACGGCATATGTCCATCGGAACCCTTATTTCGGAATAACACCGTGGCCCAGAACAACCCGCGCCTTGGCATCTTGCTGATGATTGCCACGACCTTTGTATTTGCCATCATGGATGCCATGTCGCGCTATCTGGCCAGCGAATACAATGTGATGATGGTCATGATGATCCGCTACTGGTTTTTTGCGGCATTCGTCATCGTGCTGGCACGGGTAAAATACGGGTCGGTGCGTCGGGTGGCCCAAACCCGCCAGCCGGTACTCCAGTTCTTTCGCGGGGTGTTGCTGGCGGTTGAAATCCTGCTGACAGTGCAGGCCTTTGTTTACCTTGGCCTGATCGAAACCCACGCCATTTTTGCAAGCTACCCCCTGATGATTGCCGCCCTGTCCGGCCCTGTACTGGGCGAATCCGTCGGTTGGCGTCGATGGGCGGCGGTCGGTGTGGGGTTCATCGGGATGATGATTATCCTGCAACCCGGCTTACGGGTGTTTTCGCCAACCGCGCTGATCCCGTTATCCGCCGCGCTGATGTTTGCTCTGTACGGGCTTCTGACCCGCTACGTGGCGCGTCAGGACAGCGCCAACACCAGCTTCTTCTGGACAGGCATTGGCGGGGTTGTGGTGATGACGCTGGTCGGACCGCTCTATTGGGTGCCGATGACCGGGCAAGACTGGCTGATGATGGCAGCCCTAAGTGTCGCCAGTGCCTTTGGGCATTTCCTGTTAATCAAATGTTACGAAGTCGCCGAAGCCAGCGTGGTCCAGCCTTTTGCCTTTTTGCAGTTGGTTTTCGTATCTATTTTGGGCATGACCCTGTTTGATGAAACCTTGCGCCTATCCACCGCGCTCGGGGCAGGCGTAATTGTATCAGCGGGAATTTACACCCTGTGGCGAGCGCGGGTTAGTGCGGCTAGCCCTTAGCCAAATCCTTGCCTAACCGCAGCGGCGCGGCCTTTCCTGTTAAACGAGACCGATACACATGCAGGGATTCCATCACCCGCATCACGTAATTGCGGGTTTCGCGAAACGGAATATGTTCAATCCAATCTACCTGATCGACAATTGAATCCCGCGGATCCCCAAACTGTTCTATCCACCTATCCGCCCGATGCGGCCCCGCGTTATACGCCGCAAATGCCAACACAAAAGATCCGTCATACAGCTCCAGCAAACCACCCAGATAAGCAGTCCCCAACTTGGCATTATAGCGCCAATCACTGGTGAGGCGGTTCTTGGAATAATCGGCCCCGATTTTATCGGCAACCTGACGCGCGGTTTTGGGCATGATCTGCATCAAACCGCGTGCGCCAACCGGACTTATGGCCTCCGGGTTCAATTCGCTTTCACGGCGCGCAATCGACATCGCGACTTCTGGATCCACATCAACCGAAAAATAGGCCAGTTCTGTTACCGGAAAATAGCTTTTGGGGATAACAATACCGCGCTTTGCGGCCTCCTTTGCGACACCGAGCGCCACATAGGGGCGATCCAGTTCCAGCGCAATTTCGGCCAATTGGGCCGCTTGAACCGCATCCAGACGGTCGGTTACATGTGTAAAAAACCAACGCATAAGATTGGCTTCTTGCGCATAGTGCAACAAAATACCGGCACGCACTGGGCCAGACTTCGCAAAAGACGCGTGACGCCAATCCTCGAGATCCCCGCCACGCACCAACCGTGGATCTGACTTGAAACCAATTTTTTCTGCCGCCAATTGACCATAAAAGCTCGTCTGGTATTGCGCGCCAAGCTCAAAAGCAACGACGGCTTGGTCAAGATCACCCAAAGCCTCATAAGCGCGCCCCATCCAGTATCCGGCCCGCCCTAAACTCACGGGCGTTCTTACTGCATTACGATGGTTCTTGAAGTGAATAATCGCTTGTGCAGGAGCATCCAGTTTGCGCAACGCGATATACCCGGCAAGCCATTCCAAATCCGCATAATTGGATCCGGAGGACAACTCATGCTGGCTGGCCAACCAATAGGCCAGTTCGTTTTGCCCTGCCCGCATGGCCCGTCGCGCAAACCCGCGCCGTCGATTTGACCAGGCTTCCGGCCGACCCAGTTTGGCCTTTGACCCGCTTCGCTCGACCAAAAGGGCCTGCGCATCATCCCAGCGCCCCTTTTTTACACGCCAGATAAAACGATCATAAGCAAGCCCGGCATCGTCCTTTAACACCTTTGGCACCGCCGCAATGAGCGCATCGACGCCTTTACTTGCCCGTTGTAGAGCAATCCGCGCCTTCGCGAGTTTCTGCGTGTTTGGCGGCACCAACCCAAGCATCCGTTCCGCAGCCTTTGTTTCACGGTTCCACAACAGTTGATCCAACCGTTTCTGGTGGAACCGCGCCAAGGTGCCCTTGAATTTGGCCAAAAGCTGGCTTTCCTCCAGTGCACTCAGGGTAAGCCCGGTCCACGCACGAATAGCCTCGGCGCGCGCATCCGCCGTTCTGCCTTGTTTGGCAAAGGCCTCTGCCAAACGTAGCGCTCCTGTACCGGTTTGGGGTAATTGCGTTTTGAAGTACGAACGCACCACGACAGGGTCCGAAACCATTGGAATCGCAGCTTCACCACGCCGACGCAGCCGTTTCAAACCCGGCCAATCCGAGTGCATCTTCAAGAAATCAAGGTATTCAGACCAATCACCTTCGCCTTTGCGCAACCGCTGCCATACCACAAGAGTTTTACCTGCCGGTTCCTGCATCTGGCTTGCAAAATGATCGGCACTCACCCAATCCTCGGCCGCAACCGCATTCAAGGCCGTAGAGAGCAAATCGCCGTCTTCTTCCAGAGACTGCGCGAAAACAGTTAAAGGAAAGCTAATCAGCCAAAAAAAGGTAACAAAAAGTCGGCGCATCTGGTCTCAATTCTTCCCTTGTTGCGGAGAACTTAACGGGATTGGTGTTTTTTTCCTAGTCCAACTTGGCATTTGGGAATTTGCCGGTTACTTTTCAAGCGTTTTCCCCGTAAAGGGGGGACGACTCAAACCAACCTGTCCAGGAGACCAGACCCATGTTTAAAGGATCCTTTCCCGCCCTCATCACCCCGTTCAAAAACGGCAAGGTCGATGACAAGGGACTGAAAGACCTGGTCGAATGGCACATTTCGATGGGCAGCAATGGCTTGGTCCCTGTTGGAACCACAGGCGAAAGCCCGACCCTGAGCCACGAAGAGCACATGCATGTGATCAAAATTGTGGTGGACACAGCCGCTGGACGCATTCCGGTAATTGCCGGGGCTGGCTCCAACAATACAACCGAAGCCATTAGCCTCTTGCAATTTGCAAAGGATGCCGGCGCGGATGCAGGGCTTGTGGTGACCCCCTATTACAACAAGCCAACGCAGCGCGGTCTGATTGCGCATTACACCGCGTTGAACGAAGTTGGCCTGCCGATCATTATCTACAATATTCCGTCACGGTCCGTCATCGATATGACACCGCAAACCATGGGCGAACTGGCGAAACTGGACAATATCATCGGTGTCAAAGATGCAACCGGTGATGTGGCCCGCGTCAGCCTGCAACGGCAATATTGTGGCAAAGATTTCATCCAGCTTTCCGGCGAGGATGCCACCGCGCACGGATTTAATGCACAAGGCGGAGTTGGCTGTATTTCTGTAACCGCAAACGTTGCGCCTGCACTGTGTTCCGCTCTGCAAGCCGCCACTGCCGCAGGTGATTTTGCGACAGCACTGGAAATTCAGGATAAATTGATGCCATTACACAGCGCTATCTTCACCGAGCCTGGCTTGGTCGGGGCAAAATACGGGATGTATTTGCTCGGCAAAGACACCGGAGAGGTCCGCCTGCCACTGACAGAACTCCTGCCTGAAACCAAAACATTGATCAAAGAAGGCATGCGTCACGCAGGTCTGATCAACTAGAGGAAAGACACCTCGAGCCTATGGCCAGCAAAAAGAAACGGGATAAAAACAACAAGTTCGTGGCGGAAAACCGCCGCGCACGCTATGACTATGCGGTCGAAGACACTTTGGAATGTGGCATAGTGTTGATGGGGTCCGAAGTGAAATCCCTACGCAATGGCGCGGCCAATATTGCCGAGAGCTATGCCGACATTGAAAATGGCGAGCTTTGGCTGATAAACAGCTACATCGGGCTGTACACACAGGCAAAAAACTTTGGGCATGAAGAACGGCGTAGACGTAAGTTGTTGGTTTCGAAACGGGAACTCGCCAACTTGTGGAAAGCAAAAAGCCGGGAAGGCATGACGCTCGTGCCATTGAAACTATACTTCAATGACGATGGTCGCGCCAAACTTCTGCTTGGTGTTGCAAAGGGCAAGCGTAAATCGGACAAACGCGAAACCGAAAAAAATCGCGACTGGCAGCGGCAAAAATCCCGTTTGATGCGGAACTACGGCTGAACCGGCACAAAGGCGCGGGTTTGCACCCCGGTTTGGGTGGCGATCAGGGTTTTCCCTGCTTCTAGCAAATTCCAATCGTCTTCGCTGCTGTCCAATGGTTCGGACACCAGTAACACTCCCGATTCACATTTTTTCCAATACACGGTCGGGGCAAATCGGTCGCTGGCATATCGTGCGGCATAGACACTATGGCCATCCGACCAGCATGCTGCCAAACGTATAAATGGCAGTGTGCCTTTTTCTTCGGCCATGGCTTGTAATGCACCAACCGCCTGCTCCATCGCCCCGACCGGATCCGTGGCCAGCCCCAATTTCACGGCCAATAAAAACAGCAATTCACTGTCCGTTGCACCTTTGCGTTGTGCATAAAGGGCTTCATCCAACAACATATCCGCGCATTTACGAAAACTTTCATAACCTCCGACTTGACCATTGTGCATAAAGGACCACCGCCCCTGAATAAATGGATGGCAATTATTATAGCTTGTGGCAGTACCGGTCGACGCACGCACATGCGCCATATAAAGCCCCGCACGCACTTGATGCACCAAGTGGCGCAAATTGGGATCCGCCCATGCTGGCAAAATATTTTTATACAATCCTGGCTCGGGGCGCGTCGTGTACCAGCTCACGCCAAAGCCATCTGCGTTGATGTTGGTTTTGGCCTCCATCGCGTTCCGGCTTTGTTCAATCAACGATTGTGACGGGCTTGAAACCACATCTTCGATGTAAGTTTCCTTACCAATCCAGGCAGCCCACCGGCACATACCGCATCCTCTCTGTTATTACGCGACGCCGAGCTGCAACAATTGCACCAGGCTCACCACTCCGACAGGTTGGCCTTTATCCACAACAAATGCAGCGGAAATTTTGTTTTTTTGCAACAAATTAAGCACTCTGGCACAAAGCCGATCCGGTTCCAGACTTATCGACCCTGATGTCATAATCTGTTTAGCCGTCGTTTTCACCATCGCCTGTTGCATGGACCCCGTTGAGTTTTTTTCAAGATAGCGGCGAATATCGCCGTCTGTAATAACCCCTGACAGCTTGCCTTCAGAGGTTGTCACCCCCACGATACCATGTGCTTTAGCCGAGATTTCTCCGACGACTTGCATCACAGTTGCATTTTCCGCGACCAAAGGCAGCCCATCATTCTTAACCATGATATCGCTCACCGGTGTCAGCGCAGCCCCTAACTTTCCACCTGGATGAAAATCACGAAAACTGGATTCTGTAAAACCGCGCATTTTTAGCAACGTTATTGCCAAGGCATCACCCAGGGCCAACTGCAAAAGAGTCGACGTTGTTGGCGCGAGGTTATGCGGGCAGGCTTCTTTGGCTTTGGGTAAAATCAATGCCACATCCGCTTTTTGCCCAAGAGTGCTATTTTCACCACTCGTGAGGGCGATTGTTGGCACCCCAAAACGGCGGGTGTACATCAAAATATCATAAAGTTCGCGGGTTTCACCGGACCAAGATAGCATCAAAACCACATCATCGCCTTGAATCATGCCCAGATCACCATGGCTGGCCTCTGCCGGATGCACAAAATAGGCGGGCGTCCCTGTCGAAGCAAAGGTCGCAGCCAGCTTACGCCCAATCAGACCGCTTTTGCCGACGCCCGCTAAAATCAACCGTCCACGCATGTTTTCGATCAACTGCAATGCTTTTTCAACGGCCTCCGTCAATTGTTTATTCTGCAACGTCGTTTGCAACGCCGCTAATCCTTCAGAGTTCACAGAGATCACTTCTCGGACAGAATCAGTTCGATTAACCATAGACATCGCCATTAACACTTTTACCTCAAGTCACTTACTCCCTAGTGGATTAACCAACAAAGCTCAATGCAGTGTACTGATATGTTTAAGTCAAGGTTGAAAACTGCACCGGTTAGGGGCCTCGCTCATAAAGATACGTTTTGATTCCCCATACAGATCTATAACCTTGGCAAGGTCGACATCCCCCGCTTGTCCGTTCTCGGCCAACGCCTCTCCTTGCGAACAATACTCGGCAAAAGCGGAAAAGCCGAGATTATAGGCACTCCCTTTCAGAAAATGAAGCGCAGGGGCCATTTGTGCGGCGTCCGTTGGTGGGTTTTCCGCTAATTGATTGACAGCTTCATCAACCTCCTCAAGAAACAACACGACAACATCGCCGAAGTCCTCTGTGCCAATGTCGTCTTCCAATTGTTTGATTTGCGCCCAGTCAATCACTGCTTTTCTCCTTGTGCATTCAAAAACCGGCTTGTGATCAATGGCCCACGCATCCGATACAGAATGGTTTCCAGAATGATCCCATTTGTGTTGGCTGTAGCCACCGCATTCACGCGATTATCTTTTTCATAAACACCTGAATTAAAACCATTATCCGGCGTCTTCGTCACACCAACATGTCGCACAAGTCGCTCTGTATAGTCAGTCCGGTAAAGGGCGTCCCACCCAAACGCGGCCTTGGTTGAAACTATGCGTTTGTCATCATGTTCACTGCCGTCTTCAGCAAGCGCGCTCCATTTTTTACCATCGGCAAAGACCGAATTGTACAAAAAGTAAGGGGCTTGATCTATATTGTCTTCGCTCACCGCAGTCAGCCTGCCCGTATCCTGATAACGTGACACTTGCGCCAGGAAAATACGCTGGGCCAGCTCGCGGGCCTGCGTATCCAAACCGAATTCTATTGCCGTCAAAATATACGGTTCGCTTACAACAACCGTATGGGCATCAAAAAAGGTATGCGAGCGACTATCAACCGCAATCGATTGCCCTCCAATTTCTTCAAAACGCACGAAATCATCGTATTTGGCAGCCTCCATTGCATCCAGCCCTAAAAGGGAAATTGCGCGCGCTGCATATTCTTCATACCCTAACCGCCC
>CAMZLM010000160.1 GCA_947311485.1 uncultured Paracoccaceae bacterium
CCGCGCCGATTATGCCGCCATGTTCGGCCCCACCACCGGCGACCGTCTGCGCCTTGCCGATACCGATTTGATCATCGAGGTCGAGCGCGACCTGACAACCTATGGCGAAGAAGTGAAATTCGGCGGCGGCAAGGTGATCCGCGATGGCATGGGGCAATCACAGGTCACCCGCGCGGCAGGGGCGGTGGATACGGTGATCACCAACGCGCTGATTGTCGATCACACCGGTATCTACAAGGCCGATGTGGGGCTGAAAGACGGGCGTATTGCGAAAATCGGCAAGGCAGGCAATCCGGATACCCAGCCGAATGTCGATATCATTATCGGCCCCGGCACGGAAGTCATCGCCGGTGAAGGCAAGATCCTGACAGCGGGTGGGTTTGATAGCCACATCCATTTCATCTGCCCGCAACAGATTGACGACGCGTTGCATTCCGGCCTGACCACCATGCTGGGGGGCGGCACCGGTCCGGCCCATGGCACGCTGGCCACGACCTGTACACCGGGCGCATGGCATATCGGGCGGATGTTGCAATCGGCGGATGCTTTTCCGATGAACCTTGCCTTTGCCGGCAAGGGCAACGCCAGCCTGCCGGCCGCATTGGAAGAACAGGTCAAGGGCGGGGCCTGTGCGCTGAAACTGCACGAGGACTGGGGCACCACACCGGCGGCGATTGATTGCTGCCTGACTGTGGCCGATGCGATGGATGTACAGGTGATGATCCACACCGACACCCTGAACGAATCCGGCTTTGTCGAACATACGCTGGCGGCGATGAAGGGCCGCACCATCCATGCTTTTCACACCGAAGGCGCGGGCGGCGGCCATGCGCCGGATATTATCAAGGTCTGCGGCGAAGACCACGTTTTGCCTGCCTCTACCAACCCGACGCGCCCCTTTACGGTGAACACGCTCGAGGAACATCTGGATATGCTGATGGTTTGCCATCATCTGGACAAATCTATCCCCGAAGACGTGGCCTTTGCCGAGAGCCGGATCCGGCGCGAAACCATCGCCGCCGAGGACATCCTGCACGACATGGGCGCGTTTTCCATTATCGCCTCTGACAGTCAGGCCATGGGCCGTGTGGGCGAGGTGCTGATCCGCACATGGCAAACCGCCGACAAGATGAAGAAACAGCGCGGCCGGTTGCCAAACGAAACCGGCGATAACGACAATCTGCGCGTGCGCCGCTATATCGCCAAATACACCATCAATCCGGCAATTGCCCACGGGATCAGCCACGAAATCGGTTCCATAGCAGAGGGAAAGCGCGCCGATCTGGTGCTGTGGAATCCGGCATTTTTCGGGGTGAAACCGGAAATGGTGTTGCTGGGGGGCAGCATCGCCATGGCGCAAATGGGTGATCCGAACGCGAGCATCCCGACCCCGCAGCCGGTCTATTCACGGCCCATGTTCGGGGCCTTCGGACGGGCGCTGGAAAATTCTTCGGTGACCTTTGTATCAGAGGCCGCAATGGCCAACGACATCGAAATGCGGCTCGGGTTGGCAAAACAGGTGGTGGCGGTGAAGCACACCCGTTCGATTGGCAAAAAGGACATGGTCCTGAACGATGCAACGCCGCATATGGAGGTGAACCCCGAAACCTACGAGGTGCGCGCGGATGGCGAATTGCTGACCTGCGAACCGGCGGACGTGCTGCCCATGGCGCAGCGGTATTTTATGTTTTGAGGGAGGGGGCTAAAGAAAACGCACGGCTGTATCTATTGCAAGCTGAAGCATATTTGCGTGCCGCGACTGTGGTACATAATGCGGAACTCACCAAGACTAGCGATCCGCGTGATTGGGAAATGAAAAATCCCATGTTTTTCCTGTTGCTGCATGCGACAGAATTGGCGCTTAAGGCGGTTGCTTTTGCCCGAAATGAAAAGGCAGGTCTTTCGCACGATATCGTTAAGTTGGCGAATATGGTGAAACGCGCTTCCGATCGCAAACACGTTCGTGAAATCTATAAAAATTTACGCAAGCTTGGCGAAAAACGTATCCGCGACAAATGGGCAGGGCGAGATGGTGTTTACAGCCAAGCCGCCTGCGAAGATGATCTTAATGCGTGTCGCCAGAAAACTGTTGGAATGGTTCGTACCTTTAAATTTTTAGGTGCGCTCGGACAATCCAAGATGGAAAAACGTGAATTCGGAGATATAGTCAAAAAATGGTGGCATGCCGCCAGATACCCACGCTACGGCATAACGAGCTATCCAGACTTCGATGCTTGTGTCGTGATTTGTGAAGGAATAATTGAGATTGCAAAGCAGGAATTAAGTGGTCCTGTCCCCTAAGCGCGATGGGCACCGTCGGCGAGGGTTTTGACAAAGGCCAGAACCTGTTGCGGTGTTTCACCGGCACCGATTTTTGATACGATTGCAGAACCGACAACCGCGCCGTCGGCAACGGAGGCCATGTCGCAGGCGGCATCGGGGGTGTTGATGCCAAAACCGATGCAGACCGGCAGGTCGGTGGAGGCTTTGATCCGGGCGACTTCGGTCCCGACAACCGCCACATCTGCAGAGGCCGAACCGGTGATGCCGTTGATGGCCACATAATAGATAAAGCCGGACGTATTTTGCAGCACCTTGGGCAGGCGTTTGGCGTCTGTGGTCGGCGTGGCCAGACGGATGAAATTAATTCCGGCTTTCTGGGCGGGAATACACAACTCGTCGTCCTCTTCGGGGGGGAGGTCCACCACGATCAACCCGTCGATTCCGGCGGCTTTGGCATCTTTGACAAAGGCATCTACCCCGTGGTTATAGATCGGGTTGTAATAGCCCATCAGCACGATCGGGGTGGTGTCGTCGGTTTTGCGGAACTCCGTTGCCAGCGCCAGCGTTTTCTTCAGCGTCATGCCGCCTTCCAAAGCGCGTTGACCGGCGACCTGAATGGTGGGGCCGTCGGCCATAGGATCGGTAAAAGGCACGCCCAGCTCGATGATATCCACACCGGCGGCGGGCAGGCCTTTGACGATTTCCAGCGAGGTTTCGTAATCGGGATCACCGGCCATGATATAGGAAACAAAAGCCGATTTTCCGGCGGCTTTGAGTTCTGCGAATTTAACGTCGATCCGTGTCATGGTTTGCCCTTTGCATAATAACAAAAAGGGTTTGCGCCATGAGGCAGAGAAAATCAATTCTAAAATGCACCGGCGTGGCATTTGGCGTTTCCGGTTGGCTTGCGTCCCGTGGGGGAAGCGACTAGAAGCAGCTGGAAAATCAGATCAGGAGTCTCGCTATGGGCTTTAAAACCGGTATTGTCGGCTTGCCGAATGTGGGCAAATCCACGCTTTTTAATGCACTCACCAAAACCGCTGCGGCGCAGGCGGCGAATTTTCCGTTTTGTACGATTGAACCCAATGTGGGCGAAGTATCCGTACCGGATGCGCGGTTGGACAAGTTGGCGGAAATTGCCGGTTCGGCCAAGATCATTCCTACGCGGATGACGTTTGTGGATATTGCCGGTCTGGTCAAAGGCGCATCGCAGGGCGAGGGGCTGGGCAACCAGTTTCTGGCCAACATCCGTGAATGTGACGCCATTGCGCATGTCTTGCGGTGCTTTGAGGACGACGACATCACCCATGTTTCCGGCACGATTGATCCGGTGGAAGACGCAGAAGTGATTGAAACCGAATTGATGCTGGCGGATCTGGAAAGCATCGAAAAACGGCTGGCCGGTCTGGTGCGTAAAATTCGGGGCGGCGACCGCGAGGCCAAGGAACAAGAGGATTTGCTGCAACGGGCCAAGCGCGCGTTGGAGGCCGGCAAACCGGCGCGGACTGTCGAGGTTGCCGAAGACGAGGAAAAATCGTGGCGGATGCTGCAGCTGCTGACCGCCAAAAAAATCCTGTATGTCTGCAATGTGGACGAGGAGTCTGCCGGAACCGGCAACAAGTTTTCCGAAGCCGTAGCCAAGATGGCGGCGGAACAGGGGGCGGGGTCGGTTGTGATTTCTGCGGCGATCGAAGAAGAGATCAGCCAGCTTGAACCCGAAGAAGCCGAAATGTTCCTGAACGAGATGGGACTGGAGGAAGCCGGTCTCGACCGGTTGATCCGCGCGGGATATGAATTGCTCGAATTAAAGACTTATTTTACCGTTGGTCCCAAGGAGGCGCGGGCCTGGACCATCCTGAACGGCACGCTGGCACCGGCGGCGGCGGGGGTGATTCACGGGGATTTCGAGCGCGGATTTATCCGTGGTGAAACAATCGCTTATGATGATTTCATTGCCTGTGGCGGTGAGCAAGGTGCCAAAGAAAAAGGCAAGATGCGTGCAGAGGGTAAAACCTATGAAGTGCAAGACGGAGATGTATTGCATTTTCTGTTTAACACTTAACTTGGTCAACTAAAATAAAGCTTTTGTTAACCCGGCGCTGTCACCCTCACAGGTGGTGGAAGAGCGTGGGTTAAGACAGGGTTGCGCCTGTAATGCCCCCACGCACGGGTATTACGGAGCGTGATGTGATTAATTTCAACATCGCAGGAACGGTTGTCGACGACCTGACGACTGACCTGCGCGGACTGTCCGATATTGATATTGTGCGCGTGGGCGGGCGATGGGTGCTACTGGTTGCCTCAGAGGCAGACAGTGCGATTACAACCTATGAACTGGCAAGCGATGGCACACCGACATGGGCGGATAGCCAAGGGTACGGCTCGCAATCAGGAACCCGCACGGTCTGGCGGTTGACTTATACGGTTTTCGAAAATGATCTGCTGGTGCTGCCAGCCACGCGTTACGAGGATCAAACCGCGCTTTACCGTCTGGCGGACAATGGTAAATTGACGATTCTGTCATCCGATAGTCTGTCTGGCCAGGGGCTGGGGTTGAGTGAAATTGTTACCCTTGGCGGTACGGATTATATTTTTGCCCGACTTTATGGGGAGCAGTCCTTGACGGTTTATCGACTGAACGGCGGTCTGAACCTGAACCGGCGTCAGGTGTTGCAGGATACCGATTCCGTTTATCTGGGCGATGTTAGTGCCCTGGCGCATGTCCATATTGCAGGCAGTGATTATCTGTTGGTGGCCTCGGGGTTTGATGCCGGAATTTCAAGCTACCTGATTGACAATAACGGGAGATTGTCGCTGGTGGATGCCGTGGGGCCGGCGGATGGGACCGGTTTTTCCAGACCACAGGCGCTGGAAGTTCTCCG
>CAMZLM010000161.1 GCA_947311485.1 uncultured Paracoccaceae bacterium
AGCATTAGGGATCTCGATGATCTTGTCACATTTCATGATGTCACAGCGCACACGAGCAACACGTGAATTGGCCTTATCATTCATGAACAAATAGCGTCCGTCATAGGTGCCATCGGTGAAGGACATGTGCGGGTGGTGAAGATCGCCGTTTTGATATGTTTTCAGACCTGCCTGTTTTAGGTATTCTTTGGTTTCTGGCAACAGGTTTTCGTTCATGATCTTGATTGATTCATTGGTAATGCCCCAACCGGTGGCTGAGCATACGTTGAATACAGGAACGCGCATCAGTTCGCGCATGGACGGAATGCCCACAATACGCATTTCGCCCGCTTGACCAGAAGACCAGAAGCCATAATAATCGTCCAGTTCGCCCGGAGCAACGTTCACAGCATCACTGGATGCAAGGGCGGGATTGGTCAACATCGCTGTGCCGCCAACCGCTGCAATGGCCGCGCCTTTTACAGGGGCCGTTAAAATTGCACGCCGCGTCAGGCCGTTTTTGATTTCACAGTCGATTTTTTTCTTATTAGACATTAAGTTTTCTCCTTTATTTAGATTTTGAATTTGGATGGTTGGTTAAAAACCGATCCATAGCTTCGCCGCCGGATTTCCCAGCAGCCTTTTCGCGACGTCGTAGTTTCTTTATGACAACAGGGCATTTGTCATTATCTTGATACAAGACCTGGCAGTGTAGACAGGACAGGCATTCGTTAGGGTTGATTTCACCCGTTGGATGGATTGCTTGAACAAAACATTCGTTTGAACAGGTCTGGCATGGGCTGCCACATTCTTTGTAACGCTTTAACCAGTCAAACATTCGCAGCCGACCAGGGATCGCCAAAGCCGCCCCAAGAGGGCACAGATAGCGGCAATAAAACCGTTCAATAAACAGGCCAATGCCAAGCAAGACTGTCGCAAACATAACGTACGGCCATCCACGGGCAAACTTAAGGATAATCGAGGTTTTGAAAGGCTCAATTTCAGCAAAGTGTTCGGCCAGTGAAACGGAAACCATCGACAAGCCAAATAAGCCCAAGAAAATCATATATTTAACAGGCCAAAGCCGTTCATGAAGCCCCCAAGGCAACGTCCATTGCGGCACCTTGAAAAAGCGAGCGATTTGATTGGTAAGCTCTTGCAGGGCACCAAATGGGCATAGCCAGCCGCAATAACCTCCTCGCCCCCAAAACAACAATGTTACGGAAACAGAAATCCACAGAATAAACACCAAGGGATCCATCAAAAATGCATCCCACGAAAATCCGGTTTGCAGAGACGCTGTAAGTGCCATTAAGTTTACAATCGACAGTTGCGCATTTTCATACCAACCGATGTAAAACAATGTCATAGTCAAAAATCCGATACGGAACCAATAGAACACACGTTTGTTTCTGGTTGCCGCGAACTGAAAGAAAAAGACCGCTGTTAGCAGGGTTAGCATGCCAATAAGAATGCTAATTTCAACAGTTTTGGATTTCCACGCGCGCTGCCACAAAGCACGCCGCGCGGCTTTGTCTTCGTCAGACAACACATCAACTGTTTCGGTTACTGGTTGCGCCAACTTTGTTAGGAACTGTTCGGGAATTTTATACCCTAGGTCGTAAGTCTTGAAGATTTTATCAACAGGGCCAACAACACGTTGGGATAACAATTGTATCCGGAACGGTTTGGTGGGATCAAATCCGGTTTCGGCGGGGATAATAAACATATCCAGCTCGGTAAACTCTGGCGCACCAGCCGCGTGAAGTTTGCCCAATCGTTTTTGCTGCTTGTCGTGAAAGCGCACCGAAATATCACCCTGGATAAGTTTGATGCGATCAAAAATGCCACCGCGCACATAGCCTGATCCCTTGAAGGAAAAGATTCCGCGCCCCATTAGCAAGATCGCAGAATCGCCTTCATTCATCCGGCCCAACAGGTTTTGATATTCTTTTTCCCCTAATAGGCTAATGCCAATACTTGGAGCAGACACCAAGGCCATGTGCATATCAATATAGGTATCACTTGGATCACCCTGTTCGGCATGTTTTAATGCCCGTTTATCGCCCATATCGGCAAAGGCTTGGTTGATCTGGCCAATGTCCAATGTCATCCGGCGAATAGTGCCATCCCCTGACATCTTGTTCCAATCCAATACGTCTTTCATCTCCATATTGAGTTCGTGTGATGGGCCTCTTTCTGCGGCGTTATTGTTCAATCCGCCAAGGCCTAGAATACGCGCGACTTTTATGCTGGATCTTACAATAGTATCATCAATAATCATGATGGTTACTGTCGCGCCGGAAATAATATCCAGATCATGGTTCGTCCCACCTGCCGCCGCTTCGGCAACGATATCGACCCCTTTGAAAGACTCCGTTAGCGCCTTGATCTTTTCGTTGGGAATGCCAATCAAAACAATTGGCTCGCTATGTTTCACCAGATTAGCCGCGAGAATCTTACCATCAAGGTCGATCCCGACAAGCACATGAATTGGTTTTCCTGAATACCCCGTCGTTGATACAAAATCTGAAGTGATATACGCGTATCCGATGGTATCATTACCCTGCAACAATGGAACAACAGGCAGATCTTCACGCAGTTTACCATAGCCGGTCGCCCCTTGAACAAATTCCGAGGCTGGTACTTTGGCGATGAATTTTAGAAGAACAGGGTCGTGTGCCGCAACGGCCGCACTGAGTGATGCCACAAGGGCGATCTGCACAGCAAACACTATGCTGAGTAGATTCTTTAGAATTGCAGTAGGTGTGGGAATGTTGGTCATGATACCTCCAAGGAAACTCTGGACGGCATCACCAACTCTTTAGCGGTATAAGAGTGTAGAGAAGTCATAAGGTTTTCTATGTTTGTAAGTGGGGGGCCTCTGGATAGAGACCATTGAAGAAGAGGGCGTTTTGGTAAGGTTGTAAATTCAGTGAAAAATTGCGCCGCAGAGAAAGCGCGCTCCTGAGGATTTAATGCATCCGTTGCTTTCAATGGGGCAACTTTGTTGGTCATGGCTTGGCAGCAGAAATGATCATTGCAATCTACTGGGCAATCTACTGGTATTTCTTCACCATCGGAATTCAATTGAATCAATTGGGCGCCATCGCTGCCGCAAATTTCAATCCACACTCCGGAACGCGATTGCAAATCTACCGCCGTAAAGCCAGCTGCAGATTGTTGTGGTGCCAGCAATAGTGCAATGGCGAATATACCAACAATGACCTGCCACAGGCGCGCTAAACGGCGTTTAGGAGCACGTGTTTGTATATGAAGCTGATTTAAAACCATTAGTTCGCGCGGTCGCCCTGTTTAGTAATTTCACCACTCATAAACGGCCCATTGGGGGAAACCTTGATTTATGTTAAGTCCGCGAAATTATTTTTGATCAAATGAATTGGCCCTGTCCCGAAGTTTACACCTGATGCAAATCTGTACGGGGATTAAAAATCCGAACCGGATCAAGTGATGGGCATTGATACCAAAGAGGATAAACTGATGGGCTACATCGGATTAAAACGGCCTTTCGCATTGGGGGGGCCAGTCTGAGCCGCCCTGATTGAAAGTGCAGCACGCCCGCGCACCTATGTCGGGTCTCCACCCGGGGACCAGGCCGAAGATGAAACACCTGATGAGCCTGCAACAGCCACCTTTAGTGCCGACTTTGAGGCCTGTTGGGTCAAGAAAGGCCGCAAAAGCACGTTGGGCTACAAAGACTTTGCCCGCACGGATGAAACAATGATCCATCTTAAATAGGCTGCTGACTGGTCGAAAAAGTAGGACCACCTCTGTTCTATCCCACATGAGAATCCTGCGCATTTGGAAACCGGCATTTTATTGATTGCGAAAGATCAATTCAATCGCTACCCTAGGTGGAGTTATTCTATACAGGAGAATTTTCATATGACGCGAAGACATAACGTATTTATAAGCTACCATCACAAAAATGACGAAGGTTACAAAATTGAATTTGAAAGGCTTTTTCATAGTGCTTACGATATCCTTGAAACTAAAGCAGTTTCCGACGGCGACATAAACCCGGATAACAGCACAGATTACACAAGACAGCTAATTCGCGATAACTTCATCAAAGATGCCACAGTTACCGTTGTATTAATCGGGTCTGAAACATGGCAAAGAAAACATGTAGATTGGGAGATATCATCCAGCCTTCGAGACACAAAGCTAAATTCAAGAACTGGGCTGATTGGAATAATTTTACCTACTTACCCGCGGGCAGATCAATCAAAATACAACGGCCATACTATCCCGCCTCGGCTCTATGATAATATTCAAAGAAAGTTTGCAACAATACACAACTGGAGCAATAATCCATATGACGTGCAGGGCTGGATTCACGACGCCTTCCTAAGGCGCAAAGCAATAATACCGGACAATAGCCGTGCTATGTTCGTCAATAACCGTTCAGGCAATCAATGGCAGTAGGCGTGGATGTAGTGACAAGTCGCGAGGATATTTTCTCGATTGTTATGACTGATAATTTCAATGTCAGCATTCATGTAAGCCCATGGGTGTTAGTGATTGCTGCCGTTGTTGTGGCAATCTTGGTGTGGCGCCTTGGTTTTTTCCAAAGCAGCTCCAAGCTAGAACTAAAATCATCTCAGATTGGCTTTGGCAACGGAACGCTGACATACGAGGTGAATAATTCTGATTTTCAAATTGCTTATTCGATATGGGTTGAGCTAGCCACACGAAAATTGGGGATTCCCATAGACCTTGAAAATGATGTGATCGTAGAAGTTTATGATTCTTGGTATTCCTTTTTTGGGGTGACCCGTGAATTGATCAAAACAATCCCTGCTTCCAAGCTCAAAAAAAATGACACAAAGAAAATCGTGTCGCTTTTAACAAACGTGCTCAACGAAGGGATTAGACCTCACCTCACAACATGGCAAGCAAGGTTTAGGCATTGGTGGTATGACGTGGCTCTTAGAGATGAAAGCAACAAAGGAAAGTCACCGCAGGAAATTCAAAAACAATTTCCTGAATACGATACGCTTTCAGTAGATTTACAAGCCGTAAACAAAAGAATTACCTACTATGAGGAGCAGCTCCGTAAGCTAACAATTGGGAGCTAACTTCCCTAATTGCTGAAAGAAGTTCATCCTAAGGTCATGCATTTGCAGCAACCCCATGAGGGTTTGTTCGAACTCACCAACTATTTCTTTGCAAGCCCTTGAAGGCTATGGGAATCCGAACAGTTTACTCAGGAAGCGATTGTTACGCGGATGAACGGTTCCGTGCGTATATTATACTGCCGAAATATAGGCCTTCGAACCCCAAAACCACCTTACTATTCAAGGCGTTAAAGGGGATATGCATAGAAGAATGTAAAGTGGCGGAGAGACAGGGATTCGAACCCTGGGAGGCTCTCACCTCAACGGTTTTCAAGACCGCCGCATTCGACCACTCTGCCACCTCTCCGGTCCTTGGCGGCTGCGCGAGGCAGGCCAATTGCGCATTAGGTAATTCTGCCGGAGCCAAACTGCAAGCGAAAATTTCGGCAAATCCCTGCCTTGGGCGACAATCAGGCGATTATCATGCTTTCAAAATGCGGGGTCTTTGGCTAGAGTATAGCAAAGCTGCAGGTAATGGCAGATGGTACAAAGGCAAAGCAGACCGCGGCACGGGGGAAACCCTGCGCAAATTTTCGCGGGAACAGGAGATCGGGATTTATGAGAATAGCAGTTAAATTGGGGCCAGTGGTCAAATTCGGGCTTATGGCGACGTTGATTTTGGGTCTGGGTGCCTGTGGCGAAGACGGGTTCAAGGGGCTTAACCTCGGTAAAAACAAGAACAAGGGCAGCACGTCAAAAACCGTGCCTGCCAGTGGCGGTACGATCAAGCTGGTGGAACGCGATGTGGAATCCCCCGACGCCTTCGAGGTGAACGCGCGGGCGCTCTGGGACGGGCGGCCCTCGCTTGGCGGGGTTTGGGTGGCCCATCCGGACAGCAAACAACCCGAACGGGTGATTATCCGCAATCCGGCCAATGGCAAATTTGTGATCGGGGCATTGTTCCGGCGGGAACGCGCCAATCCGGGACCGGCGTTGCAATTGTCGTCCGATGCGGCCAGCGCGCTGGGTGTTCTGGCCGGTCAACCCACCACGCTCAAGGTCACCGCCCTGCGCCGTGAAACCGTGAACGCGGCAGACCCCGCCAGCGGTGGTCAGGCCCAGCAACCCCAAACCGTGGCAACAGGCGAATTGCCCCCGACCGACGCGACACCGCAAACCGATACGGCAGATTTGAAAAGCAAAATTCTGGCGTCTGTACAGAAAGCACCGGCCGCGTCCAAGCTGGCCAAACCCTTTGTGCAAATCGGGTTCTTCAGCGTTGAAACCAACGCCACCGCCAATGCCGCAAAAATGCGTCAGGCCGGCATTCCGGCCAAGGTTGTGACCTCTACCGCCAAAGGCAAGACATTCTGGCGGGTTCTGGCCGGCCCTGCGGCGTCGTCCTCTGAACGGCGGCAACTGTTGGGTATGGTCAAAAATCAAGGCTTCAGTGACGCCTATTTCGTTTCAAACTAAGGTCAGGATTTACTCATGAGGGCAAAAAACAGGTTCGGTATCTGGGCGGCACTATTCTTGGCTCCTCTGGTGGCCATAACGCCGGCGTCCGCCTTTGAAACCATTGCCCGTGCGGCGATGGTGATCGACCAAACCACCGGCACTGTTTTACTGGCCAAAAACGAAAACAAATCCATGCCTCCCGCGTCGATGTCCAAATTGATGACCCTCAACATGTTGTTCGAGGCACTTCAAGACGGGCGCGTGACGCTGGACACAAAATTCACAGTGTCGGCCAAAGCCTCCAAAAAGGGCGGCTCGCGCATGTTTTTGCGCGATGGCGAACGGGTCACTGTTGAAAACCTGATCAAGGGCATCATCGTGCTGTCCGGCAATGACGCCTGCATTGTGGTGGCTGAAAACCTCGGGGGGTCCGAAGAGGATTTCGCCCGCATCATGACCGCGCGTGCCAAAAAGCTGGGTATGAAAAATTCGACCTTTGCCAATGCCACCGGCTGGCCCGATCCTAACCAACGCATGTCGGCGGCGGATCTGGTGTTTCTGGCCAACCGGCTGATCACCCGGTTTCCCGAATTCTACGGGTATTTCGGGGTTAAATCCTTTAGCTGGGCCGACATCGACCAAAACAACCGCAACCCGCTGCTGCATCTGGTCGAAGGGGCGGACGGCCTGAAAACCGGCCACACAGAGGAGGCGGGCTATGGTCTTGTCGGGTCGGCAAAACAGGGCGACCGGCGGGTGTTGCTTATGATTACCGGCCTGAATTCCGCCGCTGAACGCGCGCGCGAAGGCGAACGCCTGATGAACTGGGCCTTTCGCCAGTTTTCCCAGGAAACCCTGATCAAGGCACAAAAAAAAATCCTCGACGTTCCGGTCTGGCTCGGCCAGAAAGATAAGGTCGCTTTGGTGACACACAGCGATATCGACACCCTTGTTCCCTACGAGGGCCGCGACGACATCAAGATTTCAGTCACCTATGACGAACCGCTCAACGCGCCGATCAAAGCAGGGGACAAGGTCGGGGTGCTTTCTGTTGAAATCCCGGGGTTGACCACAACGGACTATCCGGTTTTCGCGCGCGACGATGTGGCCAAAGCCGGCATCGCCAAGAAGTTCCGGGCCGCATTCGACATCGCCTTTGGGGCCCTTAACAAAGCAATAGCCGAGTAGACCATGCCGCAAAAAGGCCATTTCATAACGTTTGAAGGCATTGATGGCTGTGGCAAGTCCACGCAATCGCGCCTGATGTTCAAATTTCTGCGCGACAATGCGTTTCCGGTGCTGTGGACGCGGGAACCCGGCGGATCCACCGGAGCCGAGGAAATTCGCAAGCTACTGGTCGAAGGCGACCCGGGCCGTTGGTCTGCGGAAACCGAAATACTGCTGTTCAATGCGGCGCGGCGCGACCATCTGGAACGCACGATCCTGCCGGCGCTGGAACGGGGCGAAACCGTGATATGCGACCGTTTTGCCGATTCCACACGGGTTTATCAGGGAGCCACACGGCAGGATTTGCGCGCCACAGTGGATCAACTGCATGCGCTGATGATCGGGATGGAACCGGATTTGACCTTTGTCATCGACATGGATCCGGAATCCGCCCTGTCGCGCGGGCTGGAACGTAATTCCGGCGAGGATCGGTTCGAGGATTTCGGCCTGCCGTTTCAGCAAAAATTGCGCACCGGTTTTGTGGCGCTCACGGATGAATTCCCCGCGCGCTGCAAGTTGATTGACGGCTCGGACACCCCCGCCGCCGTTCATGCGGATATCCGCGCTCTGCTGATGCCGCTGCTGACATGAGCGACGACTTTCCGGAACTGGATTGCGCCGAAGCTGCGCCACACCCGCGCCATACACCACGCCTGCTGGGCCAGTCCGCCGCTGAATCCGCCTTTCTGGAGGCCTATAATTCAGACCGGTTGCATCATGCCTGGCTGATCACCGGCCCGCGCGGGGTGGGCAAGGCCACGCTGGCCTGGCGGATTGCGCGTTTTATGCTGTCGCGCGAAGAAGACGATGGCGGCATGTTCGGCGCACCGCCACCGCCAGAGACGCTTGATTCCGACCCGAACCATCCGGTTGTGCGCCGCTCCATGGCGTTGGCGGAGCCGCGTTTGCAATTGTGCCGGCGCGAATGGGACCCGAAAACAAAGCGCGCCGCCCAGATGATCCGCGTGGACGAAGTCCGCAAGCTCAAGGGTTTTTTCGCCATGTCCGCCACGGATGGCGGCTGGCGGGTGGCGATTGTGGACGCGGCGGACGAAATGAACGTTTCCGCCGCCAACGCCCTGTTGAAAATCCTCGAGGAACCGCCCGAAAAGGTGTTGTTGTTGCTGGTCAGCCATCAACCGGCGAAACTGCTGCCCACCATCCGGTCGCGCTGCCGCACGTTGCGGTGCCAAACCCTGTCCGAAACCGATCAGGCAGAGGCCCTGACCCAAGCCGGATTTGACACCGGCGAGGCCTCCAGGGCATTGGCGGTGTTGTCGGATGGGTCCGTCGGTGAATCCGTGCGCCTGTTGAATGCAGACGGGGTCACGCTCTATGCCCGTCTTGTGGCGCTGGCTGCCAGCGCACCGGGGCTGGACCGCGAAGCGGCGTTGACCCTTGCCAATAAATGCGCCGGTCGCGATGCCGCCGCGTTTTACGATATGACCGTGCATCTGGTGTCGCTGCTGCTGGCGCGCCTTGCCCGTTTTGGGGCTTTGCAGCCCGAAACATGGGCAGAGGCCGCCCCGAACGAAGCAAAAATTCTGGCCAAGCTGGCCCCGAATGCCACCGCTGCGCGCAAATGGGCCAATCTGGCGCAGGATTTAACCGCCCGTGTCACCCATGCGCGCGCGGTTAACCTTGACCCCTCCGGTGTGATCCTTGATATGTTGCTGCAACTGGATGAAACTGCACGCAAGTGAACCCCTGACCATGCCTAAAATTACCGACAGCCATTGCCACCTTGATTTTCCCGATTTCGAGGGCGAAATCCCTGCCCTGCTGCAACGCGCCGCCGATGCGGGAGTACACCGGATGATAACCATCTGTACCAAGCTGAAAAACGAACCCGCCGTGCGCGCGATTGCGCAGGCCCACGCGCCGATCTTTTTTGCCGCCGCCACCCACCCGATGAGCGCCGCCGATGAACCGCTGGCCAGCGTTGAACAGCTGGTAGAGATTGCCAAACACCCCAAGATGGTCGGCATTGGTGAAACCGGACTGGATTACCACTATACCGCCGAAAGCAAAGCCATTCAGCAAACCTCCCTGCGCATCCACATAGAGGCCGCGCGCCAAACCGCCCTGCCCCTGATCATCCACGCCCGCGCGGCAGATGAGGACATGGCGCGTATTCTGGCCGAGGAACACGCAAACGGGGCCTATGACTGTGTGCTGCACTGTTTCTCCAGCGGTCCCGAGCTGGCCAAAGCAGCGCTGGATCTGGGGTTTTATCTGTCGATGTCCGGCATTGCCACCTTCAAGAAAAGTCAGGAAATCCGCGATATTTTTGCCGCCGCGCCCGTGGATCGTATCCTTGTGGAAACCGACAGCCCCTATCTCGCGCCGATGCCCCATCGCGGCAAACGCAATGAACCGGCCTTTACCGCCCATACGGCACAGGTGGGGGCGGATGTTTTCGCCATGGAATACGCCGATTTCGCCGCCCGCACCGAGGCCAATTTTGACCGTCTGTTTGCCAAGGCCGCCGCATGGAAACCATGAAACGCACCTTTACCATTCTGGGCTGTGGATCCTCGGGCGGGGTGCCGCGCCTTGGCGGCCATTGGGGGGCCTGTGATCCGGCCAACCCGAAAAATGCGCGCCGGCGCTGTTCGCTGCTGGTGGAACAACAGGGGGATGAGGGCACCACAACGGTTCTGATCGACACCTCGCCGGATTTTCGCGCGCAAATGCTGGATGCGGGCGTCGGGCGGCTGGATGCGGTTTTGTACACGCACGACCATGCCGACCACACCCACGGGCTGGACGATCTGCGGATGATCGTTTTCAACATGCGCGAACGGGTGCCGGTCTGGGCCGATGCGCCGACCCGTGAAACCCTGATGTCGCGCTTTGGCTATACCTTCACGCAAAAGCCCGGGACGCTGTATAAACCCATTCTGGAAATGAACGATCTGGACGGGCCTGTCACCATCACCGGCGCGGGCGGCGACATTACCTTTGAACCCTTTTCCGTGCATCACGGCCCGATCATGGCCAACGGGTTTCGTATTGGCAAGCTGGTCTATCTGCCGGATATTTCGGACATGACCGATGCCGCATGGGCGGCTGTGCAGGGGCTGGATATGTGGATCGTGGATGCCCTGCGCTATGACCCCCACCCCACCCATTCGCATCTGGAGAAAACCCTTGGCTGGATCGAACAGGCCGCGCCGAAACGTGCTGTTCTGACCAATCTGCATATCGACATGGATTACGCCACTGTCTGTGGTGAAACACCGGATCACGTCACCGCCGCCTATGACGGCCTGCAAATCACGTTCTGATGCTGGCGTTGTTCAACATTGTCCTGCCGGTGTTCATTGTGATCGGCGCGGGCTATGGCGCGGTGCGCTCCGGTTTGATGAATCAGCCCCAGATCAGCGCATTGATGCGTTTTGCCACCACATTTGCCATTCCGGCCCTGTTGTTTAGCAAGATTTCCGCGCTGGACCTCTCTGCCAGCCTCAACCCGGGCTTGTTGTTATCGTTCTATACCGGCGCACTGGCCAGTTTCACCCTGACAACCCTGCTGGCCAGAACCCTGTTCAACCGCCGCCCCGGCGAAGCCATCGCCATCGGTTTTGCCGCCCTGTTCGGCAATACCCTGTTGCTGGGACTGGCGATTGTCGAACGCGCCTATGGCAGCGCCGCGATGGAACCGGCCTTTGCGATTATTTCCGTGCACGCGCCGTTTTGTTTCGTCGTTGGCATCACCACAATGGAGCTGATGCGCGCCAATGGCAAATCCCTGCCGGCAACCGCGCGGATCGTCACAAAGACCATCTTTTCCAACGCGCTGATGATCGGGATTATGCTGGGTTATGTCGTTAACCTGACCGGCCTGCCCCTGCCCGCGCCGCTGATCCCTGCGCTGGATATGTTGGGGCGCGCCGCCCTGCCTGCTGCCCTGTTCGGGCTTGGCGGGGCGCTGGTGCAATACGGGCTACGCGGCAACCTGCAAGAGGTCGCGCTGATCTGTATCAGCAAACTGGTGATCCATCCCGCGATTGCCTTTGGGCTGGCCACACAGGTATTCCACCTGCCAAACAACCTCACCCGCGGTGCCGTGGTGCTGGCGGCCATGGCCCCGGGAATCAACGCCTATGTGTTTGCCAATATGTACGACCACGCCAAGGATACCGTCGCCGCCACCATCCTGCTGGCCACGACCGTTTCCATCCTGTCGGCGAGCCTGTGGCTGGCCCTTTTGGGAACATAGCCCCATTCCCCGCCGGAACATGAATTATGCGGAGATTTGAGCAATTCTTATGTATTTCCGGCCCGAAAATGATGGACTTGCATCGACGATTGATAAATAATGCCTCCATAGAGATCTGACCATTGTTTGGCCATAAAAACATGGTGAAATCACCAGATCACGACGTTGAAAAACAAAGTTGAAAAACAAATACGGGCATCATAATGGTATCGATTACAGGCACTCCTCAGAACGACGATCTTTTCGGGGCGGCCTTGGCCGATACTCTGTCCGGGCTGGGCGGCACGGATACACTGACAGGGCATGCAGGCGATGATCTGCTACTGGGCGGAACCGGCAATGATGTTCTGATCGGCGGTGGCGGAACCGATACCATTGACGGCGGCAGCGGCAATGACGAGGTGCTGTATTATCGTGAAACCGGCACAAGCGGTGTCAGCGTCGATTTGCTCGCCGGTACAGCAACCGACACCCATGGCACAACGGATACATTGATTTCGATCGAATATGTCTATGGCAGTATTTATAATGATACCCTGTTGGGCAGCAACATTGACGGGGACCGTCTGTTTGGCTGGGACGGGGATGATATCATTGACGGGCGGGACGGCAACAACCTGATTTACACCGGATCCGGGAATGATCTGGTTCGTGTCGGCACCACCCTTGCCGGTGCCCGCGATACTGTCGTCATCGACGGTAACGGAACAAAAACCATCACCGGCACCGGATCTGCCGGCACCGATTATGGCCATCATATTGTCTTTGAAGTGGATGCCGCAGTCACAGTTAATCTGGCCACGGGGTATGCTTCCAGCGCCAATATGACAGTGGATTTCACTGGTGCCCTGTTTTTTCTGGAAGTGGGCGGATCTGCCTATGATGACCATTTGACCGGCGGCAATGCTGCACAGGATGATCTGGAATGGTATGTCGGCAATCAGGGGAACGATGTCATCAATGGCGGTTCTGGCACCGGTGACACGATCGTCTATGACGACGAGGTCATTTACGGACAGTTCAACTATACCACCGGCGTACATGAATACGGCACGCACGGGGCCACCGTGAATCTGGCCACCGGCGTTGCGATCGATACCTTCGGCTTTACCGATACCCTGATCAATATTGATCAGGTTCGCGCCACCCGCTTTGTCGACACAATTACCGGCAGTAACGAAGACAACGGTTTCTGGGGGCTTGCCGGTGCCGATACCATTGACGGCGGGGCGGGGTTTGACCGCGTCCATTACGGCGAGGATTATCTCACTGGCGGCACCAGCGGCATCAATGCCAACCTTGTCACAGGGCAGGTTGTGGATGGTTTTGGTGATATCGACACGCTGATTTCCATCGAATCCGTGCATGGGACACACTATGACGATGTCATGCTGGGCAATGCCGGAATCAACCGTCTGGAAGGGTATCAGGGCAATGACAGCATTGACGGCGGCGGCGGGAATGATGTGCTGCTGGGCCAAGAGGGCAATGACACCATAGCCGGCGGGGCCGGTGACGACGAAATCAGCGGCGGGGCCGGAACAGACACGCTTGATGGCGGTCTGGGTATCGATCTGGTCCGCTATCTGGATTCAACCGCCGGAGTGGTGGTTGATCTGGTTTCCGGGGCCGCTGTGGACGGTTTCGGGACCACCGATGTTTTGCTGAATATTGAAAACGCGCATGGCTCCGGCAATAATGACACCCTGCGCGGCAACATCCTTGCTAACGAGCTTTTCGGCTTTGCCGGAAATGACTCCCTGTCCGGTGCCGCCGGCGATGACACGCTCCGGGGCGGGACAGGCAATGACAATATCGCCGGCGGGGCCAATGATGACGAACTGTGGGGAGATGCCGGAAATGACACGCTGGATGGGGGCAGCGGCATCGATCTGGTCCGCTATCGCGAGGATCTGGCCGGTATTGTCGCCAATCTGACCACAGGTGTTGCCACCGATGGGTCCGGATCAACCGATACACTGATCAGTATTGAAAACCTGCACGGTTCCGATTTCTCTGACCGGATTACCGGCGATGCATTGGCAAACCGTCTGTTCGGCTTTGCCGGAGCCGACAGCATCAACGGCGGCGGCGGAAACGATGTGCTGCTTGGTGGCAACGGGGCGGATACGATCACCGGCGGTGATGGTGACGATGAAATCTGGGGCGAAACCGGTGACGACACACTGGACGGGGGGCTGGGCAACGATCTGGCGCGCTATGTCAACGATGCAAGCGGGATTATAGCCAATCTGGCCATTGGCAGTGCGACGGATGGTTCCGGCGCAACGGATACATTGATCAGCATCGAAAATATCCATGGCTCCGCATTTTACGACCTGATAACCGGTGATGCACAAGCAAACCGGCTCTATGGCTTTGACGGGGCCGACACAATCAGCGGCGCAGGCGGAAACGATGTGTTGCTGGGCGGGAATGGTGCCGACAGGATTTTCGGGGGTGATGGCGACGATGAAATCTGGGGCGAAGCCGGCGATGATACACTGGATGGGGGTCTCGGGAATGACACTGCGCGTTACCTCAATGCCGTACAAGGGGTTGAGGTCGATCTGGAAACCGGCATGGCCCGCGACGGCCACAACACAACGGATGTCCTGATATCCATTGAAAACGTCCATGGATCGAATTTCAATGACATCCTGAACGGTGACAACAATGCGAACCGCCTGTTCGGTTTTGACGGGGCGGATACGCTTGTCGGCGGCGGCGGCAATGATACGCTGGTCGGCGGAAACGGGAGCGACACCTATATTATCGAATCCGGTGGTGGATATGACATCATCAATGATCTGGGTCAGGCCACAGTGGGCACGGACAAGGTTGTTATTACCGGCTATCTGGCGGAAAATGCCCGAATTTACAGCCAGAATGCCAACATCGTTATTGATTTCGGTGTGAGCGGGGATGTGGTTGTTCTGGCCTTTTCTCTGGATGCGGGCAATGCCTCCGCGATTGAATCCGTCCAGTTTGGCGATGGCCTGATCTGGGACCATGCGACTCTGGTTGCCAATATCGGCCAGAGCGCGATTGCCGCCTCTCTGACCCCGACAAGCGGGGCGGATGCAATCAGCGGCACGCAAACGGCGGATTCCATTGACGCCCTGGCCGGCAATGATCTGCTGAGCGGTCTGGCCGGCGACGATACCCTGTCCGGTGGCGCAGGCAATGACACGATCCACGGGGGCAGCGGTGATGATGTCATCAATGGCGGCAGCGGAAATGATTCCCTTTACGGAGAGAACGGCGCCGACCAGTTTGTCCTCGCAAACGGGATGGGACAGGACCGGATACTCGATTTCGAACTGGGGATAGACACGCTCGGAACAGCCAGCCTGAGCGCGGCAGAACGTGCCGCCATCACCCTGTCGGCCTCGGCCAGTGGCGAACAGATGGTGACACTGGCGGATGGGTCTTCCGTGGTTCTGGCCGGCATTACCAGTGGTAGCGTCCCGACCGGCGAAGCCACAATCACAGGTATCGCATGCCAAAACGAAACCTTGCAAGCGCAACTGGTGGGCACAACCCTGTTCGGGGATCCCCTGGGCACACCCGTTTTTCAATGGTTCCGTGACGGGACGGCCATTGCCGGCGCTACGGGCACAACCTATTCCCTGAACCAGATAGATGTGAACACCCACATTACTGTAGAGGCCCAATACACCAACGCACAGGGGAACCTGATCACCCTAAACAGCACTCCCACCGACGCAATAACCAACACCCCCGATCCGGTAATAGGTCAGCCACTCGTCACCGGCACCGCGCAGGTCGGAACAGCCCTGACAGTGGATACCTCGGATATATCCGATGCCGACGGGCTGGGGAGCTTCAGCTATCAGTGGCTGCGCGACGGCAGCCAAATCAACGACGCCACAAACGCGAGCTACACACCCGTCGATGCGGATCTGGGAACAGTCCTGTCGGTTCAGGTCAGTTATGTTGACGGATATGGCACGCTTGAAAGCACAACCAGTCCAGTCACCACAACGGTTATTACCGGCGTCACCACCTTTAATGGTACAGCCGGTGACGACATTTTGCAAAGCGGCATCGGGCAAGCCGTTCTCTTTGGTTATGAAGGCAATGATCGCCTGACCGGTTCTACCAATGATGACAGTCTTTACGGCGGCGACGGGTCCGATATTCTGATTGGCGGCGCAGGAAATGACGTCATCATCGGCGGGGATACAACCGCCGACTTGCGCGATGTCGCCTATGGCGGGGATGGCGATGACAGCATTGATGGCGGCTATGGCAATGACGAACTCCGGGGCGATGCCGGAAACGACAATATCGCCGGTGGTTTTGGTGCCGACACCGTCATCGGGGGCACCGGAAACGATGTCCTGACCGGATCGGCCTATGGCGATGTCATCTTTGGCGGCGACGGGTTTGATTTTATCAATGGCGGCTTTGGCCATGATCGGGTCAATGGTGGTACCGGTGCCGACAGGTTCTATCACCTCGGAATTTTCGACCACGGGTCCGACTGGATTCAGGATTACAACGCCGCCGATGGCGATGTGTTGGTGTTCGGCAATGCGGCGGCCACGGCGGCGGATTTCCAGATCAATCTGGCGCATACGGCGGACGGTGCCGGCGTGCGCTCGGGCGATGCCAATGTGCAAGAGGCATTCGTGATCTACCGCCCTACAGGCCAGATCATGTGGGCGCTGGTGGACGGGGCCGGACAGTCGGAAATCAACATCCAGATCGGCGGTGTGGTGACGGATCTGCTGGCTTGATAATTGCGGCTAAAAGGTGAATAGTGAGGTGATTACTTCAGAAAAAAACTGAAAAGGAAGCACGATGACGACATATACAGCGAATGTAATTAAAACCATCGATCATTACGATCCGGCAACGTTCACAAGTACGACAACCTATGCACAAACGGTATCCGCGAGCCTGTCATTACTGGATGGTACGTCTTTGTTCCCGTATTCCCTAAATTTTGATGACGGTTTCACGCAGGATGTTGCGCTGGATTTATCCGATTTTTTTCAGCTTACAGTTGATGGTACAGTCATTGATGTCACGCAATACAATGCTTATCTGGCCACCGTGTTTACAGCAGGTGGTGGTGTGACAACGGTGCTTAGTCTGGAACAGGATGTTTCCACAACGCAAGATTACGTGGGTATTGTATTTTCCCTTGGC
>CAMZLM010000162.1 GCA_947311485.1 uncultured Paracoccaceae bacterium
AAGGTTCTGGCCCGTAAAATTGCGCCTGCTTTGGCGGAATACGGGTTGGAAATGCCGAACCTGTACATCGAAAACATCTCGCTGCCGCCCAAAGTGGAAGAGGCACTGGACAAACGCACATCTATGGGATTGGCGGGTAATCTGGATGAATTCGTGAAATACTCCGCCGCCGAGGCCATGTCGGTTTCCGCCGCCAATCCGAACGGGGGTGGCATGGGGGCCGGTTTGGGAATGGGCATGGCGATGGCCCAACAAATGTCACAGGCAGGCCCATGGGGAAACCGTCCGCCACAAGCCGCCGCCCCTGCCCCGCAGGCACCGCCACCGCCCCCTGTTGAAAAGGTTTGGCATGTGGCAGAAAACGGAGCCACCAAAGGCCCGTTTTCCCGTGCAGCCTTGGGCCGTATGGCAAGCGAGGGCAACCTGAGCCGCGACAGCTTTATCTGGACTGCCGGTCAGGATGGCTGGAAAAAGGCCAATGACATCGCCGAACTGGCACAGCTATTCACCATCGCCCCGCCACCACCACCACCCGGAGTATAATTCATGGAGGACGGCACCACACACCGTTTCCCATGTTCCAGTTGCGGCTCTGACCTTCGGTTTTCACCGCATGACGGGGTTCTGAAATGCGACCATTGTGGTTTTGAAGAACCTCTGAACGGCACAGATGCCGCCTTTGCCCCGATCCCCGAGCAAAGCTATCTTGAGGCCATCGCGCAAGAACAAGAACCGGGAACAGTCCCGCAACCGCGGCAAGTTTCCTGTGAAAATTGCGGCGCACAGGTGGAATTTGACGGCGACGATCATGCGATGGAATGCCCGTTTTGTGCCTCGCCTGTTGTTGTCGGCACAGGCAGCGCGCGCCGGATCAAACCCGCCGCCGTACTGCCCTTTGCGCTCGAAGAACGCGATGCACGTACGCGCATGACCGATTGGCTTGGCAAGCTGTGGTTTGCCCCGAACGGTTTGCAGGAATATGCGCGCAAAGGCCGGAAAATGCAGGGGATTTATGTGCCCTACTGGACCTATGATGCCGACACGCAAACCCGCTATACGGGGCAACGCGGCACGATTTACTATGTCACGGAAACCGTGCCGGTCATTGTCGATGGCAAAACCAAAATGCAACGCCGGCAAGTTCAAAAAATACGCTGGCACCCCGTGGGTGGGCGCGTGACGCGTTTCTTTGATGATGTTCTGGTGTTGGCCTCCAAGAGCCTGCCCAAACGCTATACTGATGCACTGGCCCCATGGGATTTGTCAAACCTGACCCCCTATAATGCCGAATATCTGGCCGGTTTTAGCGCCGAAGGCTATACTGTCCAGCTTGATGAAGGCTTTGCCGAGGCCCGCGCGCATATGAACAACATGATCCTGCGCGACATACGGTTTGATATCGGTGGTGATCGTCAACAGATCAATTCCGTTGATACCGCCATCAGCAAACAGACCTTTAAACACATCCTGCTGCCGGTCTGGCTCGCGGCCTATAAATACAAAGGCAAGACCTATCGTTTTGTGGTAAACGGGCAAAGCGGGAGCATTCAGGGTGAACGCCCCTACTCCACGCTCAAGATTACACTTGCTGTTCTTGCCGGACTCTGCATTGCTGGCGTCATAGGCTATTTTATTGCAATAAACAGGTAAATCATGTTCCCAATCCGAGACCACAACCCATCGCACCGAACACCCTATGTGACGTGGGGGTTGATTGGTCTGAATGTCCTTGTTTTCCTGTTGTATTTCCCCGGTATGGAAAGCGATTATCAGCTGGCGATGTTCTGGCAAGAATGGGCCATGATCCCGGAAAAAGTCGCAGACGGGCGGCGGACCTTTACCATATTGACCTCGATGTTCTTACACGCAGGGTGGATGCATCTGGCCGGAAACATGTTGTTTTTGTGGATATTCGGCGACAACATGGAAGACTCCTTTGGCCATTTGCCGTTCTTGGGGTTCTACCTGCTGAGCGGCCTTGGTGCAGATGTAATTCAGGTTGTCTCCAACAGCAGTTCGGTGGTGCCAGTTGTCGGCGCTTCGGGGGCTATTGCCGGCGTGCTTGGCGGATATCTGTTGCTGTTCCCCAAAGCGCGGGTGGATGTGATTTTCATATTCATCATCTTTTTCAAAATCTTCACCCTGCGGGCGTGGATCGTGCTGGGGGTGTGGTTCGGAATGCAGTTTTTCAATGGTCTAGGGGCCGGTACCGAAGAAGGCGGCGTGGCCTACTGGGCGCATACGGGCGGGTTTATTGCCGGTGTATTATTAACTATTCCTTATTGGTTGAAACAAGGCGGGCCGGCGTTTTGGCAGAAAACCCATGGCCATCCCCCCCATGAACCAACCCCGGTTCCAACCCGTCTGACACCAATTCCCGTGGTTCGGCGGCGACGGCGGCGCTAGGTCACGATTACGAGACCGGAAATTTGGCCCATTGCAATTGCCGGCAAAACATTCCATTTCTGGAATATCACTAACCCACAGCCCCGGAGGCCCCTATGTCCTATACAATCGACCGCGTTATTACCGATGCCGATTTTGAAACTGTTGATGCGCGTACCCGCAAAGCCCTGATGGATGCGGGTTTTGGTGTGCTGACCGAAATCGACGTCAAAGCCACCATGAAGAAGAAGCTGGACCATGATATGGCGGATTACCGTATCCTCGGGGCCTGTAACCCAAAGCTGGCGCTTGGTGCGATCGAGGCCGAGCCGCGTGTTGGCTCCATGCTGCCTTGCAACGTAATCCTGCGCAGTGTTGACGGTGGTGTCGAGGTATCGGCAATTGACCCAAAGGCATCCATGCAGGCAATTGACAATGCGGAACTGACCGAAGTTGCCGCCAAGGTGCGGGATATGCTGGCGGATGTTGTCGCCGCGATTTAACGTATAGGGTGGGGGGCTTTGCCCCCCTATAAGGCTTGATAGACGGCGGTTTGAAAATCTTCGCCTATCGGGATTTTTGACCCGAGGTACTGGGTCATCACCACACCGATCAGGTCATTTTTCGGATCCAGCCAGAAAAACGTACTGGCAGCACCGGCCCAGCCACATTCCCCAAGCTCGGTCAGAATTTGCGCCTGCCCCGGGTCGGCCATGACCCGACCACCCAGCCCCCAGCCATAGCCGCCAAAGGTAAAAGCATCAATTTTAAGCGGCTTTTGGGCGGGTGAAAGCCGGTCTGTCCACATCATTTCAATCGATTTCTTGGACAGCAAACGGCTGCCGTCCTGTGTCTGGCCGGTTTGCAAAAAACGGGCAATCAGCAGGTAATCAGCCAGAGTAGAAAACAGACCGGTGCCACCGCGATAGAAATCCGGATTGTCATGCGGCTGGTCCACGCTCATATCTGCCGGTTGCAGGCTTTGTGGTTCGGCATCAAATGCCATGATATCATCCAGATTAGAACGCCCGAACATGGGCATAATCCGGTGTTCACGCGCCGGTTCCACCCAAAAACCCGTGTCCTGTGTTCCCAGTGGACCAAGTATGTTTTCCTGTAACAGCACAGGCAGTTTTTGACCTGTGGCCACCTCCAGAACGCGGGCCAGCACATCGGTAGCGACGCTATAGCGCCATTCGGCTCCGGGCTGATAGGCCAGCGGTTGCGCGGCAACCCGATTGCAGAATTCGGCAAGCGACAGGCGGGTATCGCGCAATTCCGCCGCACGATAGAGCGGAGCCACAGGGCAGTCGGCTAAAAACCCATAGGAAAAACCGGCCCGATGGGTCAGCAAGTGTTCAATTGTAATCAGCCCCGCCGGCGTTTTGCTGCCATCAGCCTGCAGCACCTGCATATCCGAAAATTCCGGCAGATAGGCCGCCAGCGGTTCAAACAGGCGCAAACGACCCTGTTCCACCAGCATCATTGCCATCGCGGAAACCACCGGTTTCGTCATCGAGAAAATCCGATAGATTGGGGTCTCTGGCATTTCTGTGCTCGTAAGCCCATCCGCAAGCCCATAGCGCCCTTCGGTCCAGACCGCCCCCCCGCGCAGAATGCACCATTCAATACCGCTCAGCGCCCCCGCATCCACATGCCGTTTGGCCACAGCCGCAATTCGATCCATCCGGTTCATATTTCTCTCCCTGTTATTGCCTGCCATAGTTGGGGGAAAACGACATCAGGTCTAGGGAAAAGTCAGCGGAACCTGTTTCGGACCGCGATTGACAGCGTTTTGTCATGTTGTGTTTTCTACTTTGCCAGCAAAGCAACAAATAGCGCGATCGTTTTAGCGGCGCGCAAGGGGAACATCATGACAATTCTGACAACAAGCCTGCGCGCCGGAACTTTTGCTCTGGCGCTTTGTGTCGCGACAACCGGCAACGCCCAAAGCAAAGTTGAAACCGCAGGCGATGTGCTGCAAGTGGCCCTGCCTTTGGCCGCCGCGGTTTGCGCTATTCGCAAAAAGGATTTCATGCCCTACGCAGGACGCTTTGTCGCCCAAGGTCTGTTTGTTGAGGGCAGCAAAGCCGCGCTTGGCCATGCGAAAATCAACAAGCGGCCCGACGGGGCCTATGGCCTGACCACGCCGACCTACAAAGGGTTTCCATCGGGCCACACGGCAGCGGCGTTTTACGGGGCAAGCTATTTGTCACACAACTGTTTGCAAACCCGAAACCAAAAGGCCTTGGCCTATGGGTTGGCGGCCTTTGTTGGCGCGTCCCGAATTCAGGCAAACAAACACACCGCCGCACAGGTCGTGGCCGGCGCATTGGTAGGGTATTACTTTGACAACCTGACCGTAAAATTCGACGAGGGCCGCGTTGATTTCGGCCTGCGGTATAAATTCTAGAAACGAAAATCGCGGTCATGCTGTAAGCTGGGAATACGGGCGCGGGTTTGCTTGACTGCGTCCATATCCAGTTCCGCCAGCGCAATGCCCCGCGCATCCCCCGCATCGGCGAGCACCTGCCCCCACGGGGACACAATCAACGAATGGCCATAGGTACCACCGCCACCTTCTATATCCCCCACCGCGCCAATGGCTACCACATACGCCCCGTTTTCAATTGCCCGCGCGCGGTTGAGCACATGCCAGTGGGCCGCACCGGTTTTACGTGTGAAAGCCGCCGGCACAAACAGGATTTCAGCCCCGGCCTGCGCCATATCCCGATATAATCCGGCGAATCGCAAATCATAACAGATCGACAACCCAACCATTCCAAACGGAGTTTTTGCCACCACACAGCGATTTCCGGGCACGACGACATCGCTTTCGCGATAAACTTCCTGATCGGACAATTGAATGTCGAAAAGATGAATTTTATCATAACGGGCAACGATTTCACCATCAGCACTCACAAGACAGGACCGGTTCAGGATTTTTCCATCTGGGCTGGGAACGGCCATTGATCCGGCCAGCATCCAAATGCCGTTTTTCACGGCAAAGTCACGCAACCCATTCAGGACAGGATGTTGATCCTCTGGTGCGCAAGGTGCTGCTATTGCACCATTAACCGTTTTTATGCCCCCGCAAAACTCTGGCAAAGCCAGAAAATCGGCCCCCCTATCCACGGCCATTTCGGCCAAATCAAGAGCCTCTTTCAGCGCAAGATTGAAATCCGGCATCGGGCGGGTTTGCAAGACGGCAAAGGTGGTTTTCTGGTTCATGTGTGGTATAGTGGACCGGATAATACAAAAGCTCAAGCACCGGCAGTCGACGACGAATTGACCTTGTTTACTTAACTAATTCAGCATCGCACAACCGCGTGACTTGACATTTGCGCCACGATATATTCAAATATCGTAATACAATGCATATGAGATTGGGAGAAAGCCTGTGCTGGATATGGAAAATACCAAAAGCATGTCAATTATTGTCACCAAAGGGTCGCTCGACTGGGCTTATCCTCCCTTTATTCTGGGAACAACTGCCGCCGCGATGGACATTGAAGTAACGATGTTCTTTACCTTTTATGGTCTGGCACTGCTGAAAAAAGATCTGGATCTGAAAATGACCACCTTGGGAAATCCGGCCATGGAAATGCCTATGGGCGGTATGCATATGAAAATGCCGAATATGGTTTCCATGATCCCTGGCGTTGACCGTGCGGCCACCACCATGATGAAAAACCTGATGGCCAAAAAAGGCGTCGCCTCGATCGAGGATCTGCGTGAAGCAGCTGTTGAATCCGATGTACGCATTATTGCCTGTCAGATGACTCTGGATCTGTTTGAATATTCCAAGGACACGCTGATCGACGGTGTGGAACTGGGCGGGGCTGCGACATATATGGAAGTTGCATCCAAGTCGCATATCAACCTATTTATCTAATACAATAACAACGACCAACAGCGTGAAAAAGGGAAACCAATGGCTGAACATACACTGAATGCAGAAGGCCTGAACTGCCCACTGCCAATCCTCAAAGCGAAAAAAATGCTCAAGGGCATGGCAGCTGGCGATATTTTGAAAATTTCTGCAACCGACCCCGGTTCCGCAGCAGATTTCGCCGCATTCTGCACCCACACCGGCAACGAATTGCTGGGGTCTTCGACCGAGGGCGACCTGTACAAATTCGAGATCAAAAAATCCTAAGGGTTCTTTGATTTAATAGATTAGAGCCTCGCTTTTTGCGGGGCTTTTTTTATGGAAAACCGGTATCAAGCCGTACGGCAAGCGTTAACAAAGCCTAAAAATCTATCGACCCATGGATTGTCTGTTGTATTGCGCAAATGACAAAAACCGGCAACGAGGTTGTTAATCACAAGAGCATCGTGTTGGCCATCAATCCCTGCCCCGCGCGTCAGGTTGCGGGCAAAGGTAACCGTGTCAGGCAGGTTTTCCAGCCGCGCATAATGGAATTCATGGGCTTTGGTCATACCACCAGCCCCCCATGGATGCGCCTGTGTTGCCGTGTATTCCACATAACCACGCCCCTGTGGGCGTTTGTGCATCACCGCATCTGCCGGCACCACACCACACATGGGGTGGCGTTCGTCCTGCCAGCGCATGGCATCACACAGATACATTAACCCGCCACATTCCGCATAGGCGGGCAAGCCGGCATCAATAGCGCGCTTTATATCCGCGCGCAGGGCGTGATTGGCCGCCAGCGCCTGCATCTGGGTTTCGGGAAAACCGCCACCGATGAACAGGCCATCACAATCGGGCAAGGCACTGTCGGTCAGGGCATTGAACGGGATCAATTCGGCCCCGAGTTCCGCAAAACGTTCCAGATCATCCGCATAATAAAAACCGAAAGCCTTATCCCGTGCGATGGCAATACGCATACCCTGATAAATTGGTTTGGGTGCGTTGCGCGGGATCACCGGCACATTCGGGGCGGTGGCTGCGATGTTTAACAGTAAATCCAGATCAACCGAACTACCGATAATTTCCGCGATCTCGGAAATTTTTGCATCCAGATGAGCGGTTTCCGACGGGGTGGTCAGGCCCAGATGGCGCTCCCCGATGTCCAGCTTTCTGTTGCGCCCGACGGCCCCGATCACGGGGATGTCGGTATAGGTCTCGACTGCGGCGCGCAGTTTGCCTTCGTGGCGGGGGCCGCCAACTTTGTTCAGGATCACACCGGCGATGTTCACATCCGGGTCAAACGCCCGATAGCCCTGCAACAGCGGTGCAATGCCCCGTGTCATGCCATTGGTATCAATCACCAGGATCACAGGCGTTTTGGTGCGCACAGCAAGGGCGGCATTGGAATCGCTGCCGTGCAGGTCCACCCCGTCAAACAGGCCTTTGTTGGCCTCGATCATCGCCACATCCGCATCATTGGCGCGTGCGCACATCAGGGCGGTGAACTCCCCCGATACCATCGTGTTGAAATCAAGGTTGTAACAAGGGCGCCCGCTGGCCGCTGCCAGCCACATGGGATCAATATAATCCGGCCCCTTTTTAAAGCATTGCACCCTGTTGCCACGCGCCGCCAGCGCACCGGCCAGCCCCGTGCTGATCACAGTTTTCCCCGAGGATTTATGCGCAGCGGCAATCAGGAAGCGAGCCATTGTCAGACGGCCTTGTACAAATTGGCCTTGTCGCGCTTGGCCCAGATTTCCTCGGCCAAGGTTTGCGCGGCCTCTACCGTATCTGCCTTGCCCATGGTTTTCAGTGCAATCGCCATAGAGCCGGTAATTGCTGCCTCACCATAAGTATTCGAGGTTTCACCGGACCAGACAGTCGCCAGTTCCGACGTGTCCATTTCCAGATCTTTGGGCTGATGCGGATCCGGCACCAGTGCCGGCCAGGTCTCCTGTTCGGCCGGCCCGGCCCCGTGCGTGGTTTCCACCACGGTCGGCTTGTTGGGACGGCGTTCTATTTCGCCACCTTCCCCGCGAAAAACGGCCATATGTTGCTGGTTCAGGATAATCGCGGCACCGGAATGTACATCCATAAACCCACGGTGAAAAATACCCTGCATCATCATATCCGCATTGAACGGGTTCAACATGCGGGCAAAGCTGTGCACCGGCGAGCGCAGGCCCAGTATCGGGCGCAGCTGAATCAGGTCGCGCAGAACCGGCGACAGGGCCTCAAGCGGGCAATAAGCGAAATTATACTGGCGCAGATGCACGGCACCTTCGGCCAGTGTTGGCGCAACCGGCACGCCCAGTTTTTCAAGCGTTTCCTGCGTGTAAACACGCCCCGGCGTGTGGCCATCAGTACCATGCATAAACACCCGATATCCGGCACCGGCCATGGCCAAGGCCGACAGAATAAACCACGGCAGCTGAATACGTTTACCGGCATAAGAAGACCAGTCCAGATCCACATGCGGCATGTCGGCAGGCAAATCAAATACCGTGCGGGTGCCAAGGGTGAAACCGGCGATTTCCTCGGGGGTTTCTTCCTTCAGGCGCAGCAGCATCAGGAACGCCCCGATCTGTTCGCGCTCGGCCTGACCGCTCAGGATCATCCCCATGGATTCCTCGGCTTCCTCCAGCGTTAACGGGCGCGTCTTGGTTTTGCCCCGTGCCAGAATGGCGATGAATTTAGAGAAGGGATGTTGTTTTTGCATAGGGTCACCTTTGAAGCGGAAACGGGGATGGCTTGAACCTGTCAAACCATCCCCGACATTAGCAGTATTCAGGCCGTTTTGACCAGTGTTCTAAAAATCGACATCTTCCGGATCGATATTGCGATCGGACAGGTTCATCGCCAGTATCCGCAGCGCAACAACGCCAAGGCCGGTCAGAAGCAACGTCACCGCAACACCGCCAAGGCCGAGCGCCCATTCCAGCAGAGTTGGCGTATAGCCGTTGATTTGCCCATCAAAGAAGCTTGAACTTGCCGTGTAGTTCGGGAAAATTTCCAACGGGAATGCCTGTCCACCGATAACGATGCCGTAAATATGGGCAAACCCGCCGATGATAATCAGAACAGAGGCAATCAGTACATTGCCGCGATTGGCCCCGTCCGTGTGCTTGAACAACAGCAACATCGGGATCACCCCGCCGATCAGGACCTGACCAATCCAGAACAGTTGCGTGTAAAAACCGCCACTGAACAAGATGAAGCTTTCCACATCCCAATGTTCCGCCGCATACAGGTTGGTCAGATGACGCACCGCACTGAAATACAATACGCCAGCAGCAAAAATGCCCAACAAACGGCCCAGACGTTTCACCAGATTGGGCCCGATATAACGGCCCGACAGCTTATACAGCAGGCTGATAGTCAGCAGGAAAAACGCCAATCCAAAGGAAAACGACATCACGATGAACATCGGGGCCATGATCGCCGCGTCATATCCCGGACGCGCGACAAGCCAGCCAAAGATCGACCCGGTCCCTGTGGTCAGCGCCAGCCGCCAGACAAAGGCAGCCGTACCGACCTTTTTAACCACTGCGGGGTCCATTCCACGTGCCATTTGCACATAGATATATGCCCCTACCACCGCAAAGAAGCCGGAATACAGATAGATGTTCCACGCAAAGATGGACTTGAAATTCGCATGGGTCAGCGTCACCAGCAACCGGTCAGGCCGCCCCAGATCCAAAACCAGCACCGCCAGCCCCCCCGCCAGCAACGCCAGCGACAGCAGGCCGGAAAACCGCGCCATAGGTTTGTTTTCAATCTTGCCAAACACCGAGGCAATCGACGCGACGTTCAGCGCGCCGGATGCTGCAACGATCAGGAAAATCGCAAACACATGGGGCAGGCCCCAAACGATCTGGTTGGTCATGCCGGTAACCACATGGCCGTGGTGTTCAATATACAGCACCGCCAAACCAGCAGCCGCAATCAGCGCCCCCAGCACAGCCGCAATACCCCACACCGCAGGGGTCAGTTTCATTTCACGATAAACAGCGCGATCCATTTTACCTTCCCCCTTACAGATTGCTATAACGAACGCCCGGGTTCAGGCGCAGATCATCGCGCAACCCGATCGAATTGAATTTCTTCAGCGCTTTGGAAATGTCGCTCTCGGGATCGTTCAGATCGCCAAACAACATCGCACCATTGCCGGTGGTCCCGCAGGCATCCACACAGGCCGGTTGCCCGCCTGCATCCACACGATGAACACACAGGGTGCAGCTCTCGACCGTTCCTTGCCCGCGCGGGGCATTGGATTTCTGGTCTGTCAGCGGTTCATGAATGAAAGAGCGCGCCTTGTACGGACAGGCCATCATACAGAAACGACAGCCAATACAAGCGTGCTTATCCACCAGAACGATACCGTCAGGACGTTTAAACGACGCTTCGGTCGGACAAACATCCACGCACGGCGCGTCCTCGCAGTGCTGACACATCATCGGCAGAGAGACTTCGCGCCCTGTCTGTTTGTGGGTCAGATCCACCTTGCGGATCCACTGCGCATCGGTTTCGGAACCTTCCTCTGCCGACCAGCCATTTTCCTTGGAACAGGCGGTGACACAAGCGTTGCAATCGGATGTGCATTTGTTCACATCGATCAACATGCCCCAGCGTTTACCCGGATCGGCATTGGCGGATGCTTCACCACCAAAAGCCATCAGCGTAACCCCCGAGGACAAAGCCACCGTAGCCACGGCCCCGCCGGCTTTGAAAAATTCGCGCCGGTCGACTTCGCTCAGATCCCTGAGCGGCGTATTCAAGGCAGGTAGTTTCATTGGCTCGCCCCTTCCAGATATTCCGCAAGCTCGCGGTCTTTAACAGGCAGCATGGTCAGCTGTTTCACCAAATCCGGGTCCGGCTTGGAATTGTGGCACTGAAAACAGTCCACTTTCACCGCTGCGTAGTCATGGCAAACCCGGCAAAAATGCTTTTCGCTTTTGACGGAAACAGGTTGTGCATCCGGCCCGTTCACCGCATGGCAGGCGATGCATTCTTTCAGCGAATACTTAACTTCGCGATCGCCGAGCCGCATGGTCAAATCGCGATCATGCTTGAGCAGGTTTTTGTGGTTGATCCGCATAAAATCGTTGCCCTCCGGATGGGGGGCACCGGCTGCTTTGGGGATCACCGGATAGAGAGAGGACGTGGCGTCCTCCCCCGCTTGTGCCATGCTTCCGATCAACCCGATCAGGAGCAGAAAGGTTGCGAAAAGCCGCTTCATTGTTATGCTCCAAGACCCATTTTGATGTAACCGGTCGGGCAAACGTCCGCACAGATATGACACCCGATACACTTGCTGTAGTCCGTGTCGACGTAACGGCCCACGGTACGATCCGATTTCTTTACCCGGAAAACGGCGTCCTGCGGGCAGTAAATCACACAGTTGTCGCATTCAAAGCACATGCCACAGGACATGCAACGTTCGCCCTCTTTCTGGGCCTGTTCCTCGGAATACGCAATGATGCGTTCTTCAAAGTTCCCCAGAACCGCGTCGCCTTCGATGTGAACTTCGTCGCGCTCTTCGCGTGGCACCAGATCAAAGTGACCCAGAAACAGTTCCTTGTGTGTGATGATCTGCGTGGCAGAACGGTCTTCGTAGTTGTGAACCGCAAAGCTCGAGTCAGCCGTGCCGCGCACCTGACCGTGGCCATAGGCCTCGGGGGATTTGCCACGCTGTTGCAGCTCTTCCAGCAGATCAAAATGAGCCACATCCACAGGGGGGCGTTTTTCAATTTCACCATCATCGAGGAAATCCGTGATCGCATCCGCAGCCACACGACCGTGACCGATTGCTGTGGTCAGCAAATGCGGGCGCAGAATGTCGCCACCGGCAAAATGCTTCTCGCGGCCTTTGACGGCATAGGCACCTTCGATGTCGATGGCACCGCGACCGTTATCCAGTTCTTCCAGACCGGTGAAATCACCAAACTGGCCAATGGCGGAAATGACGATGTCACATTCGACTTCGAATTCGGTGCCTTCAACGGGAACCGGACGCATGCCGTCCATGGTGCATTCGCACATTTTCAGCGCGGTCGCCAAACCGTTTGCATCACGCACGATTTCCAGCGGCATAACCCCGCCTTTGATGTCCACACCTTCGCGCAGCGCATCTTCGCGTTCATGTTCCGCTGCTGTCATTTTTTCCAGCGGGAACAGGGATGTCAGCGTGGCGTTGATGCCTTCACGCACCAAGGAGCCAGCCACATCATGGGCAGTAAAGCCGGTGTGATCCGCATCATCGTTCGTGCCGGTAATATGACCCAGACGACGGGCAATGGAGGCAACGTCGATCGAAGTATCACCACCACCAACAACCACAACCTTTTTGGCCGTACCAAATACGTAGCCTTGGTTAAACGCGTCCAGAAATTCCACACCGTTGATACAGTTTTCGGTTTCGTCCCAGCCCTCAAGCGGCAGGCCACGGCCATTTTGCGCGCCAAGCGCCCAGAAAATCGCGTCGAATTCCTTTTCCAGCTCATCAACGGTGACGTCCACACCCACACGGGTCTTCATGCGCAGTTCAACACCCATATCGGTGATACGCTTGATTTCCATGTCCAGCATATCCCGCGGTGTCCGGTAGCCCGGAATACCATAGCGCATCATGCCGCCCAATTCGTCGTGAGCTTCGAAAATTGTGACCGTATGACCATCCTGACGCAGGAAGAAAGCATTGGCCAAGCCAGCAGGGCCACCACCGATAACGGCGATTTTCTTACCGGTGTCTTTGCCGGTTGCCGGCGCTGTCACCTTGTTTTCATTGGCCCAGTCGCCAACATATTGTTCCACCGCGTTGATGCCCACATAATCGTCGACTTCGTTCCGGTTACAGCCGTCCTCACAAGGAGCCGGGCAAACACGGCCCATGGATGCGGGGAAAGGGTTGGCTTCGACCATGCGGCTAAAGGCATATTCCTGCCAAGCCTGACCTTCTACCGGTGGCTTGTCCATGCCGCGTGCAATCGCCAGCCAACCACGAATTTCATGGCCCGACGGGCAAGAACCCTGACACGGTGGTGTTTTATTGATGTAGGTCGGACACTTGTACGATTTGTCCTGCGTAAAGATCTTTTCTTCCAGATCCCAATCGTCCGGTGTTTCGCCTTCTTCAAAGCGGCGATATGTGTTGCCTTGTCCGTCCATAATCTAAGTTCTCCACTGCATTCGTTAGTATTCGTATTTCACAAGGGGCGACCGGTTTAGTCGTCGTCCTCGTCATCGTCATCAACTTGTCCGTCCAGAATGACCGCGTTGGCCACCAGTTGGTGAACAGACATGATCGAGTCCATTTCATAGCCATACTTCGGCATCACCTTGGAAAACTGGGTTTTACAAATGGCACAAATCGCGGCCATATGGGTGACACCGTGGTCTTCGCTCACCTGCTGCAAGGCCGTCATCCGGGGTTTCGCGCCCTTGATGCGCAAATCCATCAGATCATCGGTCAACAAACCGCCACCGCCACCACAACAGAAGGTGTTTTCGCGAATGGTGTCCTGTTCCATATCATAGAAATGGTTGCAAACCGCCTTGAGCACCTTACGCGGGAGGTCAAACTGCCCGCCTTCTTTACGCCCCATGGCCGACCCACGCGCCACGTTACAGCTGTCGTGATAGGTCATGCGGAATTCGTCGTTGCGGGATTTATCAATCTTGAGGATCCCCTCATCCAGCGCATCGGAGGTGAATTCCATGATGTGCTGCGGAATTGGGTAGTTCTGATCCAGAAAGTCGAATGGCCCCGCAAGTGTATTCAGGAAGGAATAGCCAACACGCCACGCATGCCCGCATTCCCCGAAAATAATTCGTTTAACGCCCAAATCCTTGGCCGCTTGCCGGATACGCCAGGATACCTCGCGCATGTTTTCATACGACCCGATGAACATGCCGAAGTTGGCTGCCTCCGAAGCATAAGAGCTTATGGTCCAGCTCACGCCGGCGGCGTGGAATACCTTAGCATAGCCCAGCAAACCGTCGATATGTGGCTCGGCAAAGAAATCCGCAGACGGGGTAATCAGCAAGATATCCGCGCCCTTGACGTCCAGCGGCAGCTTGACCGCGATGCCGGTTTCATCCTCGAGATCCTCTTCCAGATCTTCAAGTGTCGCGCGCAATGCCTTGGGGTTCAAACCCAGATTGTTGCCGGTTTTCTTGAGCTTGGCGATGATCTCGTTGCAATACTTCTGGCCAACTCCCACGCTGTCGAGGATTTCCCGCGCAGCCATGGAAATTTCTGCCGTATCAATACCGTAAGGGCAAGCAACCGAACAACGACGACACTGGGAACACTGGTGATAATAAGTGTACCATTCGTCCAGCACTTCCTTGGTCAGGTCGCGCGCGCCCACCAGCCAGGGAAAATTCCGCCCGGCAAAGGTATAGTAGCGACGATAGACCGAGCGCAGCAAATCCTGACGTGCCACCGGCATATTTTTCGGATCGCCCGACCCCAGAAAGTAATGACATTTATCGGTGCAGGCCCCGCATTTCACGCAGGTATCAAGATACACCTTGAAAGCGCGGTTTTTCTCGGCCAGTTCGCCCATTTTGGCAATGGCGACTTCTTTCCAGTTGTCAACCAGCTCGCCCGGAAAACCAAGCGGTTCGTTGTGCTCCGGGGCGGCCTCGAATGTATGGGTATCCGCCATGGCCCCGCATTCCATATCCGGAATTTTAAACGGGTCGCCAACAATTTTGGGTGCTTCGTCCGTGTTTTTATCCAAAGGTGCCATGGATTACTTCTCCTCTGCATCTGGAATGGCTTCCGGCAGGGGCGGCAGCTGGGCTGCCCAAGCGGAAAGGTGACGGAATTCGCGGGCGTTATCAACCTGTGTCCGCGATGGCGCAAAGAACAGACCCGGCGCATGCATCAGTTTGGAAATCGGGAAGATAATCATCAGAATGGCAACCAGCCCCAGATGCAGCAACAAGCCAAAATGCATCGGCAGGGGATTGATCTCAAAGCGCATCAAGCCAAGGAAGAAGGTTTTGACGGCGAGAATATCCACAGGCATCAGGAATTTCATTCCCAGCCCTGTTACCCCGATGCCGATAATCAGCAGCAACATCAGATAATCCGATGGGCTGGAAATATAACGGATACGATTTACGAAAATACGGCGGAACAAAAGGCCAGCCAAACCGGCAACCATGATAAAGCCCGCGTAAACGCCAAAAGGCTGTACCAATTCGACCCACCACCAGACCGGCTGTGTGAAATAGCGCAGATGGCGCAGCAGCACCAGCAACATGCCATAGTGGAACAAAATTGCGAAAATCCAGATCCAGCGGTTTGACTTGAACAAACTTTGGAATAAGGTTACTTCGCGCCCCATGCGCAGCACGACACCTTTTTTGGTGCGTGGTGCCGGAGACACAGGGATCTTGAGTGGCGCGGGGGTTTTGGCGTATTTGAGCACCTTCATCCCCGTACCGACGATCAGGAGGATCGTGGCCACATAGAACAGCACTGCATATAGCGTTGACAACACTTTACTTCCTCCCAGAGAGTGCGCCCCTGAATTGTTATGATAATTCAGGGGGTTAGTCGTATTTAGATATTATACGCAGCCAGTTGGCTTAGGCAGACCTGCGATTTTACAGGCTTGCTTGGCGGGGCCGTAAGGAAACAATTCGTACATGTACTTGTTGTTACCAACTTCTTTGCCCAGAGATTTTTTGATCGCTTTGATCAAAACCCGCACAGCAGGGGCAATCTGGTATTCTTCGTAATAGTCACGCAGAAAGTTAACCACAGCCCAATGTTCGTCAGTCATGTCGACGTCTTCGGCTTTGGCAATCACAGCACCCAGATCAGGTGTCCATTCACTCAGGTTAGTGATGTAACCTTCTTCGTCAGTTTCTACAGTTTGGCCATTTACATCATATGACATTTTATATTCCTTTTCGGGTTTCTTGTTCGTTGTTCGTGTCTTTTACAACCAGGCTTGCGCGCGGTCGTGGCTCGCAGCCAGTTCTACAAAACCGGCATAGTCTACTGCCTTGATGCCCGCCAGAAGTCTTTCTGTCGCAATGCCGCGTGCCGCAAGATCGGGGCCAAGCGCCGCCAGATTTACGCCGGAACGCGCTGCCATTGCATCCGCCAATCCCGTGCCCGAAGCCGCGCCATAAACGGCGTCTTCGATCATCAGAACGGTATCCCCGTCCTTTGCGTGGGCCAGACAGCTCAGCAAAGACTGATTGGCAAAGGGTGATTTGTTAACTGTGTGTAAAGTTGCCATGATCGCCCCTCAAAAGCTCAGGATTACATCTTGGTCGGCGAAAACATCCGCCATTTCAGCCCGCGAAACGATGCGAATCGAGGGTTTTTCCGCCCAATCATCGTCTTCGTCTTCCCACATGATCTCTTGCAGATCATCTGCGGTCAGGCCGCGCTCGTCGAGAGATTCTTTCTCGACATAAAGCTTGGTCACTTCATAGTCTCCCAAGGCCCGGAAGGTTGGCGAGAAATTTTTCACGCCAATTTCTTTGGTGTCCTGGGATTTGGTCAGCTGGAATACACCGTCGTCCAAAAAGGCCAGTGACACGTCCTGATCAAAAGCGGCACCAATCAGGACCACTTCCAGGGCTTCCAGTGCGTAAATCGTGCCATACGGCGCTTTGCGATTCACGTAGAGGAATTTTTTTACATCATCTTCCATGCTTTGCCCCTTAATCCCCGAAGGTCATCAGACGGTCCGTCTCGATGCCCATTTCAATCAGTTGTCCGAGGCCGGAAATCCGGAAACCCTCTGCGATGTTGTCAGCGTCTTTGCCTTGGCGTTCCGCCTCGTTTGCGTCCAGCATACCGCGGCGTTGCGCGGCGGCGATGCAAATGACCAGATCAACACCGTGATCTTTGGCCAGTGCACTCCATTGCTGCTGAATGTTCCGCTCGTCTTGCGGCGGCACAGACAGGCGCGTTCCAACGTTCACACCGTCGTGGTAAAAGAAAACACGCGGTACTTCATGGCCGGCTTCAAGCGCGGATTTGACAAAATGATATGCCGTGTCCGACGCCTGATGCGTATATGGGCCTTCGCTTATTAGGATTCCGAATTTCACTTTTTCGCCCCTTAGAAGTGGATATGAGCAGACATGTTCATGGTCTTGCGCGCACCGGTCCAGGTATCCAGATGGTGTTTGGTAAAGGCCAGATCAGTCAATTCAAAGAAACGGTTCCAACCGATACGGTCGATCCATTCGCCCATACGCTCCCAGTGCTTGGCGTCTTTCTTGTACGCTTGCACGATTTTCTTGACCACGGCGTTAACCTCTGGCCAATGCGGCGCGTTGTTGGGCAAGTTGGCCACGGCCAGCTTGTGGAAAGTCGGTTTGGAGCGCGCATTGGAGTGCTTGCCGCCAACCCAGACCGCGATCTTGGTGGAGTCGTCGCCGTTGATCTGCATTGGTGGGCATGGTGGGTAACAGGCACCACAGCAAACGCATTTCTTTTCGTCAACTTCCAGTGTCGGCTTGCCGTCAACCATGGCCGGGCGAATAGCCGCAACCGGACAACGGGCCACAACAGCCGGACGTTCACAAACATTGGCAACCAGGTCATGGTTGATTTTCGGTGGTTTGGTGTATTGCACGTTGACCGCAATATCGCCCTGGCCGCCACAGTTGATCTGACAGCAAGATGTGGTGATCCGCACGCGGTTCGGCATCTTTTCGTCGATGAACTCGTCATGCAGCATGTCCATCAGGCCCTTGACCACGCCGGAAGCGTCGGTGCCGGGAATGTCGCAGTGCAACCAGCCCTGAGTGTGGGAAATCATCGACACGGATGCGCCGGTGCCGCCCACAGGAAAGCCATGCTCGCCCAGTTTTTCAATCAGAGGATCAACCTTGGCCTGATCTGACACCATGTATTCGATGTTCGAACGGGTGGTGAACCGGATGTGACCGTCAGCGAAATCGTCGCCAATATCGCACAAAAGGCGAATGGTATAAACGTCCATCTGGCGCTGGGTGCCGGCACGTACGGTGAACACTTCTTCACCGTCTTTGGAAACGTGACGCAGAACACCGGGACGCGGGCGATCATGGTATGCCCAGTTGCCGTGGTTTTTAACCAGTGTCGGGTGCATATACTGGATGTGATCCGGTACGCCTACCTCGTCTGCGGCTCTTGGAGTTGCTTTTTCAGTACTCATATCTTTCTCCCTGCCCTGCACGGTTTACACCGGCAGAGCTGCAATTTTCATACAGATTTTGCGACCAGCCTATTCGCCGGCGACAGTCATCCCGGCTTCGGTAGCTTTACGCTCGAACCACTTGGCGGCTTCTTCATCAAAGTCGTCCGTGCGCACATAGCTGGATGTCCGTGGGTGGTTGACCATGTTCGGGTCCACATCCAGATCCAGCGCCTCAAGGAAGGCAGGCAGGCCGATGCGGTCGATGGTTTCACCAACACGTTCGTGCTCCAGAGCATTGTCGGCAAAGAATTCAACGCATTCTTCTGCGAACTCTTCCAGTGCCTCGAAATCCTCTTCGGTTTCCAGCTTCATGAACGGCTTGATCATAATGCCCATCATATCGCCCACTTTCAGCGAACGCTTGCCGCCGATCATAATCGATACACCTTTGTCATCACCAGGAGACAAGGCTTTGGTCATTACGTTGATACAGTGCATGCAGCGCACACAGCTCTTGTTGTCGATGTCCAGTGTGTTGTCATCATTCAAAGACAGCGCACGGGTCGGACACATGGAAATCACTGTGTCGATGGTGTACTTGCGGCCAACTTTGGCAACATGTTCCTTAACAGCTTCCTGATCAACCTTGATGTCGTCACGCCATGTACCAATCACCGCAAAGTCGGCACGGTGAATTGCGTTCACGCAGTCATTCCCGCAACCGGAGAATTTGAACTTGAACTTATAAGGCAGTGACGGACGGTGCATTTCGTCCAGCAGCGAATTGATGATGCCGCGGTGCGCTTTGGCTTCGTCAAAGCAGGAATGCTCGCAACGGGCCGCGCCAACGCAGCTCATGGCCGTCCGCAGCGCAGGACCAGCCCCGCCGAGGTCAAAACCGATTTCGTTCAGCGCGTCAAATGCCGGCTGGGTTGCCTCTGTGGAACAACCCTGGAACATAATATCCCCGGATTGGCCGTGGAAAGCGATCAGGCCGGAACCGTGCTCTTCCCAGATGTCGCACATTTTGCGCAGCAGGTCTGTTGTATAGTGAAAGCCCGGAGGAGGCATAATACGCAGAGTGTGAAACTCTTTCGACTCCGGAAATTTGTCAGCAACTTCTGAATAACGGGGAATAATACCGCCACCGTAACCATAGACAGAAACAACGCCGCCCTTCCAATACCCTTTACGGTTCTCGTAGGAGTGGTTCAACTGACCCATCAGATCGTTTACCATTGGCGCATACCGCTCGCCTTTGGAATCACGCAGACGTTTCAGCCCAGTAACAAAGCTCGGCCAAGGGCCGTCCTCCAACTGATCCAGCATCGGGGTGGGGTGGATTTCGATCTCTTCGGTTTTACCGTCGTGTGGTTCGCCGTCTTTCATAACAAGTCTCCCTTCTCATACGTTTCAATAAGGGTTGTACACCCAAAATGATTAAAAGACACCAAAAGCCTTAACGGGTACCTTGTCGTGTGATCGTGAATCGGTATGACAGAAACACAGGCGCCTTTTGTGAGAATGATTTTATATTACCTTTTTTGAATGTAAAGGATTTTTATATATCATTTTTTGAATATAATGGTATGCAGGTGTCCAGATCAGGTATTTTCGCACTTCTTGCCCCATATCCGGCCAACAGATGCGCCTTTAACAAGAGGAATTTTCAACCATGGTTGACAAAAAACACTCTTTTTCCGAGCAAAACACTTGGGATTTTATCGTTCCGGAAGGCTATGCCGGATGGCGTGAAAACAAGCTGGCGCAAGCGTCTGAATTGCTTAACGAAACCCCCGTTCTGGAGATCGGCGACATTGCCAACCTTACAGCCGGGGAACATGCGGAAATCTATCGGCGGTGCGAAATTTCCAACGGTGTTTTGTATCAGGATCTGGCCGCCACATCGGATGCAACGGTCACTTCGGGTCGGCTGCGTCAATTTGCCGACAGCCTCGGGCTGCGTATCGCAGAAAAGCACCGATCCGCGCAAGAAGACGGCATTGTTTGCCTTCAGGAAACAGAATCAGGCGGCAAAAAAGGCTATATCCCCTACTCCAAACGGTCGATGAACTGGCATACGGATGGCTACTATAACGGGCCGGACCAGACCATCCGCGCTATGGTTTTGCACTGCGCCCATGCAGCAGACGAAGGCGGAGAGAACCAAATCCTCGATCCGGAAATCGCCTACATCCGCCTGCGCGACCTGGATCCCGCCTACATCACAGCGCTGATGCACCCCGAAGCAATGACCATTCCCGAAAACAACGAAGGCAACGGTAAAATCCGCCCCGTAAGCATCGGGCCGGTGTTTTCCGTCGATCCCGCAACCCACAAACTGGCGATGCGTTATACCGCCCGCACCCGTTCTATTGCCTGGCGCGATGACCCCCTTACATTAGAGGCCATCGCCGCCCTGAGCCAGTTGCTCGCGTCGGATGATCCGTTCATTCTGAACGTGCGTATGCAGGACGGACAGGGTATCCTGTGCAATAACTCGCTTCATAACCGCACCGGTTTTGATGCCGATAAAACCAAACCCAGCGATCGCCTGATGATGCGCGTGCGCTTTCACAACCGAGTCAAAGGAAGATAAACCATGGCAAAACTAAGCGACCTGATTATTGGCCACCCCGAGGTGGACAGTTTCGAGAAACTCGAACTTCTGATCGCCCATGCAGCGGAATCCGGACAGATGTTTATCGAATTCGATCTGAAGCCCGATTTCCGTGATACCCCGAAAAAATGGGAATGGCGTCTGGAATCGATTTTCACGCGGGGTTTGAAATATGAGTGAGGAAATCATCACCGATGTTGCGGCCTTTGCCTTTCCGTTCAACAAAAACGTGACGTTGAAAAACGTGGCGCACGACAACGGGCTGAACATGCTGCGGGTCACCCTGCGTGAAAACCGCCGCTTTACCATTTTTGAGCTTGATCCCGCCAGCGCGGCAGAGTTTGGTAAAACCCTGCAAGACTGGGCCGCCGAACACGACACTTAACCACAGGAAATCACCCATGGATTTTTTGCCAATCTTTCTGGATATTCGCGACAAAAAGGTCGTGGTAGACGGCGGCACCACCGTTGCTGCCCGCCGTGTGGAACGCGCGCTATTGGCGGGGGCAAATGTCCATGTCTTTGACGAAGCCCTCAGCGACGAATTCAATCCGCTGCTGAAAAATCCGAAATTGACCCACCACAAACGCCCGATCACCGAAGCCGACATCGATGGTGCGATTGTCGCCTATGGGGCCTCTGAAACCGACCCCCGCGATGCGACCCTGCACGCCGGGGCCAAGGCCCATGGCGTGCTGGCCAATGTGGCGGATGTTTGCGAGTATTGCGATTTCATCACCCCGTCTGTGGTGGACCGCTCGCCGTTGGTGGTGGCCATTTCCTCGGGCGGGACTGCGCCGGTGATTGCCCGCATTTTACGGGCACGCATCGAATCCATCCTGCCCCCCGCCTATGGCCGGATGGCGGAATTCCTTGGCAAATTCCGCGACAAGGTTCTGAACGGTATCGAAAGCACCCGCGCGCGGCGCCGGTTCTGGGAAAACATGATCGATGGCCCCGTGGGCGACCGCTTCCTGTCTGGCGACACCGAAGGGGCCGAGGCCCAGCTGTTGCAAACCATCGCGGAAACCCGCGATGGCAAAGACCTGTCCGAACAAGGCGAAGTCTTCCTTGTGGGGGCCGGCCCGGGCGATCCTGACCTGCTCACCTTTCGCGCCCTGCGCCTGATGCAGCGCGCCGATGTGGTGCTCTATGACCGGCTGGTTGGCGATCCGGTACTGGAGCTGATCCGGCGCGACGCGGAACGCATCTATGTGGGCAAACGCCCCGACCACCACACCATGATTCAGGAAGATATTTCTGCCTTGATGGTGCGGCTCGCCAAAGAGGGCAAACGCGTGTTGCGGTTAAAGGGCGGCGATCCGTTTATCTTTGGCCGTGGCGGCGAAGAAATCGAAATGCTGGCCGAACACCGGATTCCGTTTCAGGTGGTTCCCGGTGTCACAGCGGCCTCGGGGTGTTCTACCTATTCCGGCATCCCGCTGACCCACCGCGATTACGCGCAGTCCTGCATTTTCATCACCGCCCACGGCAAGGACGGCGTGCTGGAACTGGACTGGGAGGTTTTGCTGCGCCCCAACCAGACCGTGGCGATTTATATGGGGCTGTCGAGCCTGAAAATCCTGTCGGACAATTTCGCCAAACACGGGGCCGACCCCGACACACCGGCGGCGATCATTGATAACGGCACGCGCCCCAACCAGCGGATTGTCACCGGCACGATTTCCGATCTCTATGAAAAAGCCACCGAGCAGAAGTTCACCGGCCCCTCGATCATCATCATCGGCGGCGTGGTCAATCTGCGCGAAAAACTGCGCTGGTTTGCGGATAATCAGGATGCCAAGTTCACGATGTCCCTGACGCCCAAGGCGGATCAGTAACGAAATTTTGTTCCCCATCGCATAAACACATGCTAATACGGCAATGTGTTTATGCGCGGCCAGCAAGTACCGCACCAACAGGGGAATGAAAATGTTCGAAACATGGCAAGAAATGGTGCTGGAATATCCGGCATTCTATATCGGCTGGGGAGGCCTGCTGATCGGGGTGATCTTTGGGTATATCGTCACCGTTACCAACTTTTGTACTATGGGGTCGATTAACGACATCATGGCATTTGGCGATTACCGCCGTTTTCGCTCTTGGCTGCTCGGCGGGGCAACAGCGATTGCCGGCGTCGCCATTCTAGGCAACATGGGTGTGGCCGATTTCACCACATCGCAATTCCTGACACCACAGTTCAACTGGCTGGGCAATATCGCCGGTGGGCTGATCTTTGGCGTGGGCATGATTTACGCGGGCGGCTGCCTGTCAAAAAATCTGGTGCGTACCGGCGGCGGGGATTTGCGGTCGCTTGTCGTGCTGATCATCGCAGGCCTGTTCGGGTTCATGACCATCGGCGGCATCATCGGCCCTGTGCGTGTGGCGCTATTTGGCCCCTCCACCATCAACCTGTCGGATTCGGGCATTGAAACCCAGGGGCTCGGCGATATCCTTGCAGGCATTACCGGCATGGACGGCGAAATGGCCGCCACAGTGGCACTTGCCGTGGTTTTGGTCGGGCTGTTTGGTTATATTTTCATGTCCAAAGAATTCCTGAAATCCCCCAAGCACCTGATCGCCGGTTTCGGCCTTGGTCTTTGTGTCGTTGCCGGCTGGTTGCTCACCGCCTTGGCGCAGGATGATTTTTCCGATGTGCCTGTGGCGCTGATCTCGCTCAGCTTTGTACGGCCTTCCGGCGACATTCTGGATTACCTGATGCGTTTCACCGCTTATGGCGCACCGGGATTTGGTGTTGTGACGCTGATTGGCGCATTGCTTGGCGGCTTTATCGGCGCAATCACGCGCGGGAAATTCCACCTTGCGACCTTTGCCAATCCGGGCGATGCCGTACGCAATATGCTTGGTGCCGCGCTGATGGGGATCGGCGGCGTGCTGTCGCTGGGCTGTACCATTGGCCAAGGCATGACCGGCCTGTCCACACTCGCTGCGGGTTCTTTCATCACGCTGGCATTCATCGTGGTTGGCGGCATCATCGGCGTGAAGATCATGGAATGGGATATGATGCGCGGCTAACCCGCCTTCCATAACACCGAAAACAAAAAACGCCCCGCGACTGTCGCGGGGCGTTTTTTGTTGTTTCGTAAAAGGAACGACGTAAAATCGTTTCGCTTTAATCAGCTTCGCCCAACAGCGCCCCGATCTTCATCGAAATCTGTTTATAGATTTTCGCATGCGGTCCGTCCGGTTCAGCAATCACAACAGGCGTACCTGCATCGGAAAACTTGCGGATATCCATATGCAGCGGGATCGCCCCCATGAACATCACACCCAGTTTGCCTGCTTCTTCCTGCGCGCCACCATGGCCAAAAATGTCAGAGCTTTCGCCACAATGCGGGCAAATGAACGTGCTCATGTTTTCGATAATCCCGAAAATCGGCACATCCACATCCTTGAACATTTTCAACCCTTTACGGGCATCTATCAGCGCAAGATCCTGCGGCGTGGAAACGATCACCGCGCCGGCCAACGGCACCTGCTGCGCCAGGGTCAGCTGTGCATCCCCCGTCCCCGGTGGCATGTCCAGAACCAGCACATCCAGCTCGCCCCAGTCGACCTCCCGCACCATTTGCATCAGGGCGGAAACCACCATCGGGCCGCGCCAAATGATCGGGGCTTCTTCGTCCATCAGGAACCCCATGGACATGACGGTAATACCGTATTGATGCATCGGCTTGATCCGGCCATCCACGATATCGGGACGTTCTGTAATCCCCATCAAGCGCGGAATGGACGGGCCGTAAACATCACAATCCAGCAGCCCGACCTTCAGGCCCAGACTCCGCAAGCCCAGCGCAATATTGGTGGATGTCGTGGATTTCCCCACGCCGCCCTTGCCGGATGCCACCGCCAGAACCGCCTTGACCCCCGGGATAGCCCCGGCAACAGGCCGCAGATCCGGCCCGACCTTGCGGTCCGGTTTCGTGGGCAGCTTTGGCACAGCTTTGGCTTCCGGCGTTGCGCCTTCTTTTTCGGCAGTCAACACCACCAGAACGGTTTCGATTTCCTTGATCGAGGAAACAACCCGCTCCGCCTTGGCGCGCAATTCGTTGATTTCCATACCGCCATCTTCGGGCACCGTCAGGGAAAACACCACCTTGGTGCCGTCCTGAACAACAATATTGGAAACCATACCCGATGAAACGATATTCTGCCCGTCCTTGCCGAACGGGATCGTCGAGAGCTTCTTAAGGACCAGATCTTTCATGTGTCATTCCCCTGTGGCGCAAAGATTTACGCTTTATTTACATTCAACGTTATGAATATATGAAAAACCCGCCCCTGCCTAGAGCCCGTGCGGATTTACCACACGGGCACATCTGGCTTACAAAGAGGCGTCGAGTTCGGCAATAATTGCATCACCCATTTCACTGGTGGATGCTGGCTTGCCACCATCCGCCTGCATCAGGTCCGCAGTCCGCACACCGCTTGCCAGAACCTTTTCCACCGCCTGTTCCAGACGGGTCGCGTCTTCACCGTGATCAAAGCTATAGCGCAGCGCCATGGCAAAGCTCAGGATACAGGCACTCGGGTTGGCCAACCCCTTGCCCATAATATCCGGCGCAGAGCCGTGTACCGGTTCATACATGGCTTTCGGACGGCCATTTTCCATCGGCAACCCAAGCGACGCACTCGGCAACATTCCCAAGGATCCGGTCAACATCGCGGCACAATCGGACAGGATATCGCCAAACAGGTTATCCGTCAGGATTACATCAAACTGCTTCGGATTCCGTACCAACTGCATCGCGCCATTATCCGCATACATATGCGACAGCTCCACATCCGCGTAATCCGCCTGATGCACTTCTGTCACCACATCGCGCCACAGAATGCCGCTCTCCATCACGTTGGCTTTTTCCATGGAACACACCTTGTTGCCCCGCTTGCGCGCCAATTCAAACGCAGAGCGCGCCACACGGTCGATCTCGTCCTCGGTATAGCGCTGGGTGTTGATCCCTACCCGCTTGCCGTTTTCTTCGAATATCCCGCGCGGTTCACCGAAATAGGAACCAGAGGTCAATTCGCGCACAATCATAATATCCAGACCGGACACAATATCCCGCTTCAGGCTGGAAAAATCCGCCAAGGCATCAAAACACTGGGCCGGACGCAAATTCGCAAACAAATCCATTTCCTTGCGCAATCGCAGCAAACCGCGCTCGGGCTTCAGGCTGAAATCCAGATCGTCGTATTTCGGTCCGCCAACAGCGCCGAGCAATACCGCATCAACCTCTTGCGCCTTGGCCATGGTGTCATCATGCAACGGCACACCATGCGCATCATAAGCCGCACCACCCACCAGATCCTCGCTCAAGTCAAAGCGCAAATCGCGCTTGTCACCGAACCAGGTGATGATCCGTTTCACTTCGTCCATAACTTCCGGACCAATACCGTCACCGGCCAGAACCAGCAAAGAGGGAGTGTTCATCGTCAAATTCCTTTTCAAGTCAGCTCGACAATAGCCCTAATCCCCCCCCGCCAAAGGGTCAAGGCTACTGCCTCAATCTCCCTGTTTCGAATTCGCAAAAATATCCCCGCCGGAGGCATCCAACAACGCCCCGCCCCATTGCCGCCAAAGATTACTCCAAACAGCGCGGCAGTTGCTCCGCCAAAAAATCGAACACACACCGCACCCGCGCCGAGGTGCGCAATTCCTCATGTGCCGTCAACCAGACCGGCAAAGGCGGGATCGGCAGATCGGGCAACAGCCGCACCAACCCCTTTACCCGCCCCAACATCACTTGTGTCGCCCCAACCCCGACCCCTGCACACAGGGCCTCCAGATAGGCCGCCTGATCGTCGACCCGAAAGGCAAAATCCTCGCGTTTGACAGGAAACCCCAATGCTTTCATCCCCTGAATAATGGTGTCATCCCGATCATAGCCTAACACTGTATGCTTCAGAATGTCCGTCTCTTCCTCCAGCGCTCCGGCCTGATCCAGATAGCTTTGCGCCGCAAACAGCCCCAGTGAAACCTCCCCCAGATGCCGCCCGATAAGATCCTGTTGGACAGGGCGCGCCATGCGCACGGCAATATCCGCCTCGCGCAGCAACAGATTTTCCTGACTGTTGGTGGCCACCAGCTCGATCTGCAAACCGGGTTGTTGCCGGAGCAAATTCCCAAGCAACGCCGGCAAGGTATAGCTGGCCATCATTTCAGATGCCGTTATCCGCACTGTACCGGCGATTTCATCGGCACGGCCTTCTGCCACCAGCGATACTTTGGCCGCAGCTGCCTGCATGGCGCGCGCATGTTCCAGCAATGCCATGCCGGTCTGTGTCGGCGTATATCCCGTGGTTCCCCGCTGGAACAACACCGCCCCGAGCTGTGTTTGCAATTGCTGGATATGCCGGCCAATGGTGGGTTGGCTATGCCCGCACTGGCGCGCCGCACCGGAATAGGAACCGGCATCGGCCACTGCTAAAAAGCTCTGCAACAGGTTCCAGTCAAAATTTTGCACAGCCACTCCATTCAAAAATGAATACCACAACTGCGAATATAGCAAATTACAATTCAAAATAGAATGGGTATATTTACCTCAATCATAAAGGAGACCCCCATGACCCAAACTGCCCTGATCCTCGGAGCCACCGGCCGCTTTGGCCGCCATATGGACATTGCTTTGCGCGACGCCGGTTGGCAGACCCGCACCTTTGACCGGAAAATAGACAATCTGCAACAGGCCGCACGTGGCGTTGATGCGATTGTTTACGGCTGGAACCCGATCTACACCGAATGGCAAAAACAGTGCCTTGGCCAACTGCAACAGGTCATTGATGTGGCCAAATCCGGCGATGCAACGATCTTTTTTCCCGGAAATATCTACCCCTATGGCCAGAACATGCCAGAAATTTTGCGCGAAGACACCCCACATACTGCCACCAATCCACTTGGTCAGCTGCGCCGCGATATGGAAACCCTTTTGCAATCCAGCGGAGTGAAGACCATCTTGCTACGTGCCGGTGATTTCATTGACACCACGGCCAGCGGCAACTGGTTTGACATGATGATCACCAAAAACACCGCAAAAACCGGCAAGATCAGCTATCCCGGCAATCCCGACGTACCCCATGCCTGGGCTTACCTGCCCGATTATACCGCAAATTTTTCCCGCCTCGCCAATATGCGCGCCGAACTGCCGCGTTATTGCAGCCTGAATTATGCCGGCATCACCCTCAGCGGAAATGAGCTGGCTGCCGCGCTCGGGGTCGGGTTATCAAAAATGAACTGGCTCCCGATCCGGCTGGCACGGCCGTTCTGGCCCTTGGCCAAACACCTGCTGGAATTGCGCTTCCAATGGAACACAGCCCACCGGCTGATGGATGGCGGCCTGCGGCAGCTGATCCCCGATCCGGTTGAAACCCCGCGCAAGTTGGCGCTGGCCTCGGCGGTATCATTCCAGATCAACCCACACCAGCCGGTGATCCGAACTCCTGCGACCATCTGATCCAATCAGATCAAAACCGGCCTCGTCAGGTGCAGGCCAAAACACGCCTGCGCCCTTTACCGTCAAACTACGGGAGGGCAATACATAATCCACCCGTAAATTTCCCGGCCCCGGCACATCACGAAAATCACTGGTATCAAGGGCGGGATCCCCCCTGTGCTGGCGATTTGCCCCGCCCTGAACCTCGGCTGCAACAACCGCCCCTCGTGATTTGGGGCGCGGATCCTGCACCCCCTTCCAATGGCGCAAAAGGTTAATCCCCGCATGGCGGCTATCGCCATCCCATGGATCATTGTTCAAATCACCCATCACCACAAAGTATCGCGTGCCCCGGTTATCCCCAGGATCGGCATCGGCGACAGCATTTTCCTTCAAGAGAGGCTGCGACGACTTGTAAAGATGCCAAAAAACAATTTCATCATAATTGCGCCACCCGTTCAGGTCTTCGGGACCATCAAATATCGGTGGCGTCGGGTGCGATGCCATCACATCAAACCGGCGTCCATCCGGCAAGACCACGGGCACGACCCAGTGACCTTTTGACGAAAGCCGCATCACCGCCTGCGCCGCTTGGGTCGGGAAAGGCGATCCATCCTGACGTGTCGGCATATTGCTGGCGGTGATATCCCGCCATAACAGTTCACTGAAATCTTGCGCCCTATCCGTTTCAATTGGAAATCTGGACACCAGCGCCATGGCATACTGGCCCCGAAAATGCCCATAGCCAAAAGCATCGGCAGCCCCCCCCAGTTTACCATCCCCGTTCAGGTCCAGCCCGCTCGGCACACCGGTGTTTTGCGGTGGCGCAAAGAAATAGGGGTACTTTATGCCGTGCGTATCACCGTTATCTTGTGCCAGCACCGCCAAGAAGGCAATAAGCGCGCGGTTTTCATAGTCGTGATCCAGCTCGTTTATGAGCAGAATATCAGGCCGGACAGTCTGAATAATCCGGATCACGGCGGCAATCTGCGGATCGGTACCGCTTTGAATATCCGCCAACAACTTTCCCGGTCCACGACGGGAAAGCGATGCATTGAACGTCGCCACCCGAAACGGGTCCGCCGCAACAGCAGCCGCCAACAGCAGAAAAACCGCTGTTAGCGCGACCCGCATCAGGCTGCTTGTGGCACGTCGGCACCGATCATGCTGGCAATTTTCATCAATGCCACTGCACGCAACAAAAGCGCCGCAGGGACAAAGGCCCAGATGGCGATAATCCACACCAGAAACTGGCTGTTACTGGCCGA
>CAMZLM010000163.1 GCA_947311485.1 uncultured Paracoccaceae bacterium
AGGATCACTGCCACGCTTGGTAAACGCCATGGCCATATTCTCAATCGCTGCACGCTTCCACATCCCAATCTGGGTCGGGTGGACACCGTATTTTTTCGACAGCACAGCCATCGTCATTTCTTCGCGGATCGCTTCAAGCGCAACTTTGGCTTTGAAGTCGGGTGAATGGTTCTTTCGTTTCGTCATTGGGTATCGTCTTTCTCGTCAGGCGATCCATCTTAACTACTGGTCCGAAATCTTGCGACCACCTCTGGTATTCATCTTCTTTCTTGTGCCGACATGACTAAACAAAAGGAAATAGAAAAGCAGCTGAATAAGCTGAGAAGAAAAGTGAAGGCTGATAATACGATTTGCGGCGACAAAGCGTGCGTGATTGTTTTGGCTCCTGAAAGTCGCAAGGCACATGTTGTGTTTTATTTGTATTCCGAAAAAAACGAAGCGACTATCAGCCGGTATATGACACAAGTTGCAGTTCAAGTGCTCAAGCAAGAAAACGCGCATGCTTGCGTTGTATTCGGTCGTTGTGTTGAGCGGTGGGGTAAGCCTTACGAAGAACTCGTTTTGGTTGAATCTAATCAGATTGACTAACCAAACCTTCGCTTACTGTTGCTGTTGATACTTTCGGCCTTTGTTTTCAATAAAGTTAAGCCTGTTTCTTCGGGATGATTACGACTTCGGGTAACACTGGGGTAACAAATTTCCATGAAACAGTCCTGAAACCCGAAAAAACACAATAAACGCAAAAGTTATTGTCCAGCAAAGCCAATGACTTCCGGAATCATATTGCCTTTAGAATCAATGGCTTAGAGTAAATGGTGGGCGACCCTGGAATCGAACCAGGCATGAGTTTCCTCGGCGGAGTTACAGTCCACTGCCGCACCTTGCAGCGCGTCGCCCAACTTTGGCCGGAATACCCGTGGATTTCGGGGCCGTCAACCGGAAACTGACGCCGCATTGCAATTCCTGCCCTTGTCTTGAATTGCACAGCATGCGAAACCGGAAAAAGGCAAAGAAAGGCGCTGTTTTGGCTTCTAGAAAATCGAAAAAACCGACGTGGGTTGTGGAAAAAGAGCGTTCGCGTTCAGGGCAGGCGGAGACGCTTTGGCTTTTCGGGTTGCATGCGGTGCGCGATGCGTTGCGCAATCCGGCGCGGGTGAAAAAGCGGCTGGTTCTGACCAAAAATGCGGCGGACCGGTTGTCTGATGTGTTGCCCGATGCGGGGATTGAACCTGAAATTGTGGATACGCGCAACTTCAATGTACCGCTTGATTCGCAATCGGTGCATCAGGGGGCCGCGCTGGAGGTGATGCCGCTGAATTGGGGCAGCCTGTCAGAGGTCTGCGCGCCGCGTGGGGGGAACCCGGTTGTGCTGTTGCTTGATCGGGTGACGGACCCGCACAACGTCGGGGCCATACTGCGTTCGGCAGAGGTATTCGGTGCACGGGCGGTTATTGCCACGCAACGTAACAGTGCGCCGGAAACCGGGGCGTTGGCTAAAACCGCATCGGGGGCGCTGGAGCGCCAGCCCTATGTGCGGATCCAGAACCTGTCTACCGGCATGCGTGTGTTGCGTGAAATGGGCTATTACATCATCGGTCTGGATGGTACTGGTGACGCGGACCTGAGCGAAGAGCTTGCAAAATCCGTACATATTCCGCTGGCGCTGGTGCTGGGGGCCGAAGGGCCGGGATTGCGCAAACTGACCAAGGACACTTGTGATTTGCTGGCCAAGATCCGGTTTGCCGGTGATTTCGGCTCGTTGAATGTATCAAATGCGGCGGCGGTGGCGTTGTTTGCAGCGGCGCAGCAGCGTTAAGGCTGTTCACATTTACTTTACATGCCTACAATTCGGGAAAACACGTCCTAGATAGAATAGCAGAGGCGACCATATTGGAACATTTCGCCTCATATTACTGTCCCTCGTTCCACAACTATAGCGCCCACAGCACGGCTTTGGGCGCTTTTTTCGTGCTTAACGCAGGTTCGCCCGCAAGGCCATGGCACCGGCAAAGGGCATGGCCGCCACGCTGAGCAATGACAGGCCGGTCAGCAGCATCCACGCCGGTGTCGGATCAAGCCCTTGGGTGATCCGCACCACGCTTTGCGCGCCAAAAATCAGCGTCGGCACATAGAGCGGCAGCACCAGCAGGGACAACAACAACCCGCCACGTTTCACGCCCACAGTCAGGGCAGCACCGAACATCCCGATAAACGAAAGCGACAACGTGCCGGTAAACAGGCTGGCCACCAGCCAGAAATACGCCGGCGCGGGCAGGCCGAGCAGATAGCCCAATACCGGCGCGGCCACGGTCAGCGGTACACCGGTTGTCACCCAGTGGGCGGCGGCCTTGGCGGCGGTGATCCCTTCCATCGGCAGGGGGGAGGTGGCCAGAACATCCAGTGTGCCGTCTTCGGAATCGAGCTGAAATATCCGGTCTAGCGACAAAAGGCTGGCCAGCAAGGCCCCGATCCACAAAATACCCGGTGCAATCCGGGCCAGAATGGCGCGGTCGGACCCCACGCCGAACGGTACGAACATCACAAGGATCAGGAAAAACGCCAGCGCCAACCCAAAACCGCCGCCGGAGCGCACGGCCAATGCCAAATCACGTCTAAACAATGCCCACATTAGACAAAATCCTCTAGAAACGGGTTGGCTTCGGTTTGGGGACGGGATTTGAACTGCCCTAAATCGAGCGTTCGGGCCGAGGGAATGGCCAAATCCAGATGGGTCGAAATGATCGCGATACCACCACCGGCGCAATGATCGGCAAAGGCGGCTTCGAACAGGGCCACATGTTCGGCATCAAGCGACACAGTCGGTTCATCCAGCAACCAGATGCTACGCCCCGACAAATGCAGCCGCGCCAAACCCAACCGGCGTTTTTGACCGGCGGACAGGTTATGGGCGAAACGATCGGCCATAATGTCCAGCCCGAAATGGTCCATGGTCGCCTGCGCCGCCGCAGCCCCCGTGCCATAGACACCGGCCCAGAACAGCAGGTTTTCCGCCACGGTCAGCTGGGCCTTGATCGCGTCCAGATGACCGGCATAGGCGATTTGATCGGGGTCAACATCCAGTTTGCCACCGGCAGCCGGGGCCAGCCCGGCCAACACCCGCAACAGGGTGGATTTCCCCACCCCGTTCGGCCCGCGCAGGATCAGACATTCCCCCGCCGCCAGCGTGAAATTCACCCCCGCAAGGACCAACCGGTCCCCGCGCCGACAATCAATATTTTTCGCAGATAAACTCATGGCCCTGCCATAACGCAAACAACGCAGCGGGGGAAGGCGATTTGCTTGGCAGGGCCAGATTTGCCGGGTTGGAAAAAAGTTGCAGGGGTGGAGGCAGAGAGAGGCAGCAGGTAAGCAAGCTAACGGAGCAACTGGAAAGTAGCCCCCAAAAAGCGGATTTTGCAACTCACAACGAACAATTCGGCAAAAGTTCGGCCAAGGCGAAGGTGGGGGTAGCCACCGGCGTGTTGTATGGGGGGAAGGACTTCTTGGGCCGTGTCTCGAGGCTATTAGCAAGCTACTCGACGTCGCGTTGAAGCCCGTTAATCCCCCCTAGTCGCTGGTTAGAAAATCCTGCCGTAAATCGCGATCGGTTTTAAAGGCTCCGGCGTAAAATTCGGTGGTCAGCCAGCCATCGGCCTTGATCCCGCGTTTGGACATGCAGGAATGTTGGGCCGTGATCCGCACCGCAACCCCGCGTGGTTTCAGGGTGGTTTCAAGCGCGCGGCCGATTTGGGCGGTCAGGCGTTCCTGAATTTGCAACCGCGCGGAGTAGTCGGCCACAAGACGCGCCAGTTTGCTCAGGCCGACGACCTGTTCGTTTGGCAGATAGGCCACAGAGACAAAGCCCTCGAACGGGGCCATGTGGTGTTCGCAATGGCTCCGGAACGGGATTTTCTTGAGCGCGATTATGCCGTCATAAGCGTCGATTTCGGAAAACACCGTTTGCAGATGGGTTTCCGGCGTTTCGCCGTAGCCCTGATAATATTCGCCCATGGCCTTGATTACGCGGGCTGGGGTCTTTTGCAGGCCCTCGCGCGCGGGATCGTCGCCGATCCATTCGATCAGGGTTCTCACGGCGTCGAGTGCTTGTTTTTCTGAAACCGGCATTGAAGGCTCCCTTTGATTCATTTGGTCTGCATGTAGGGTGTTTTTTGATAAACCCCATGGGTATTTTTCAAAAAGCATCGCTTTGCCGCAGGTCGCAATTTTCTGCCTTATGGCGTAGTTGGGGTATCTTTTTGGCAGGTTTGCGTCAATTCGCCCACAGAAATCGACAAGGTTCGAGGTGAAAGTGCTTTTTCTCAAACTATTTTCATTTTTCCGCCCGTGCGGTATACCGTTGCATACTAAAATGCCTTGCGAGATACGCGAAAATGGTGCAAAAGCAGCCCCAACAGATGACCGAGCCTAGGAGCCACCATGACAGTCGTAACCGGCAGTGACAGCAGCAAGACCCGTAAAACCTTAACCGTTGGCGATCAAAGCGTCGATTATTATTCCATTCCGGCGGCGCAGGCCGCAGGGCTTGGCGATTTTTCACGCCTTCCTGCCGCGCTCAAGGTGGTGCTGGAAAACATGCTCCGGTTTGAAGACGGCGGGCGCACGGTTTCGGTTGATGACATCAAGGCGTTTGCGAAATGGGCCGAAAACGGTGGGAAAAACCCGCGCGAGATCGCCTATCGTCCGGCCCGTGTGTTGATGCAGGATTTCACCGGTGTTCCGGCTGTGGTCGATTTGGCCGCCATGCGCGACGGGATTGTGGCATTGGGCGGAAAAGCGGAACAAATCAACCCGTTGAATCCGGTTGATCTGGTAATTGACCATTCGGTTATGATCGATGAATTCGGCAACCCGCGCGCGTTCAAGATGAATGTGGAACGCGAATACGAACGCAATCTGGAACGCTATACCTTCCTTAAGTGGGGCCAGAAAGCATTTGACAATTTCCGTGTGGTTCCCCCCGGCACCGGCATTTGTCATCAGGTAAATCTGGAATATCTGGCGCAGACCGTTTGGACGGATCAGGATCAGAACGGCGTTGAAATCGCCTATCCGGATACACTGGTTGGCACCGATAGCCACACCACCATGGTTAACGGTATGGCGGTTCTGGGCTGGGGCGTTGGCGGCATCGAGGCCGAAGCCGCGATGCTGGGTCAGCCGATTTCCATGCTGATTCCAGAGGTCATCGGGTTTGAATTGACCGGTGCCATGTCCGAAGGCACCACCGGTACCGATCTGGTGTTGAAAGTGGTTGAAATGCTGCGCGAAAAGGGCGTTGTCGGCAAATTTGTCGAATTTTACGGCAAGGGGCTTGATAGCCTGCCGCTGGCGGATCGCGCGACGATTGCCAATATGGCACCGGAATACGGCGCGACTTGTGGTTTCTTCCCTGTTGACGGCGAAACCATCCGCTATCTGACCGTCACCGGACGCGACGAAAACCGCATTGCGTTGGTCGAGGCCTATGCCAAGGAAAACGGCTTTTGGCGCGATGAAAATTATGCGCCTGTGTATACGGACACGCTGCATCTGGACATGGGCAGCATTGTGCCCGCGATTTCCGGCCCCAAACGGCCACAGGACTACATCGCACTGAACAACGCCAAGGCGGCCTTTGCCGACCAGATGGAAAACATGTTCAAACGCCCGATGGGCAAACAAGTGCCGGTTGCGGGCGAAGATTACACCATGGAGAGCGGCAAGGTTGTGATCGCGTCGATTACCTCTTGTACCAACACCTCCAACCCTTACGTGATGATCGGGGCCGGGCTTGTCGCGCGCAAGGCCGCCGCGCTGGGACTGAATCGCAAACCTTGGGTGAAAACCTCGCTGGCCCCCGGCTCGCAGGTGGTGAGTGCCTATCTGGAAGCCGCCGATCTGCAAAAAGATCTGGATGCGCTTGGCTTTAATCTGGTTGGCTATGGCTGTACCACCTGTATTGGCAACTCTGGTCCGATCCAGAAGGAAATCAGCGCGGCAATCGCCGAGGGTGATCTGGTCGCCACGTCTGTTCTGTCGGGCAACCGCAATTTCGAAGGCCGGATTTCACCGGATGTGCGGGCCAACTACCTCGCCAGTCCACCGCTGGTGGTGGCCTATGCGATTGCCGGCACGCTGGATATTGATCTGGCCAACGATGTGTTGGCACAGGACAAAGACGGCAACGATGTGTATCTGCGCGACATTTGGCCTACCACACAGGAAATTGCCGAAATGGTGGAGCAAACCGTCACCCGTGAGGCGTTCCTGTCCAAATATGCCGATGTATTCAAGGGCGACGAGAAATGGCAAGCGGTGGAAACCACCGACAGCGAGGTCTATGACTGGCCGCCGACATCCACCTACATCCAGAACCCGCCGTATTTTCAGGGCATGTCCAAAGACCCCGGCAAAATCAGCAACATCGAAAACGCCCGTGTTCTGGCCGTGCTTGGCGATATGATCACCACCGACCATATTTCACCGGCCGGATCGTTTGCGGAATCCACACCGGCGGGGCAGTATCTGACCGACCGTCAGGTGCCGGTACGGGAATTCAATTCCTATGGGTCACGACGCGGCAATCACGAAGTGATGATGCGCGGCACATTCGCCAATATCCGGATCAAAAACGAAATGCTGGATGGCGTTGAAGGCGGTTATACCAAGGGGCCGGATGGTCAGGAGAGTTCCATCTTTGACGCAGCCATGGCCTATCAGGAATCCGGTGTCCCGCTGGTGATCTTTGGTGGAGAGCAATACGGTGCCGGTTCCAGCCGCGACTGGGCAGCCAAAGGCACGGCGCTGCTGGGTGTCAAAGCCGTGATCGCAGAAAGCTTTGAACGTATTCACCGTTCCAATCTGGTGGGTATGGGCGTGATCCCGTTTGAATTCACCGGTGGCGATAGCCGCAAGTCACTTGGACTGACTGGCGAAGAAACTGTTTCTATCAAAGGGTTGGATGGCGACATTGAACCACTTGGCGATGTGCCGTGCACCATTACCTATGCAAATGGCGACAGCAAGGACATCATGTTGAAATGCCGGATCGATACCGAAGTCGAAATCGAATACATCGAAAACGGCGGGGTGTTGCATTACGTTCTGCGTAATCTGGCGAAATCGGCCTAAGTCCCCGATACCGACACTTAAAACGCGCAAGGGGCAACTCTTGCGCGTTTTTTTATGCCTGATATGGTTCTCGGGAACGAACAGGAGGCCCCGATGAACCTTGCAAACTGGCTGGTGCGCACCGCGAAAAATCACCCTGAAAAACCGGCGTTGTTTCAGGGGCGCAATTGTGTGGCGGATTACGCGGAATTTGCCCGTCGTGCCGCTGCGATTGCCGGATTCTTGCAAGCGGAATACGGTGTTGGCACGGGGGATCGCGTGGCGTTGTTTCTGGGGAATTGTACCGAATATCTGGAAATTCTCTACGGGATCTGGACGCTTGGCGCGGTGGCGGTGCCAATCAATGGCAAACTGCATGTAAAAGAAGCAGCGTTTATCCTTGAAAATGCAGGGGCGTCGGTGCTGTTTAGCGATGCAGATTTTGGCGCAGAATTGCCGGCTTGTGTTGTGCATCAGCTGCATGTGGCAGGGCGCGGTTTTGCCGGCCTGTATCAGGCACGCCCCGTGACACAGCCGGTGCCCGTCGCCAAGGATGATGTGGTGTGGCTGTTTTATACCTCCGGCACAACGGGCAAGCCC
>CAMZLM010000164.1 GCA_947311485.1 uncultured Paracoccaceae bacterium
CCCCACGGCAAATTCGGCGTTGCTGCCCAGCATATCCACCGGCAGTGCGCCTGCGGAGTGGGCCAGATCCCAGATCACCACAATGCCCAAATCTTGCGCAGCGCGGGTGAGGGCAGTCATATCGTGCAATCGCCCTGTGCGATAATCCACCTGTGTCAGCATCAAAACCGCCACATCCGAATTCAGCGCATCGGCCACGGCCTCCGGCGCGACGGTTTTCAGGCTGTGGCCCTGATCCAACGATTTTAACAGGCCTTGCGCCATATACAAATCTGTCGGGAAATTTCCCGTGTCCGACAGCACGACCTTGCGATCCGCGTTTAATCGCAATGCAGAGGCCAATGCCTGATAAACCTTGATCGACAAGGTATCACCCATGATGACGGTTCCGGCCGGAGCACCAATCAGGCGTCCGATCCGGTCTCCGATGCTCAGGGATTTCTGCATCCAGCCGGCTTTGTTCCAACCGGTGATCAACATCAGACCCCATTCATCGCGCATCATCCGTGCAACCCGATCTGTCGCAGAACGGGGCAACGGACCAAGGGAATTGCCATCCAGATAGATCATATCATCCGGCAGATCGAACATTTTCTTTTTCATCGTGAAACCTCTGACTACGTGTTTTTCCGACAATGGCGTAATCCTCAGGGAAGCGCAATATGTTTTATGTATAAAATAATTCTCCACCTATGCAATTGGCGTGTAATCATTATTATGTTAACTTACCGCTAACACTACGTGCGTATTGGTAACTTTGGTGCAACCTTCTTGCCAAACAGTGACGATCCACACTGTTTTCCCGGCCTGGACGGCTATGAAGGATCTGTCTAACGACATGAACCATTTGCTACCCAAGTATCGGTTCTTTGGGCCAAACACAGTGCTGCGATCTTCCCGGTTCCAGTGACATTGTGTTTGGCCTTTCCAGTTTTTACTCGACAAATCATTCTGTTGGCGCATTATCCTGAACGTAAGAACCTATTGGAAAATACCATGACAGCGATCCTGATATTGAATGGCCCGAACCTCAACCTGCTGGGCATTCGCCAACCCGAAGTCTATGGCACCACCACGCTTGCAGACATCGAAGCCGAATGCCAAACCAAGGCCCGCCAGCTGAATGTAACGCTGGATTTTCGTCAATCCAATCACGAAGGCGTTCTGATAGACTGGATCCACGACGCCCGACAAGCCTTTGATGGTATTATCATAAATGCCGGTGCCTATACCCATACCTCCATCGCGATCATGGATGCCATCGCCAGCGTTTCCGTACCGACTTTGGAACTGCATCTCTCAAACATACATGAACGCGAAGATTTCCGCCGCGTGAGCTATATCGGCAACGTCGCCTTTGACTTGATTATGGGGCATGGTGCCAAGGGCTATCCGATGGCATTGGAAAGAATTGTCACGCATCTGGCGCAAACCTGATCCAGATCAAAGAATTCATATTCCCGCTCCCTTATGTATGCTCGCAAACCTGCTCCATAAAGGAAATCACCATGTTCAATCTCGCATCAATTCTATATTCGTTTATCTCCACAACAATAGCTGGGATATTTTTCGTTATTTCCTTGTCTATCGGCTATGATACGCTTATTCCCCTGCTGATCGCTGCTGCTGCCGGATTTGCTGTAGCGCTCCCAATCACCTATTTTATCACCAAGGAATTGCTGGATCAGGAATAGACCATTCGCACGATCCCGATCAGTGCCAATCCGATAAGAAGCAGCAAACAAAAGCGTTTGTAATAACCGGCTAGAGATGGCCGGAACAACGCTTTGCCGATAAAAACTCCGCTTAAAACCACGGGCATAAAAAATAGCCCGCGTGTAAGGGCCAGCTTGGTCATTACACCAAACCCAAGATAGTACAGCCCGGACGTTAGCATGCTAAAGGCTAAAAACATAACAAGTGAGCCGCGCATTTTTACCGGTTCTGCGTTACGGGCAAGCACATAAATCGCCACAACCATGCCGCCAATGGAGGCAAGACCGGTTACAATTCCCGCCGTAAAACCGGATAGATAGAGCCCTGCCCGCGTGTTCAAAAACGGCGGGCTGGCACGGAATAGCTGCATCGTGGCAAGAAACAACAGCACCACCAACGCAATTGCTTTCGAATATTCCGGCGCAATCGTTGTCGTCAGAGCCAAACCGACCGGCACACCGATTAGCGAGCCGATGGACAAGCCAACCACAACCCCCATGTCGGCATCCTTTATACCGCCCCGAAACATAGTAATAGTGGCGGCAGCCTCTAGCACATAGCAAACAGGTATCAGCTCGACAGGCGGTAAAATCACAACAAGCGCCGCCATAACAACGGCCGACAATGCGAATCCGGCAAATCCCCGAACCAGGCCAGCAAGAAAAATAACACCGGTAAACAAGCCGACATCTAGCGCGGAAAGCCCAAGCAGAGTTTCAAACATGGAAATTCCTCACTTATACAAAAAAAAAGCCCCGCCAAAGGCAGGGCTTTTAAGCGATATTTAGACCGGATTAACCGCCCATTGTTTTGGCGACCTCTGCGGCGAAATCTTCTTCGACTTTCTCGATGCCTTCACCAACTTCAATGCGTTGGAATGCAACGATTTCGGCACCCGCATCTTTGGCGGTCTGGCCAACAGTGATGTCAGGGTTCATAACAAAGGATTGATTGATCAGCGTCACTTCAGAGAAGAATTTCTTCATCCGGCCTTTGATCATGTTTTCGATGATTTTTTCGGGCTTGCCGCTTTCACGGGCTTGTTCGGTCAGAACATTCTTTTCACGCTCAACCAAGGCCGGGTCCAGATCTGCTTCGGACAAAGACGCCGGGTTGGTTGCGGCAACATGCATGGCAATGTTGCGGGCGGTGGTTTCGTCGCCACCTTTCAGCGCGACCAGAACACCGATTTTGCCCAGACCATCGGCAACCGACCCGTGAACATAGGCGGCAACAACGTCGCCAGAAACCTTGGCCATGCGGCGCACGGACATGTTTTCGCCAATGGTGGCGATTGCCTCGGTCACGGTTTCTTGTACAGTTTTTCCGCCCAGATCTGCCGCTTTCAACCCGTCCAGATCGTCCGCGCCAATGCCGGCGGCAACAATGCCGGACACCATGTTTTGGAAGTCGGCATTTTTACCAACGAAATCGGTTTCGGAGTTCACCTCAACCGCGACCCCTACCCCGTTTTCAACCTTTACGCCGACCAGACCTTCGGCCGCAGTACGGCCTGCTTTTTTGGCGGCTTTTGCCAGACCTTTGGTCCGCAACCAGTCCATGGATGCTTCGATGTTGCCATCGTTTTCGACCAGTGCTTTTTTGGCGTCCATCATGCCTGCGCCGGAAAGGTCGCGCAGTTCTTTTACCATCTTAGCTGTAACAGCCATTGTCATTCTCCATATTCGCAAAATTGCAAACGGGGGCGGTTTGCGCCCCCGTCAAATCAATCAGGTGGCGGGGATTAACCCTCTGCAGGGGCTTCGAGCGCTTCTTCTACAGGAGCTTCTTCCATGGCACCAATGTCGATGCCGGCGGAACCCATGGCAGCAGCCATACCGTCCAGCGCTGCACGGGCGATCAGGTCGCAATACAGGTTAATGGCACGTGCCGCATCGTCATTGCCCGGGATCGGGTAATCAATGCCTTCAGGGTTGGAGTTGGAATCCAGAACCGCAATTACCGGAATGCCCAGCTTGTTGGCCTCGGCCACGGCCAGAGATTCTTTGTTGGTGTCAATCACGACCAGCAGATCAGGAACGCCACCCATGTCGCGGATCCCGCCCAAAGAGGCCTGCAGTTTCGTCTGCTGACGTTCCATGCCAAGACGCTCTTTCTTGGTCATGCCTTCTGCACCGGTTTCCAGCTGCTCGTCGAATTGCTTCAGACGGGTGATGGATTTGGAAACAGTCTGCCAGTTGGTCAGCGTGCCGCCCAACCAACGATGGTTCATATAGTATTGTGCGGAACGCTCGGCAGCTTCGGCAACAGCTTTGGAAGCCTGACGCTTGGTGCCAACGAACAGAATACGGCCACCTTTGGCAACCGTTTCACGGGCAACCTGCAGGGCCTGATCCAGCATTGGAACGGTCTGTGTCAGATCAAGAATGTGGATGCCGTTGCGCGACCCGTAAATATACTGGTCCATACGCGGGTTCCAGCGATGCGTCTGGTGGCCAAAGTGTACGCCTGCTTCGAGCAGTTGGCGCAATGTAAACTCAGGTAGAGCCATTGGAATTTCCTTTTCCGGTTTTGCCTCAGCGGGAGAAGGGCAAATGCCCAACCGGTGGAGCCTTGAGGATTTCTCCCCCAAGACACACAATCCCGCCTGTGGATTTCGTAAGCGCGCGTATAATGGTGAACGGCCCCCATGGCAAGCACCAATTGCCAAAGTTACCGTTCACCCGATTGTCACCTGACAGATTGGCCGCAATTGTTTAATAATAGCTGAAAACGGATCGAAAAACATGCGCCTTTTTCTCTTTTTTCTCCTGTTTGCGGCCCCTCTTGCGGCGCAGAACCGGCTTGCAAACGAAGCCTCCCTTTACCTGCAACAGCACGCCGGCAATCCGGTCGATTGGTATCCATGGGGGGCGGAGGCCCTGCAAAAGGCCAAGGACGAGGATAAGCTGATTTTTGTTTCTGTTGGCTATGCCGCCTGTCACTGGTGCCATGTGATGGAGGAGGAAAGTTTTGAAAACAAAGACATCGCGAAAATCCTTAACAAAAACTATTTCAGCATCAAAATCGATCGGGAACGGCGCCCCGATCTGGATGAACAGTTTTCACTTGTCACAACGATTCTAACCGGCGGGTCGGGGTGGCCCAATTCCGTGTTTTTAACGCCCGATGCAGACCCTTTTTATGCGGGCACATATTTTCCCCCGAAAGATTTCACAAAAGTTTTGAATACAATTGTGGACGTTTGGGGCAAGGACCGCACCGAAGTCGAGGCCGAGGCCTTTGCTCTGGCCAGTCAAATGCGTGAATACCTCGATCAAACCGCTGTTTTGGGGCACGTTACCGAGGACGATTTTGCCAATACCGCGCGCCAGCTGATAAACGGTCTGGATGAATTCAACGGTGGTTTTGGCGACGCCCCGAAATTTCCGCGCGAGCCGGAACTCCTGTTTATTCTGGATCAGGCCCTGCGCACCGGCGACGAAAACCTGTTGTCCGCCGTGACCACCACCCTTGACGGTATCCTGCGCGGCGGCATTCACGACCATGTGGGCGGCGGGTTTCACCGTTACGCGGTGGATCCGGAATGGCAAGTTCCCCATTTTGAAAAAATGTTGTACGATCAGGCGCTTATCGGGCGTCTTCTCCTGCGGGGGTATCAGGCGACCGGCAATCCGGATTATGCGCGTGCGGCGCAGCGTACGTTTGATTACGTATTGCGCGACATGCGCGCGCCCGGCGGGGCATTTTATGCGGCACAAGATGCAGATTCGCTTAACGCGGCTGGTGCCTCACAAGAAGGCGCATTTTATGTCTGGACGTACGAGGAATTCACGACCGCTGTGGGCCAGCAACACGAAACCTATGCCCGGCTGTTTGACGTGAGCGAAAACGGACGATTCGACGGCAGCAATATTCTTCACCTGCAAGAACTGCCGCTTGTGGCGCTGTCCGAGGCCGGAATTCCGGTGGCTGATTATGATAAAATGCTCGAAACCCTGCGAAAAGCGCGGGAAAGCCGCAGCAAGCCGATTACAGATCAAAAAATCATCCTGTCCTGGAATGCCGAAATGATCGCGACTCTGGCCGAGGCAAGCTCGGTTCTGGGTCGCCCTGATTACCTGCAAGCGGCGGAAAAGGCTGCGGATTTCATTCTTTCCAACATGCTGGACGATACAGGCCTGAAACGTATCTGGTTTCAGGGGCAGGCCGACAGTGCTGCGCAATTGCCGGATTACGGGGCTTTTGGGTATGCACTCCTGACGTTGTATGACTATTCGACCGACAACAGGCAGCGCTTGTTACAAGCGCAACAAATTTCCGATGACATGCAAGCGCGGTTCGCGGACAAGGGCAAAGCCATGCGTATGACTGAAACCGTTGGCCCGCTTGGTCCGTTTCGTCCGCTGGATGATACCGAAATCGCCGGTGGCAACGCGCAGGCACTGCGCCTGCTTGATGGATTGGACCGCCGGCGCGCCCGTATTGGCGAAGCCGCGCCGGTTCTCGCCGCAAGTCTGGCGATTGATGGATTGAACCGCCCGGCATCACGGGGCGGATTACTGCATGCGCTCACGCTTCAGGCCAATGGGCCGGTCGGGACATTGCGGCTCTCCAGTGGCGGTGCCGTGCGGATTTTTCCCTTTGCAGATCGCGCCAATCGCCGGATCACGCTAAAATTCCGGCTGGCGCAGGGCTGGCATATCAATGCCCATAAACCGCTGGAGGATTACCTCATCGGGATGGAAATCATGGCGAACGCGACCCCTGCCCCCTTGGCAAGCTATCCTGCAGCAGAGATCAAAAAACTGGGGTTCAGCGCCAAACCGCTGGCCTTGTATGAACAGAATTTCAGCCAGACTTTTTCCTATGAACCCGCTGGGGATGGCCCCACAAAAATTTCCCTGACCTTGCAAGCCTGTAACGATCAGGTCTGTTTACCACCGGACGATATGGTTTTCTGGGTCTGGTAACGCTTGCCAAATCGCCCGACGCAGGCCAAAACAGGCCCATGACACAAACGGATCAAATTTTGTGCATCGGCTCTGTTCTCTGGGATATTGTCGGACGCACACCGCGCAAAATGGCCAGTGGGGACGACGTTCCAGGACGGATTTTACGTATTCCCGGGGGGGTGGCGATGAATATTGCCATGGCGCTGCGGATGCACAACCTGCCGGTGTCCCTGCTGAGCGCGCTTGGCGATGATGCGGCGGGGCGGGAATTATTGCTGAATTGCGCAGCACGCGGCATGGATACACAGCATATTTACGTGTCCGCAGAACACCCGACCGATCAATATATGGCAATCGAAGGGGCAAATGGTCTGATTGCGGCCATTGCGGATGCCCATTCGCTTGAAGACCTGTCGGATCAGGTCATCGCCCCGATGGCAGATGGCCGGATCGGGACGCCGGAAACACCCTGTTCCGGCATGGTGATTTGCGAAGGAAATCTACCGGAACGCACCCTAGCCCATATCGCGAACGCACCGGAATTTAGCGCGGCGGATTTACGTTTGGCCCCGGCAAGCCCCGGCAAGGCCGAGCGGCTCTCCCCGTTTCGTGGCCACAAAAGCGCAACCGCATATTTGAACCTGTTCGAGGCCAATATCCTGCTCGACAAAGTATTAAAAACCACGGCACAGGCCGCAGAAGATTTGGCCCGAACCGGCTTGTATCGCGCCATTGTCACCGATGGGCCGAACCCGGCGTCGGTGGCAACACATGGCCAGATCATCACCCTGCCCCCACCGGATGTCACGGTTTTACGGGTGACAGGGGCAGGTGATGTGTTTATGGCCTCCCATATCGCGGCGGAAATTCAGGGGTTTGTCGATCAGGACGCCCTGCAATTTGCGCTTCAATCCACAGCAAAATACATTTCAACGGAGACCCCTCTGTGACCCTGACCTTTAGCGACGAAGTTGCCAGCGCGCGGCGTGACAACCGCCCGATTGTGGCCCTCGAAAGCACAATTATCACCCATGGCATGCCCTATCCACAAAACCTTGAAACCGCGCGCGCGGTGGAACAGGTGGTACGTGATGCCGGTGCGGTTCCGGCAACCATCGCCATTTCGGGCGGCAAAATTCACATTGGCCTGGATGACGCCGCCCTTGATCAACTGGCCCGAACACCCGACGCGATGAAGCTGTCGCGCGCGGATCTGGCCGTGGCGTTGGCCAATGGCAAAACCGGGGCGACCACGGTTGCGGCCACCATGATTTGTGCCGCCCGTGCCGACATTCAGGTGTTTGCCACCGGCGGCATTGGCGGGGTGCATCGCGGGGCCGAAACCAGTTTCGACATCAGCGCCGATTTGCGTGAACTGTCCAAAACCGCTGTTACCGTTGTCTGTGCCGGGGCCAAGGCCATTCTTGACCTGCCCAAAACGCTGGAGGTTCTGGAAACGCTCGGTGTGCCGGTTATTGGCTATAAAACCGATGTGTTACCCGCTTTCTGGTCACGGATTTCCGATCTGCCGGTGCCATTACGCATGGATCAGGCCGTTGAAATTGCCGCCGCCCACCGGATGCGGGGGGCTTTGGGGCTGGAAGGCGGGCAGCTCGTTGCCAATCCGATTCCGCAAGAGGCCGAAATTCCGTCAGATTACCTGAACCCGATCATCGAACGCGCGGTTACCGAGGCCGAGGCACAGGCGATTTCCGCCAAAAAGGTCACACCGTTTTTGCTGGCCCGCATTGTCGAGCTGACCGAGGGCAGATCGCTTGTGTCGAACATCGCTTTGGTCAAGAATAACGCCCGCCTTGGTGCGGAAATTGCGCAGGCCTTGCAGGCAACCGCATAACCTCTTAAACCAAACCGATCTTTCCTTACTGCGGAACAGTTGCCCCCTATGCCACAACGTAAAAAACCCAGCCTTTTTTCGCGCCTGCGAAGTAATTTTCTGACCGGCTTGGTCATTGTCCTGCCGATTGCGCTGACAATTTGGCTGGTTGTGGCCTTTATCGGCTTTGTTGACAGCCGGGTTTTGCCGTTGGTGCCCGAGGCCTATAAGCCCGCCACCTATACCGGTGCCGAGGTCCGTGGATACGGGGTTGTGGTTTTTCTGGTTTTCACCACCTTTATCGGGGCCATGACCAAAGGTATTTTCGGGCGTCAATTGCTGCGATATGGCGAAAGCCTTGTCGATCGCATGCCGATTGTGCGGTCAATTTATAACGGTGTTAAACAGATTGTTGAAACAGTTCTGAGCCAGAGCAATTCCAGCTTTGAAAAGGCCTGTTTGATTGAATACCCGCGCAAAGGGCTTTGGGCGATTGCCTTTGTTTCCACGCAAACCAGGGGCGAACTTGTGGATAAAGCCGGCGTTGGGGATATGTTTTCGGTGTTTTTGCCAACCACTCCGAACCCGACATCCGGCTTTTTGCTCTTTGTCCCGCGCGAGGATGTTGTTTTTCTTGACATGGATGTAGAGGCCGCCGCCAAGCTGGTGATCTCGGCCGGATTGGTGATGCCGCCAAGCAAAGAAGAGATTGCTGCCGGACGCATCACCAAACCCAAAACCATTAACGGCGCATGACTTCAGCCGCGATCACGGGTTATTTTACCGCCTTTTCCCTTATCCTCGCCATCGGGGCGCAAAACAGTTTTATTTTGCGGCAAGGGCTGCTTAAATCCCATGTGTTTGCCCTGTGCCTTTTTTGCGCCCTTTCAGACGCGCTGTTGATCACCTTGGGCGTGGCCGGTTTTGACCAGCTAATCAACTACATCCCCGGCCTGCCCTTTGCACTGACGCTGTTTGGTGCTGTGTTTCTGTTGGCCTATGGTGTCACGCGTTTTTATGCGGCCTGGAAAGGAGCATACGAGATGGAGTTACAGGGCAAGGGGCTGGATTTCTGGCCTGCTCTTGGCGTTGTCTTTGCCTGTACCTGGCTTAATCCGCATGTGTATCTGGATACTGTGGGCCTGATCGGGGCTGTATCGACCCAATTTCAATCCCAACAAGAAAAAATAGTCTTTGCCGTTGCTGCGACATCGGCCTCTTTCACGTTTTTCTTTGCGCTTGGATATGGCGCGCGTTTTTTGGCACCGCTCATGCAAACCGCCCGAACCTGGCGTATTCTTGATTTGGGCATTGGTGCCGTGATGTGGTTTATTGCCTCGGGTCTGTTTCTGAGCCTTTAATACGCAAGACTATAAAAGAAACCCCAATTCAGAACCGTTCGAACCGGTCCTGAATCCGTTTCATTTATGCCGTTTGTTCCTGTGCAGAAACGCGTTTATGCGCCTATGGCGAGCTTGTCGTGCCCGGAATCCACAACCGGATCGCGCAAAACGTACCCCCTGCCCCAGACCGTTTCAATGTAGTTTTCACCACCGGTTGCCTGACAGAGTTTTTTGCGGAGCTTGCAGATAAACACGTCGATGATTTTCAACTCCGGTTCGTCCATCCCGCCATACAGGTGATTCAAAAACATTTCTTTGGTCAAAGTAGTCCCCTTGCGCAAGGACAGCAGTTCCAGCATTTGGTATTCCTTGCCTGTCAGATGCACGGGTTTTCCCGCAACCTCAACCGTTTTGGCATCCAGATTGACCTGAATTCGACCTGTATCAATCACCGATTGTGCATGGCCTTTGGACCGGCGCACAATCGCATGAATGCGGGCGATCAGCTCTTCGCGATGAAACGGTTTGGTCAGGTAGTCATCTGCACCAAAACCAAAGCCTTTCACCTTTTCCGAGGCATCATCGTTGCCGGACAGGATCAAAATCGGCGTCATAATTTTGGCCAAACGCAACTGGCGCATGACCTCATGGCCGGAGAGATCCGGTAAATTCAAGTCCAATAAGATTAAATCGTAATCGTATAGTTTCGCAAGATCGATTCCCTCTTCGCCCAGATCAGTGGCATAAACATTCAAATTTGCATTTGCCAACATGAATTCGATACTTTTTGAGGTGGTAGGGTCATCTTCAACCAGCAGTACCCGCATAACATTCTCCGAAAATTTGAGCTTCTCCCTAAACATGGGGTGAAATAGTTAACCAGTCATTACGATTGACTAATATGGTAATATAATACCTTAAAGTTGTCTATATTTTTGCAATGCGGTTACCCGTAATGCCGCAGTACCATGTTTTCGCACCGCCATACACCAACTATCCAGCTCATCATTGGACAATTCATACATATTACAGGCCTCATTCGGGGTAATCAGACCGCCAACCACCGCCATCACCACCCGTGCCTTGCGCCGCGCCACCCAGCGCGAGGTATTCTTGGGGGGCAAATCCGATCGGCTCAGCTTGCTGCCATCGGGCAAGGTGATAAATACTGGACCTCGCTCTTTTTTGATATACATTCTCCACCTCCCTGGACCACACCAATAGTCTGGGCAATGAACCTTAATTATTGGTGAAGTCGGGGATTGAGATTACATGGGGTTTTACGCTAAAGCGCATTGCATTTGACTTGAAACCCGCCAATGCATCTATAGCCGCGAACCGGCACAGGCCGCAAAGACTTAAGGAGAGCCATCATGCCGCTCGACACAGACACAAAACTGAATTCACTGGGGTTTGCGAAATCTCCGGCGGAAACCCGTGTCATCGTGGCCATGTCCGGCGGGGTCGACAGCTCTGTTGTGGCGGCGCAGCTGGCGTCCGAAGGGTATGACGTGGTGGGCATCACCCTGCAGCTCTATGACCACGGGGCGGCGCTTGCGAAAAAGGGCGCTTGTTGTGCGGGGCGCGACATTCACGACGCGCGCAAAGTGGCGGATGACATGGGTTTTCCGCATTACGTTCTGGATTATGAAAACAAGTTCAAGGAATCGGTGATTGACGAATTCGCCGACAGCTATCTGGCAGGTGCAACGCCGGTGCCATGTATTCGCTGCAATGAAAAGGTGAAATTCCGTGATCTGTTGCAAACCGCCAAGGATCTGGATGCGGATTGTATGGCAACAGGCCACTATATCCAGCGGTTCCAGGGGCCGGAAAAGGCCGAATTGCATCAGGCTGCGGATGGCGATCGGGATCAATCCTATTTCCTGTTTTCCACCACGCAAGAGCAGCTCGACTATCTGCGGTTTCCGCTTGGCCACCTGAAATCCAAACAGGAAACCCGCGCCCTCGCCCGTAAATACGGCCTGACGGTTGCCGATAAACCGGACAGTCAGGATATATGTTTCGTCCCCAACGGGTCCTACGCGGCAGTCATCGAAAAACTGCGGCCAGAGGCGGCAAACCCCGGTGACATCGTGCATCTGGATGGCCGTGTGCTGGGTACGCATCGCGGTGTGATCCACTATACCGTGGGGCAGCGGCGTGGTTTGGGCATTGGCGGGGGCGATCCGCTGTATGTGGTGCGACTGGATCCGGACGCGCGGCAAGTGATTGTCGGCCCAAAAGAGGCGCTCGCCACCAGCACCATTGCGGTGCGGGAAATCAACTGGCTGGCGGATGAACCCTTCGAGAGCCGCAAAGAATGGCATATGTCTGTGCGCGTGCGTTCAACCCGACCACCCAAAGAGGCGATCATCCGGCCAATCAGCGCAACCGAAGCAACCGTTGAATTGCTGATCCCCGAAGAAGGCATCGCCCCCGGGCAGGCCTGTGTTTTCTATGACAATGACAGCACCCGTATCTTTGGCGGCGGCTGGATCTGGCGCGGGGTGTAGGTGGCGCGGTTCCCACGTACCGTTTACAGGTGCATGGGAACGGCATGCGGCCCCCTATTTGAACGGATAGTCAAACGGCAGGGATTTGGCCTTGCGCAGATCCGGATCGGTCAGGTTCACAATCACACTTTCCGCCGTGGAAAAATCATCCGTGTTTGTGTACATTGACGGTGTGACCACAACAGGCAAATCGGCCCCTTTGGCGGAATTCACCCCGTTTACGCTATCCTCGAAGGCCACACATTCATCGGCAGGCAGGCCCAACCGTTCCAGCGCCAGCAAAAACACATCGGGTGCCGGTTTTTTATTTTCAACCTCGTCACCGCAAGCAATGACCTCGAATATTTTTTCTGCCGGCTTGCTCCAGCAACAGGCGCAAAGCGCATCCACATTTGGCCGGCTGGTGGTGGTGGCAATCGCCACGCGGATACCCGCATCTGTGGCGGCCTGAACCAGCGCCTTAACACCGGGGCGCAACGCCAGCTTGCCCTCTTTGAGGATCTTTACATACAGCTCCGTTTTCGCGGCATGCAGTTTTTTGATTTCCGTATCGGTCATCTGCTGATCCGCCGGCAACCCGGCCTGATGGGCCTTCATCCGTTCCTTGCCGCCGGTGGTTTTCAACAGCTGGCGGTAATCGTCAACCGACCAATTCCAATCCATACCCGCCTGTTTAAAGGCCAGGTTGAATGCAGCGCGGTGGGCTTCTTCGGTTTCGGCAAGCGTGCCGTCCACGTCAAAAATAAGGGCTTTGATGGTCATGGGGTATCCTTTCGGCCACCTGCGCAGCCGGCTATAAAGCATCGCAATGTCAGGGTGTTACACCACGAACATAAACGAGGTTTCGATGATTTTGGGCAAAGCATCAAAATGGGTGAATTTAAACTGGTGCGGAATTTCCGACACCGGCGATTTACGATACCCTTGGGTATACAGCGCAAAAACCACACCGGCATTTTGGGCGGTTTCGGCATCGACTTCGCTGTCGCCCACATACAAACGCGATGTGGCCTTCAGCATTTCATAGGTCTGCTCCAGCGGCTTTGGGTCCGGCTTATGGACCGGCAGGCTGTCGCCGCCAATGACGGCACCAAAATATTTGGCCAGATCCATTTGTTCCAGAATGGCCAGGGTCAGGCTCTCTTGCTTATTGGTGCAAACGCCCAAGGCATAGCCCTGCGCCTTCAGGCTGTCGAGCAGATCGATCAGCCCCGGGTAGGCCACCGAATGATCCGCCGGAGCCGCCGCATAATGGGCCACGAAATTTTGCCGCAGGCGTTCGAAGTTCTCGGGGCTGTCATCAAGCCCCGTCGCTGCAATCACCCGCTCCACGAGCTTGGGAATCCCGTTGCCGATGAACGAACGGATGGTGTCCGCATCCAGCGGATCCTTGCCTTCGTCGGCCAGCATTTTAACCGCGCTGGCGTGAATGTCCGGCGCGCTGTCGATCAGCGTGCCATCCAGATCAAAAACGATCGCTTTCATTGGGTCAATCCTTCCATTTGATTGAGCACCCCATAGACGCAATCTGTGCCTCCGGTCCCTCGCCCGTTTGCGCTATCTGTTTCATAGCCTCAAACAGATCACGGCGCAAATCCTCTGGGCCGGCCTGTCGTGTCGATGCATCCAGCCGCCCGCGATATTGCAACGCGCCCTCGGCATTGAAGCCAAAGAAATCAGGCGTACAAGCCGCATCATAGGC
>CAMZLM010000165.1 GCA_947311485.1 uncultured Paracoccaceae bacterium
ATAGCGCTTGGATTGCTGTTGAACATACGGGAGCAGGCTTGTCACCTGCACCCCGTTGGCCCGCATGGTTTTTTGTCGTAACGTTAACGCCACGCCAAAACCGGTTTGATAGCGTGGCGGAATTTCCTGAGGTGCAAAAAGCGCCTTGAGAGAGCGATCTATTTCCGACTGCGGCGCATAGGCAGACACCAGAGTTGTGTAAACGGGTCCGATAACCGGCATGGCAGACAGCGTGTAAAGCGATGAAATCGGCGTGTCCCACGGGTTGCTGACGGCGGACAACAACAACAGACCGCGGGTGGCATGTGGATAGTCCAGCGCCCAAGCCAAAGCCACCGCGCCCCCGAAAGAATACCCTGTAACAATCGCTTGCCTAACCCCGAGCTTTTGCGCGGCTTTATGGAGCAATTCGGCCTGTGCGGCGGGGCTTTGGCCGTGCTTATTCAGGCGATCTGTATACCCATGGCCCGGGCGGTCAAACGCCAGCACTGTGTAATTTTCGGCCAAACGGTCCATCAGCCCCAGATCGAAATCCCGCAGATTGCCGCCGGCCCCGTGCAGCAGGATCACCACCGGCCCCGCGCCTTTGCGCAGATAGTGGACCGCCGTGCCATCCACATCGATAAAACGTCCGATAGGCGGGTAATCACGTTCCGCCTGTGCATCATGGCGAAGGCTGGTCCAGATTGTTACACCGGCAAAGCCGAAAATAAGTATAATAAGCAAAAACAACGATTTAGCCAGCACTGTTTGTGCCGATCAAGGACATATCAAACGGCGTGGTTTGATAGATTTCATTGATCCAGTTCCCATAAAGCAAATGCCCGTGGCTGCGCCAACGGTTTTCAGGCGGGCGTGCGGGGTCGTCGTCAGGATAGTAGTTCATCGGCACATTGATCGGTGTGCCATTGGCAATATCGCGGTCGTATTCTTCTTTCAGGGTGTTACGATCGTATTCGAAATGGTTGAAAACATAAAGCGCCCGATGGGGCGGGTCTTCTACCAGACAAGGCCCGGAATCCGGTGAAGTCAGCAAAGTTTTCAATCCCTTGGCCTTGTCGATTTCGGTTTGTTTGACTTCTGTCCAGCGGCTCACAGGGACCACCATATCATCGGAAAACCCGCGTAAATAATGCGAGGATTCGTCCGTGCGTTTGTGGCGAAAACAGCCAAAGGCCTTGTGATCCAGCATATGTTTTTGCACGCCGTGGAAATGGTAAATCATCGCCATGCCGCCCCAACACACCCCAAAGGTCGAATGAACATTGGTCTGGGTCCAGTCCATGACCTCTTTGAGTTCGTCCCAATAGGAAACTTCCTCAAACGGCAGGTGTTCAATCGGGGCGCCGGTAATCACCAGCCCGTCAAATTTGCGCGATTTGGCTTCTTGAAAGGACTGGTAAAAGGCCTCCATATGGCTGGCTGAGGTGTTTTTGGACTGATGTTCGCTCATCCGGATCAGGGTGAAGTCAATCTGCAAAGGTGTCGCCCCGATCAGGCGGGCAAACTGGGTTTCTGTCTGGATCTTTTTCGGCATCAGATTAAGTAATCCGATCTGCAACGGGCGGATATCCTGACGCGCGGCGGCGCTCTGGGACATGATGTTCACGCCCTCGGACTTGAGTACCTCATAAGCCGGCAAACGGGACGGTATTTTTATAGGCATAGGGCGGGTCCTGTCAGGTCAAGGCGTGGGCGACAAGCGCGTTGAAATCATCCACGGTCCGGATTTTTATCACGTCATTGGCGTCAATGGTTACCCCCCAACGGTTCGCAATCGCGCTGTAGCGGGGCAGGCGGTGGGTCAACAATTGGCGGTACCCCCAGCGAATGAAATCATCGGGGTCCACCTGATCGGGCGCGACATTGCGTAAATTCAAGTACGTCTTCCAGGAATCCTTGAGGAAGGCTTCTTGATAATACATCGGTTTGGGTGCCTGCGAAAAACGTTGAACAAGCGCGTCTGTATGGCTGTCATCCCCTTTGATCCAGACCGGCAGCACGTGCGGAGCCAGGGAGGCCATGACCGGATCATCGGGATCATCCGGATTGATGACCTCGACCATGGAACCGGATGTGTCACAGACAAAATTCCCATAACCGTAAATCTCTTGCGCTCGACGGATGAAAGGAACGGTGTCTGCCAGTGCGGAAATTTCGGCATGCCGGTGCTGGCGCTGGCGGGTGAGGTAATCCTCAAACGCGATACCGCCGCGTGCCGGATCACCCGGTTTGCCAAGATAGGTGGACAAAGGCGACAGGTTCTCAAAGGTGATATTCGAGCCGATATAAATGCTGTCAGAGCGCAACAGCTCTGCCAGAAACGGGTTTTTCATCGCTTCGGCTTTGAAATTGTCGACAATATGCTCGCCCATATATCGGGTCCCGATCCGGTAATCGACACTATAATGGAACCAGTCACCGCTGGCGCGCAGGATATTGGACAAATAGGTTTTTCCCAGTCCCGACATGCCAAACAGCATTACCTGTTTGTGCGGGGCCTTTCGCCAGTCATCAGCCGAAGAATACAACATTTATGCCTCTTGTCTTGGATGTTCCAATGTAACGCGAGCAGGCGGTCAGGATCAAACCCATATTTCGAATTCGCAAAAATATCAGGCCTGTGCGGCATCCAGATCCGTGACGCGTTTTTGTTCGGCGCGTATGTTCATCCAGTTGCCCCATAACACCAACCCCGCGCCGAGAAAGACAAGAGTCTCAAGCGGTTCACTATAGAGCAGCCAGCCGACAACCGAAATCAACGGCAAACGCAGGAAATCAAGGGGCGCGACAATGGTGGCCGGAGCCAGTTTCAGGGCGGTTGTAAAACAGAAATGTGCTGTCAGGCCACAGATTCCCACCAGAACGACCCAGTAGATACTTGTGCCTGTCGGCACGGCAATTTGGCCATCATACCCAGCCATGATCGTACCGAATACAGCCTGCATGCCAACCAGCCAAAACATGATAGAG
>CAMZLM010000166.1 GCA_947311485.1 uncultured Paracoccaceae bacterium
AAAGCCAGCGATGCCGTGGCCGAAGCCCTAAGGGTTTCCTCGGCTGCCCGCGATAATCTGGACGATCTGCTGGGTGAAAAGCTGACCCGTAAATTGCAAGCTGCCAAAGACAATCTGAACGCCGCCGTAAATGAAGCCGAAGATGCCCAAAAACGCCTGCTGGCTGCAAAAGTCGGTCAACAGCGGATTGCGTCTACGGTGCGTGAATTGAAAAAAGCATCCGCCGCCGCCAAAGCAGCGGCCTCTGCCGCCGACATTGTTGCATCTGCAGCCAAATCGGCGCGCTTGGTTATGGCCGAATATGGCGATAGCGCGGATTCGAGCGATGCCGACATTGCGAATCTTGAAAACGGATTTTTTAAGGAAGCAAGCCAACAAGCCGATTCAGCCAGCCGCTCGGCTCTGGTTGCAAGCAAAGCCTTAGCCATTACCGAACTGCAACTGGAAAAAGCCGACGCGATTCTTAAGGACAAAAAAGCCAAGTACAAGAGCGCAAAAAAGGCTGAAGATAACGCTTATCTTGCCTTTGCCGCAGCCGATAAAGCCTTCAAGAAACATCAGTCCGAAAAGGCTGACGCACAGGATAAAACAGAGATCACCTCCGTTGCGCTTGCCTCTGCGGAGCGCCGATTGGAAGAGGCAAAAGACCTGATGGATGCGGAAGCCTCCCAACTTCAGGAAATGCTATCGCAATTTTCTGCCGGTCAGGAAATGATGGTTCAACACGACACCAAAGTTGCGGCTCTCCAATCCATTTTTGAACAGATCGACACTAAATTACGCGGTATCCAACGGGTTAAATCCATCCAGAATGCCGCCACACTGGCCACCCTGAATGCCCAAATGGTAGATCGCCTGCGTGCTGCCATTGGCGGGGCGCAAACCGATGAGCCGGTTTATGACCGCTTTGTTCTATCATCAGAGGCCCTGTTTGAACCCGGCTCTGCACGTTTGGGTAAATCCGGCAAATCAACGATCGCCAAAATTACGTCGATTATTGAAGAAACCACCAAAAGCGTTCCTGAAGACATGGCGTGGATGCTGCGGGTAGACGGCCACACAGATGCAACCCCCCTGTCCGGGAGCGGTAGTTTCAAGGACAATTGGGAGCTCAGTCAGGCCCGTGCCCTTTCGGTGGTTAAGCATCTGATCCGCAAGAGCAATATCCCCGCACGCCATTTGTCCGCCAACGGGTTTGGCGAATATCAGCCAATCAGCGCCTCAGACATTGCCGCCAACCGCCGCATCGAAATTGTCCTGACCGCCCGTTAAACGGTCAGTTTGTGCTGCGCCAGTTGCCTGTAATATTTTAACGATTCCACCAACACCGGTTGCGCCTTGGGTGACAAATCCGGGAGCGCTCCTTCGGCACCTGAAAAACCGGTAGAGCACCATACCAATGCGCCGCCTAAACCCCGTCAGAAGTATGTCCGCCGGCAGGCTGGTTCAGCATTGCGGGGTCATAGGAAATGCCAATACCGGCACAGAGTGCCGCCAACATCCCTGCCGGATTATCCCGAATATCCGCGCTATCAATCACCAGCGGGGCCCCGACCACAGCGCGATCTGCAAATCAGAAACCGCCGTAGATAAGGTTGTTCACCACAAAACGTTGCAACGCATAAATGCCCAAAAACACCACAATGGGCGAAAAGTCCATGCCGCCAGCAGCAGGCAGGATATTGCGAATGGGGCGATAAATCGGCTCCAACAGGTTGCTCAGGCTATAGTAAATCTGGCGCACCATCGGTTGTTGCATGTTCAGCACCTGAAAATTAATTAGCCACCCCATGGCAATGTGGATAATCAAAATCCAACGGGCAACATTAAGCACTGCATATAGAATTTCACCAAGCGTCTGCATCATTCATTCCTGTATTTTCACGTCCCATACACCTAGGACGCCCCCCTGTGATTGACAAGCTTTCTTTACGTAATCGTGCCGCCACGGAAGGCTTGCATAATCAGCCTTGCTGAACAAACTGTAAACAACAGGAGGTTTTCGCATGTTTCCATTTTTCAGGCTGGCCAAAGAGCTGATAAAATTCAACAACGCCCCCGATATGGACATGGGGGATGTGCATGTTTCCCATCACATTTGCTGGCCATGGGATCTGGATATGTTCTTTGAACTGAACAACGGGCGGTCCCTGTCGCTCTATGATCTTGGTCGGCTGCCAATGGCACGGCGGGCGGGTTTTTTGAAACTGATCCGGCAGCAGGGCTGGGGCATGTCCATGGCCGGTGCCACGGTACGTTGGCGCCATCGCGTAACCCTGTTTCAACGTTTTGAAATGCGCTCCGGCGCTTTGGGGCGGGATGCCCGTTTTCTGTATCTGCACCAAACCATGTGGCGCAAAGGACGGGCCTTGTCATCCGTTATTTATCGCGTCGCAGTTACCGACAAAAACGGGATCGTAGACACTCAAAAGGTCGCAGATGCCATGGGAATGCCGGAATGGAATCCCCGAATGCCCGAATGGGTGATGCTATGGGCCAAATCCGAAGACAGCCGCGAATGGCCGCCTGTGTTTGATACCCTCGAAATTACGTAAACCTGATCCTAATCCCAAAAGTCCTTGCGTGTCCGGCGCGTTCATAGTTCAATCGCCCCAAACAACAAAACCAACAGGGGCAGCCCAATGACCACCAAACTCAATCGCAAGGCCATCTGGGGCTGGTATTTCTTTGACTGGGCGGCGCAGCCCTATCACACCTTGTTGGTGACCTTTATTTTCGGACCCTATTTTGTGTCCACCGTTGTGGGTGATCCGGTTCAGGGCCAAATCCTCTGGGGAAGAATGATGGCAGTGGTTGGCATCTTCCTTGCTGTCATCGCGCCGATTATGGGGGCAATTGCCGACAGCGCAGGCCCCCGCAAGCCATGGGTCGCCTTGTTTTCCGTCTTCTATATTGTCTGCTCCGCCACCTTGTGGATGGCAGTTCCCGGGATGAACGATGTCACCCTGATCCTGATCATTTTCGGTGTCGGCTTTGCCTCTGTGGAATTGGCACAGGTTCTTGTAAACGCCATTCTCCCCTTGCTTGGCCCACAGAAGGAACTGGGCCGGATTTCCGGTTCCGGTTGGGCCTTTGGCTATGTCGGCGGTTTTGTTGCCTTGTTGATCGCGCTGTTGCTGCTGACAGAAAATGGTGATGGCGTAACCTTGCTGCAAATTCCGCCCATTTTGGGACTTGACCCCGCTACCTACGAAGGAACACGTTCTGTCGGGATTTTGACATCCATTTGGTACGCCTTGGCTGTTATTCCCTTTTTCCTGTTTGTACCGGATGTAAAACGCAATCATTCCCTAGGTACCGCCATTGCCAGAGGATTGGGAGACCTGAAAACAACTCTCGCCGGTCTTCCAAATAACACAAGCCTGTTTGCCTATCTCGGATCATCGATGTTTTATCGCGATGCGCTGAACGGACTTTACACATTCGGCGGTATTTATGCGGCCGGTGTGCTCGGCTGGGAAACCACGCAGATCGGCATTTTCGGCATCGTTGCCATCATCTCCGGCGCGATATTCTCGTGGCTCGGCGGTTTCGCCGACAAGAAATATGGCCCGAAAAAGGTGATTACCTTTTGTGTATTTGCCCTGATCATTGTCTGCACCCTGATCATCGGCACCTCACGCGAGAGCTTCTTTGGTGCCGTTCTGTCGGACAGTTCGACGTTCCCGGATACATTGTTCATGTTTTGCGGTGCCGTTATTGGGGCCGCCGGTGGTGTTCTTCAGGCGGCCTCGCGGACCATGCTCGTGCATCAGGCAGAACCGGAGCGCGTAACCGAGGCATTTGGCCTCTATGCGCTGTCTGGTCGCGCGACGGCCTTTCTTGCGCCCGCACTAATTGCTTTGGTCACCGACCTGACACAAAATCAGCGTCTGGGCCTGACCCCGGTTATCCTGTTGTTCGGGATCGGCCTTGCCCTGTTGTTCTGGGTGCGCTCTGCCGAGGAGTATCGTTAAATGCGCCTGTCCGTTCTGATCCTGATAACACTCGCGGCCTGCGGTGGTGCCAATAAGGCAAGCGCGCCGGTTGCATCCAAATCGGCGGTGCGGATTTCCACCGCGTCCGGCCCCAAAGCCAATCAGCTGTTTGGGGCCAAATCATCGCCGTCCCATCAGGCCCCTTCACCCTTGGGGTCTTATGCCAAGGGCTGTCTTGCCGGCGCTTCTCAGTTACCGGAAACCGGTCCGACATGGCAGGCCATGCGCCTGTCACGCAACCGCAGCTATGGCCATCCGGTGTTGATATCCTACCTGCAAGAGCTGAGCGCCAAGGTCGCAAACGACACCTCTTGGCCCGGCCTATATATCGGTGACATGTCGCAACCTCGTGGGGGGCCGATGACCTCGGGCCATCAATCCCATCAACTGGGACTGGATGCGGATGTCTGGCTTTTGCCACCACGCCGGCTTGATCTGTCTCGTGCCGAGCGCGAGAAGATTTCCTCAAAATCGGTACGTAGTAAAGACCTACGCAGTGTGACCAGCAATTGGACCCCTGAACACATGCAGGTTCTTAAGGCCGCCGCCAGTGATCCACGGGTGGACCGGATTTTCATTACCGCACCGGCCAAAATCTGGATGTGTAAAAATGCCAAGGGCAATCGCGACTGGTTGCAAAAAATCCGGCCCTATTGGGGGCATCACTATCATTTTCATGTCCGCCTGAAATGCCCTGCCGGTGCCAGCGGTTGCATCACCCAGAAACCGACCGTAGCGCAGCTGTCCAAGGGCGGCGACGGGTGTGACGAAACCTTGAACTGGTGGGTTACTGCCGCGCTCAAACCTGCAAAAGTAGACCCAAAAAAGAAGAAGAAAAAGCGCAAAAAGAAACGTGGCGCGCGAGATTATGTGATGGCCGATCTCCCCGGGCAATGCGTGGGTGTGCTAAAAAGCCCATGATCACACCTTTGCGGATTTTCGCGATAACCTTGCTGTTTGCGCTTCCTGCTCAAGCAGCAGAACTACAATTCCTGTCGCGCTACGCCATGGCCAGCAAAAACGCGGATTTTGGCGGCTTGTCTTCTTTGCATATTTTTGCGAACGGCAACCGGTTTCTGGCGACTTCTGACAGGGGGCAATTTGTGCGTGGTGTGATTGAACGCAAAGACCGCAAAGTCCGCACGGTTCGAGACATTACCCTAACCCCGATCCGAAACAACAAAGGGCTCCCGCTCAGCCTGCGAAATGCGGATGCGGAAGGGCTGGCTGTTGCACCGGACGGGCGTATTTACGTGTCGTTTGAAGGGTTCCACCGGGTGGCCACCTATCACGATATAGGAGCATCATCGCTCTTGTTGCCACGCCACAAGGATTTTCAAGGGATGCAAAGCAATTCCTCGCTAGAGGCGCTGGCCATCGATTCAAACGGCCGGTTGTACACGTTGCCGGAACGTTCTGGCGATCTGAATCGCCCATTCCCTGTCTATCGTTTTTCCGGGCGCAATTGGGACCGCAAATTATCCATTCCCCGTCGCGGAAATTATTTGGCCGTCGGGGCCGATTTCGGGCCGGATGGTCTATTTTACCTGTTGGAACGCCACTATCAAAAACTCATCGGGTTTTCGACCCGCGTTCGCCGATTTCGCCTGACGGCCAAGGGATTTGAGCAAGAGGAAACCTTGCTGAAAACACCCGTGGGGCGGCATGATAACCTTGAGGGAATATCGGTGTGGCAAGACGCGCAAGGTGACATTCGTATCACCCTGATTGCCGACGATAATTTCAACTTTTTCCAGAGCAACGAGCTGGTGGAATATGTGCTGAAACCCTGAGCGATACTATGGTCGCGCTGGGTGCCAACCGGATAGAACGGCATTGCAGATCCGGTTATTTCCGAAAGCGGAGGGCCTCGCTTTCGGATTTTTTAGTCAAGCATTCAGGGCTTTTCGCCGCGTGCAAGACGCGCATTAATGTCCTTGATCACGGCAGGCAAATCCACCAGTGAATCAATCACGTAATGCGCACCGGATTGTTCCAGAATTTTACGTGTGTGCGCCATCCGGCGCTGCATTTCGGCCTCTGACAAAGTGGCTTCTTCTTCCAGTGTGTTGATGTTCATGTAGTTGGAATAACGCACCAACCCAACACCCCAACAGCCCGCATTCAGGGCTTCGCCAACGCCGGAAACCGTATCATCGCATTTGACCACAGATTTCACGTCGCTGATGTTCATCAGATCAAGGTTTTTAAACACCATATGCGGTGCTGGACGGGCACCATTGATCACTTCGTCACCGGCAACGGTCGCATCCAGCGTCAGGCCCTGTTTTTGGCAATCTTCGTGCAGAATATCGACCATGGAGCGTACAAAACCTGTACTGGCACCAATTTTAATGCCCTGCTTTTGCAGGTCCAGACACACATCTTTTACACCAGGCAACAGGGTCGTGTATTTGCGCAGGCATTCCAGCTGGGCCGGAACGAAATCGGCAAACATCGCATCCACATCTGCCTGAGTTGGCCGGGTGCCTTTGGCCTTTTCCCAGCGCGCAGCAATGGCTGGATCTTCGGTCAACATTTTGATGTGCAGGTCTTTGCGCAGCCCCATCGGGCCACGGGCCTCTTCCATCGAAATCGGCACGCCTTGCTTTTCAAAAACCTCGACGAATACAACCGCCGGCGCGATCACATAGGCATCGGCGAGCGTGCCGCTCCAGTCCAGAACCAAGGCTTTTACACCACCGCGATAGCTGCGCTCGTATACATATTCATTGGTCATTTGGGTATCCTTTCCCCGTTTATACATTTTCAATTTCTGCCAGCAAACGGGATCTTTCCGTCAGGGCCTCACGGGTGGGCGATGCATCGCCCACCCCCATTTCTGTCAAGCTCTGCTGTACGGCCCGCACCACGGCCTGCATCACTTTTTCATCCATCTGCCCGATACACCCGATCCGGAAACTGCCCACAACCGTCAGCTTTCCCGGATAGATTATAAAGCCCTTTGCCTTGAGCAGCCCATAAAACCGGTCAAACGCAAATGCCGGATCGGCGGGATAGAAACAAGGTCACAATAATCGGCGACAGCCAGTGTTCATCGAGCAAGGTTTCAAATCCCAGTTCCCGCATTCCGGTCACAATCACATCCCGATTACGCCGATATCGCGCGCCCCGTGCAGCCATACCCCCTTCGGCTTTGTGGGTGCGCAGGGCCTCAAGAAAAGCCGCGACCACATGGGTCAGCGGGGTAAATCGCCATTGGCCCGATTTGTTCATATGCTGCCATTGTGCGTGCAGATCAAGACACAGAGAATGGGCATTTCCCTTGGCTTTTGCCAAGGCGGTTTTGCGGGCCAACACAAACCCGAACCCCGGCACGCCTTCGATACATTTGTTGGCCGACGAAACCACCGCCTCAAACTTCAGGGTAGATACTTCAACCGGGATAGCACCAAAGGCGCACATGCTGTCGATCAGGAATTTCCGACCGGCACGATAGGTCGCCTCTGAAATTTCGGCAATCGGGTTGAGAATACCGGAGCTGGTTTCACAATGGGCGACAAAGACATGGGTGATGGCGGGGGCCTCTGCCAAAATCTGCGCCGCGTGGCGGCATGTAATCGCCCTTGTCCAGCAACACCACTTCACGGTTCAGGTAGCGCAGGGTTTCTGCAGCCCGCAGCCCATAGGCCCCGTTGGCCAGCACCAACACCTTGCCGTTCCGCGGCACAAGCAATCCAAGCATTGCCTCAACAGCAAAGGTGCCGCTGCCTTGCATCGGCACGCAATCAAAATCCTCGTGTCCTGCCCCCAGCATTTCCAGCAAACGGGTGCGCAATTCGGCGGTCATCGCGCGAAAATCACCGTCCCAACTGCCCCAATCCCGCAACATTGCCCGTTTTACATCATAGGAGGTGGCCAAACTGCCCTTGGTCTTTCGCAAACAAGGATCGAAAACCCGCCAAAAGTTGCTGGAAACAGCAAGCCAGAATCGCATAAAAATGACCCCGACCCTGGAAATAGAGGGTCGCGAGGCCCTGCGCGATGTGGTGGCATCCGGTGCCGGTGTTGGCTTTGTTTCCGAGGCCGAGTTTGGCTTTGACAGCCGGCTTGTGCAAATCCCGTTGCGGGAACAGGGCCTGTTTATGCATGAAACCCTGATCTGTTTACGCCAACGCCAGGACATTCGCGTAATCCGTGCCTTTATGGAAATCGCCAACCAATAACGCTCACCTGATATGCCCGCACGTTCAGGCCGTCTAGCGTGATCACTGTAGACGGCCTGCTCTGCAAAGCAGGCTACGCAACCGATTGTTTATCGGCGGCTTCCAGTATCTCCATGGCTTGGGCTGCGGTTTCAACGAAATGGAACAGGTTGATGTCATCCGCCGAAATAGTACCGGCCTCGGCCAAGGCTTCCCAGTTGATAATCTTGCGCCAGAAACTCTCGCCAAACAGCAGCACCGGCACCCGCTCCATGCGGCCGGTCTGGATCAGGGTCAGGGTTTCAAACAATTCATCCATGGTACCAAACCCGCCCGGAAAGGCGGTCACGGCCTTGGCGCGCATTAGGAAATGGATTTTCCGAGTGGCGAAATAGTGAAAGTTGAAGCACAATTCTGGGGTACAGTATTTATTCGGAGCCTGTTCGTGCGGCAGGACAATATTCAGTGCAATCGATTTACCGCCCGCATCCATTGCTCCGCGGTTACCGGCCTCCATCACCCCCGGCCCACCACCGGTGACAACCACATTTTCATGGCCGCCGGTTTTCATGCTCTTGACGGTCAGCAACCGCGCAAATTCGCGGGCTTCGTCATAGTATTTCGACAGATCCGCCAGCGTTTTGGTGCGGGCAGAGTCCTTTTTCGACGGCTCCGGAATACGCGCGCCGCCAAACAATACAACCGTACTTTCGATACCGGCTTCGGCCAGCACCAGTTCCGGCTTGAGCATCTCCAGCTGCATCCGCATCGGGCGCAAATCATCCGAACACAGGAAATCATCGTCGGCAAAGGCCAGTCGGTACACCGGCGAGCGGGTTTGCGGCGTATCCGGCACACCTTTGACCTGTTGAATGTCGCTTTTGGCATTGGGAAACGTTTTTTGACTGCGCGTCATGGAAAATCCTCTAGTCTGAATGTCGCGTTGCGAATGTGAACTGTTATCAGTATAGCATCGGTCAAACAATGTCTGTTCAAGTTTTGGAGAAGCCCCATGTCTAACGCCCAGCTAGAAGCCGCCATCGAAGCCGCGTGGGAAGCCCGCGACACTATCACACCCGCCACCACAGGCGAGGCCCGCGAAGCAATCGAGGACACGCTCAACGCGCTGGACAGTGGCACGTTGCGGGTGGCGGAACCCCGCGACAGCGGCGAATGGCATGTGAACCAGTGGGCCAAAAAGGCGGTTTTGCTGGGCTTTCGTATCAAGGACATGGAGCAACAGGACGGCGGCCCGCAAGCCGGTGGCTGGTGGGACAAGGTTGACAGCAAATTCAAGGGCTGGGGCGACAACCAGTGGCGCGACGCCGGTTTCCGCGCTGTGCCAAACTGCGTTGTACGCAAATCCGCCTTTATTGCACCGGGCGTGGTATTGATGCCGTCTTTCGTCAACATCGGTGCCTATGTGGACAGCGGCACCATGGTAGACACATGGGCCACCGTTGGCAGTTGCGCCCAGATCGGTAAAAACGTCCACCTGTCCGGCGGCGTTGGCATCGGCGGCGTGCTGGAACCGATGCAGGCCGGCCCGACCATCATTGAAGACAATTGCTTTATCGGGGCGCGCTCCGAGGTGGTAGAAGGATGCATCGTGCGCGAGGGGTCCGTTCTGGGCATGGGCGTGTTCATCGGCCAATCCACCAAAATTCTGGACCGTGAAACCGGCGAAGTCATGTACGGCGAAGTGCCGGCCGGTTCCGTTGTTGTTGCCGGTTCCATGCCATCCAAAAACGGCGTGCATCTGTATTGCGCCGTAATCGTGAAAAAGGTGGACGCGCGGACACGATCCAAGACATCCATCAATGAATTACTGCGGGATTAACCCCGCAGCAATCAATCCGGTTTTATGTTGGGGCTTTGGTCAAAGCCCCAACGTCATCCGGATACCATAGCCGACGACTGTCAGGGTTATAAACCCTGCCAACCACAGCCCGACAAACCACAACCATTTTTTGTAAAGCGGGTTTTCCATTAGTGGTACCCCTCGCCTTCTTTGACTTTGCCACGGAACACCCAATAGGAATAGCCCGTGTACATCAGGATAAGCGGCAAGAACACCACGGCCCCGAGCAGCATAAAGCCAAGGCTTCCATCCGGCGATGCCGCCTGTGCAACCGTAATTGCGCGCGGCACAACATAGGGATAAATGCTGATCCCCAGCCCGCCATAGGACAACACAAACAAAGCCATTGCCAGAAAGAACGGCTTATTGTCGTTGCGCCGTTTCAGGTTCACAAACAACCGCCACGCCAAAATTGCAGCAAGCACCGGCACCGGTGACAGATACAGCGCATTGGGGAGCGCAAACCAGCGGTCAAATATTTCCGGCGACAGGAAAGGTGTCCACAGGCTGGTCACAGCGGTGCTTGCGAAAACCGCCGACATCAAAGGCAGCGCCATGGTATACAGCCTGTCGCGCAACCCGCCATCGGTTTTCATAATCAACCACATCGCCCCCAGAAACGCATAACCGACAACCAGCGACGCACCTGTAAACAGGCTAAACGGGGTCAGCCAGTCAAACCAGCCACCGGCATAGGCACGACCTTCAACGTTTATCCCCTGAACAAAGGCACCCAACACGATGCCTTGGGCAAAGGTAGCGATAAAGGAACCGGCGAAAAAACCGATATCCCAGATGCCTTCGTGGCTGGGATGACGCCAGCGGAATTCAAATGACACACCGCGAAACACCAACCCGATCAGCATCGCCAATATCGGCATATACAAGGCCGACATGACAATGCCATAGGCCATCGGAAAGGCCGCCATCAATCCGCCGCCGCCCAATACCAACCAGGTTTCATTGCCATCCCAAACCGGTGCCACGGTATTCATCGCCGTGCTGCGTTCCTTGTCCTTGTCCAGAAACGGGTACAGAATTCCGATACCCAGATCGAACCCGTCCAGCAGCACATAAATCAAAACCGTAACCGCCAGCAGGCCGGCCCAGATGGTAGGGAGATCAATCATATCAAACATTGGAGTTTCCTTTCCCGGAAGTTGCGGAAATCAGGCTATCAATCGCAACAGTCGGCTGAATATCCAGCGGCGGTTGTTGACCGACGGGGGCCTTGCCCATCATGCGCAGCACATAGAACACGCCAAATCCGAAGACTGTGAAATAGACCACGGCAAATGTCGCCAGTGTTGTAGCGATGGCCGGTGCCTCGACCGGCGAAATCGAATCGGCGGTCCGCAACAAGCCATAAACCGTAAATGGCTGGCGTCCGACCTCGGTCACCGTCCAACCGGCAATCACCGCGATAAAACCAGCCGGTCCCATCGCCAGCGCAGACCAATGGAACAATCGCGTATCATATAACGTCCCGCGCCAGCGCAGCCACAGGCTGACCAACCCCACCAACGCCATCGCGGTTCCCAAGGCGACCATGACACGAAAGGCCCAGAACAAAACCAGCGCATTGGGCCTGTCCGCCTTCGGGAATTCCTTTAGCCCCTTTAATTCGCCGTCTAGCGTGTGCGTCAGGATCAGCGATCCCAGCTTCGGGATCTCTATCGCATATCTGGTTTCTTCGGCTTCCATGTCCGGTATCCCAAACAGGATCAAAGGCGCGCCTTTGTGGGTTTCAAAGTGGCCTTCCATTGCAGCAATTTTTGCCGGTTGGTGTTCAAGCGTGTTCAAGCCATGGGCATCCCCCATCATAATCTGCATCAGAGCCACCACTGCCGCCATCCACATCGCCATCGAAAACATCATCCGCGCGCCACCATTGGTTTTGTCGCGCAGCAAATGCCACGCACCAACGGCTCCGACGACAAACGCTGTGGTCAGATAGGCCGCCATCACCATATGTATCAAACGGTAGGGGAATGACGGATTGAAAACGATTTGCCACCAGTCCTCGGGAACAAACTGCCCGACATCGTTAATGCTGTACCCGACCGGCGTCTGCATCCAGCTGTTGGCCGATGTAATCCAGAAGGCGGAAAAGAAGGTACCGATCGCCACCATCGACGTTGCCGCGAAATGCAGCTTTTTGCCGACCCGATCCAGACCAAACAGCATAATGCCCAGAAATCCGGCCTCTAGGAAAAAGGCGGACATGACCTCATAGGCCAGCAAAGGCCCCAATATCGGTCCGGTCTTATCGGCAAATACCGCCCAGTTGGTGCCGAATTCATAGGACATCACAATCCCCGACACGACACCCATGGCGAAAATAACGGCGAAAATCTTGATCCAGTATTTGAACAACTGGATAAACACATCACGGCCCGTCACAAGCCAGAGAAGTTCGAGCACAGCCAGATAACTGGCCAGACCAATGGTAAAAGCGGGGAAAAGGATATGTACGCCGATCGTGAACGAAAATTGCATTCGTGCCAGATCCAGCGCCGACAAGCCGAGGAATTCCATGAGTGCCTCCATAAATGGGTGAATTGGGGCTTTTGACCTTATAGCAGATAATCGGGTTTTCACCAAAGTCACGGAATTTTGGGTACATAGAATGAATAGCTGGCACCCATAACCAACATGTGTGTACCAATGAAAACCGCCGCATTCGGCTTGAACCAGACCCGAAATCCTTATAGCCAGCTCTGGATCAGCCCCATCCAGAACCACAGACGGAGCCACGCCATGGCCAATGACAAAAAAACCAAACGTCCTCAGCAGGTCTATACTTTGCTGGTGCAGGTCGGTCGCTCCGAAGGGGACGGCTTGCCCAAAAAAGCCACCGGCGGGGCCTTGATGTGCTATGCCTCTGGCGTGGACGAAGCCGAGGCCGTGCGCGAAACCGTGGCGATCCTGAAACAGGCCGAACTGGCCCCGCTGGATGTGACCGGATACGGCACTTTGGAAGAACGGCTCGAAGAAGGGCACGACATCAGCGACGAAGAACGGAATTTGATGCAAAGGGCGCTGGATGAAAATTCGGTGATCGTGGCACAGATGACGCCGTTTTACGACTGATTGCAAGACAACAAAAAACCCTCTGAAACCACGTTCCAGAGGGTTTATTTTTACCTGTGACAGGTCTTAGCGAAAAGACATTGCCTCGATATCGCCCCGGGTCAGACCGATATCTTCCAGCTGGCGATTGGAAAGCGCCATCAGGGCTTTCTGTGTTTTCCGACTGTTGTTCCACGCTGTAATTGCGTTCAGAACGGTTTCAAAGCGGGTCACAACTGCATGAGTTGCGATGGCCCCAAAAGGAGCCGGGCGGGTGTAAGTAGCCAGGGCCATGATCGTTATCCTTGTAAAATACGCTTGATCGGCGGAATTGCCTTGCGTCTGAAAGAGCATGTAGGGAGGAAGCCTACCCACGACAAATGAGATTATTGCATGCCTGAAATGCCGGTTTTGCATAACGGGCAGAAAACGTCGCAATCAGAATAGTTCGCTTCGCAAACAGGTGTTTTTCGGGTGATTGTGGCGAAAAAGTGGCCGTTAATTTATTGGGTTTTTTGTATCTTTTTTGCTTGTGGAGGCTTGTTAGCAGATCGCGCGCACCAAACGACCACCATTTGCGAATCAAAAAGCAACAGATGCCCTTTGCCTTTTCACCAGATGGTTAACCCCCTTGGCCTTTGTTCTTGTTTCGTGCTACCCATAAAAAAACAGCGAAGCAGGGGCAACATGCGTGTTATCGGAATTGATCCGGGATTGCGAAATCTGGGGTGGGGGATTGTAGATGTGGACGGCTCGCGCCTGACCCATGTGGCCAATGGTGTGTGTAAATCCACCGGTTCCGATCTGGCACAACGTTTGCTAAGTCTACATACCCAGCTTGAACAGGTGATCCGCGAACACAGGCCAGAAACATCGGCCGTGGAAAAAACCTTTGTCAACAAAGACGGCGTTGGCACGCTGAAACTGGGACAGGCACGGGGCATTTGTTTGTTGGTGCCCGCGCAGGCAGGGCTGGATGTTGCCGAATATGCGCCGAATACGGTGAAAAAGGTTGTGGTCGGCGTGGGTCACGCCGATAAACGACAGGTGGAACATATGGTGCGGTTGCAATTGCCCGGCGTGGTACCGGCAGGGCCGGATGCGGCGGATGCCTTGGCGATTGCATTGTGCCACGCGCACCATGCACAATTTTCCGGACGGCTGGACGCGGCAATAGCCCGCGCAGGAGGGGCGAAATGATTGGCAAGATAACAGGCCGCGTGGACTACCGCGCCAGCGATCACGTGTTGGTGGATGTGCAGGGCGTTGGCTATCTGGTGTTTTGTTCCGAACGCACCCTGTCCGCCCTGCCCCCGCGTGGTGGCGTGGTGGCGCTCTATACCGATATGCTGGTACGCGAGGATAACCTGCAACTGTTCGGGTTTCTGACACTGGCGGAAAAGGAATGGCACAAGCTCTTGACCTCGGTTCAGGGGGTCGGGGCCAAGGTGGCGCTGGCAATTGCCGGGACACTTGGCACAGACGGGGTGTCGCGCGCAATTACCCTTGGCGATATTGCCGCGATCAAGGCCGCCCCCGGTGTAGGCCCGAAGCTGGCTCAACGCATTGTCGTCGAACTGAAGGACAAGGCCGCCAAGATTATTTCCATGGGGGCTGCCGGTGCAGAACAGGTGCAGGCGGATCAAGACATGGTGATTGATGTACCGGTGGCCGTGACCCCCACAGCCACAACCAAAACACCTTCACCCACTCCCGCAGGCCAGAGCGCCGCTGCACAAGCCGATGCGCTCTCTGCCTTGGTCAACCTTGGCTATGGCCACGGCGACGCGGCAACAGCCGTAGCAGAGGCCAGCGGCATCAATCCGGATCTGGACAGCGGCCAACTGATCAAATCTGCCCTGCGCCTGCTGGCCCCGAAGGGATAAGACATGACCACCCCCGATCCAACCCTGCGCCCGGATGCCCGCCCCGAGGACATTGACCGCGCCTTGCGCCCGCAAACGCTGGATGAATTTGTCGGGCAGGCAGAGGCCCGCGCCAATCTGAAGGTTTTTATCGAAAGCGCCAAAATTCGCGGGCAGGCCATGGATCATGCGTTGTTTTACGGCCCCCCCGGTTTGGGCAAAACCACACTCGCCCAGATCATGAGCCGCGAGTTGGGGGTAAATTTCCGCATGACCAGCGGGCCGGTTTTGGCCAAGGCAGGTGACCTTGCGGCGATCCTGACCAATCTGGACGAACGCGATGTGTTGTTCATCGACGAAATTCACCGGCTGAATCCCGTGGTTGAAGAAATTCTCTATCCCGCGCTCGAGGATTTCGAACTGGATCTGGTGATCGGCGAAGGCCCCGCCGCGCGCACGGTGCGGATTGATTTGCAACCCTTTACGCTGATCGGGGCGACAACCCGACTTGGACTGTTGACCACGCCGCTACGCGACCGTTTCGGGATTCCGACACGGCTGGAGTTTTATACGGTGGCCGAACTGACCCATATTGTAGAACGCGGCGCGCGCTTGTTGGGCGTAGAGGCCACACCCGACGGTGCCCATGAAATTGCCCGTCGCGCACGGGGCACCCCGCGTATTGCCGGGCGCCTGCTGCGCCGCGTGGTGGATTTCGCCATTGTAGAGGGCGACGGCAAGGTCAGTCGTGAACTGGCCGATGCCTCTCTGACCCGCCTTGGCGTGGATGATCTGGGGCTGGACGGGGCAGATCGGCGCTATCTCCGGATGGCCGCGGAAAATTTTAACGGCGGGCCTGTGGGTGTTGAAACCATGTGCGCCGCCCTATCCGAGGCCCGCGACGCGGTGGAAGAGGTGATCGAACCTTACTTGCTGCAACAAGGCCTGATCCAACGTACCCCGCGCGGTCGGGTTTTGGGCGAAAAGGCCTGGCGGCATCTGGGTATGGCCGCCCCAAAACCGGTCGGGCAGACGGATTTGTTCGAGGATTAATTTTGGCTTGCCTATTCGCAATCCCATTGGTTCCGATTATACCGGCACCTGACACAGCATACCGGAGATCCCCGTGACCCTAGACGCCAGCGAAATCACCCGCCTGTTCACCGGCCCTGACGGCTATCGTTTTGCCCGTTGGGGGCGGCCGATTGTTCCGGTGGTGTTCGGAGTAGATGACGACAGCCTGACCCACCTAAAGGATGGCATTGCCCAGACAGTCGGTATTACCGGCGGTACAATTGCCGAAACCGATCCGGAGCTTGGCGCGAATTTTATGTGGTTTTTCTGCCAGAACTGGGACGAATTGAAATCCGTGCCCAATTTGGAAAAACTCTTCCCCGGATTTGACGACACGATCAATGCCCTGCAAAAATCCGGTGCCAACCAATACCGCCGCTTTGCCTTTGATGATGACGGCGGCATTCAGTTGTGTGTGGTGCTGTTGCGGATGGATGACGCGCTGGCGCAAATGTCCATTCAAACACTGGCCACAACCGAAACCCTGCAAGCATTGGTGTTATGGGGCGACAAAGCATTTGCAAAAGCCTCTCCTACTGCCGTGGTCAAGGAAAACGGCATTTGTATCGTCAAGCCGGAATTCGCCGCCATCGTACGCGCAGCCTATGCCGACATGATGCCAGTGGCGGCAGATGATCCAAGCCATGCTTTGCGACTGACGGCGCGTGCCGGAATGTTGCTGGAGGATCTGGAAACATGAAACACACCCTGAAAATCCGCGTTTTTTACGAAGACACCGACATGGCGGGGATTGTCTATTACGCCAATTACCTGAAATTCATCGAACGCGCCCGCAGCACGATGGTGCGCGAAGCCGGCATTTCCCAACGGCAGATGAAGGAAGACGGACTGGTTTTTGCGGTTTACAAGGTCGACGCCACCTATCACCGCCCCGCCGTTCTGGATAACGAGCTGACAATTGCTACAACAGTGCAACATTTGACGCCGGCCAAGATGTTGTTCCTGCAAGACGTTTTTCGCGGTGAAGAAAGGCTGTTTGCGTCCAAAGTCACCGTAATTTGTATGACAACCGCCGGTCGACCCGTGCGGCTTCCGGCAGAATTTCGCGCAAAAATGGCTCCATTCGAGGACTAATCCGCGCAAACTGCCTATGCTCTGGTTTTTTCTGTAAAAGTGCCTATTGTAAGGGTAACAAAAAATGTCACCGGCAAACGGGGACGTCAGGCTAAAGAGCGGAATTATGGAAACAGAAACACTCGCAGCGGCGCAGGCCGTTGACTTCTCTATGCTCGCACTGTTCTTGCGCGCGACACTGACCGTAAAAATTGTGATGATCATGCTGATTTTTGCATCGGTCTGGTCTTGGGGCATTATCATTCAGAAATTCATCAACTACCGCATTGCGCGGCGGGACGCGGATTTGTTTGATCGTGCGTTTTGGTCTGGTGATCCCTTGGATGAATTATTCGAACGCTTGGGGGCCGAACCCAAGGGCGCATCGGAACGGATTTTTGCCGCCGGTATGATCGAATGGCGCCGATCGCACCGGTCGGACGGCAACCTCATCGCAGGCGCACAGGCGCGGATTGACCGCTCCATGGATGTCGCCATTGTCCGCGAGAGCGAGCGCCTGAACCAAGGTTTGACGTTTTTGGCTACAGTTGGATCAACAGCCCCGTTTGTTGGTCTGTTCGGGACGGTTTGGGGCATCAAAAACGCCTTTGAGGAAATTGCCGCACAACAAAGCACCAATCTGGCCGTGGTTGCCCCCGGTATTTCCGAAGCCTTGGCCGCAACCGCACTGGGCCTGTTGGCGGCCATTCCCGCCGTGGTTTTTTATAACAAACTGTCGACAGATGCGGACCGGATTATTGCGGGCTATGACAGCTTTGCCGATGAATTCGCCACAATCCTGTCGCGTCAGCTGGACAGCTAGGAGGCCGTTATGGGTGCAGGAACCGTTGAACGGCAAGGCAGACGACGCGGCAGTCGGTCGGGACGCAAGCCGATGGCCGAAATAAACGTCACGCCATTTGTCGATGTGATGCTGGTGTTGCTGATTATCTTCATGGTCGCCGCGCCGTTGATGACGGTGGGCGTGCCGATCGAGCTGCCCAAAACCGCCGCAACACCGCTCCCCGGTGAAGAGGAAGAACCGCTTGCACTGGTGATTGCCGCAGATGGCAGCCTGTTGTTGCAAGAGGTGCCGATTG
>CAMZLM010000167.1 GCA_947311485.1 uncultured Paracoccaceae bacterium
CCAAAGCCGTCAGGCGCAGAACAGGACGAACAACAGAACAGATCTTTGCAAATCAAAACTGGAATCAAATTTGAGTCGTCTGGCTATACATCGCTGGAAACGGCTGGTGGCATAGGCCCAGAAATCCTCTGCCGGATTGCCATCCGCATGCTGGAGCAACCCCCAGAGCGTCCAGAGCAGATCACACATGGCCTTGTAAATCACCATTCGTCCGATTTGTGCGGTGGTGGGTTCGGCCCCGAAATAGGACCGCAGCATTTCCATATCCTGCGCGTCGGTAAAGCCAGCCTCGACCGACAGGTCGCCCAGATCCCAGAGTGGATCGTTCATGCCGGAATATTCCCAGTCCACGATCCACATTTTATCCCCGTCATCGAGGAAGTTTTCACTGCCATATGGAAAAAATTGGCCAAATGTCTGCATCGGTTCAATCCAAAAACAGCTCGAAACGGACCATAATAATTTGGTCTGCGAAAAATATTTCTGGATGCCTTCGGCGATCCGGATCAGGCTGAATGAACCTTATTTTGTGTTGCCTTCGGCATCCAGATAGCTCTGGATAATCTGGGTAAACCCGTTCTCCGCCTCAAAGCCGAGCGCCTTGGCACGGGCTGGATGAAACGCTTTGGGCCAGCTTCCGGTGATGGCCTCAATCAACGGATCGGGGGTTTCGGTTATCAAGTCTGCGGCTTCGCGTCCGGCGACACGTTGCAAGGCGCGGATCATTTCAGCGATGCTGGCCGAGACGCCGGGCAGGTTCAAGGTTCGCCATCCCAATTCGGCGGTGTTCAGGCTGGCCGCATGAATCAGAAAACCTACCGCCATCTGGGGGCTGGCGAACCAGTGTCGTGTGCGTTTGGGTACAGGAAGGGTGGCAGGTTTGCCATTCAACGGTTCGCGCAGGATGCTCGAGAAAAAGCTGGAGGCTGCCTTGTTGGGCTTGCCGGGCCGAATGACGATGGTGGGCAGGCGCAGGCTGATTCCGTCAATAAACCCCTTGCGGGAATAGTCGTTTACCAAAAGTTCGCCAATGGCCTTTTGGGTGCCATAGCTTGATTGCGGCGTCGCATTGAAATTGTCGGGGATCACATCGGGCAGGGGTGTTCCAAACACGGCAAGCGATGAAGTGAACAGGAAACGCGGGCAAAAGCCGGTGTGGCGAATGGCTTCGAGCAGGTTTTGTGTGCCGCCCATATTGATACGGTAGCCTTTTTCAAAATCTTGCTCGGCCTCGCCGGACACCACCGCTGCGAGGTGAAATACCACATCCGGTTTGCCGGCGACCAGTTCATGGGCAATCTGCGGGTTGGCTAAATCACCGGTCAAGACATGTGCCAACCCGTCAAAACCGCTGGGGGCGGTGGGTTCAACCACATCAAACAGGGTTATCTCGGTGATTTTCTGCTGATTTAGTTCACCGTTATCCACCAGCGTTTGTGCCAGTTTCTGGCCGATCATGCCCGCCGCGCCAACGATTAATATGTGCATTTGATCCCCCATAGGCTTTTGCGTAAACCTACAGGGGATCGGCCAAAAGGCAACGCTTATGCGCGTACGTTGACCCATGTTTTCATGCCTGCTGCCTGATGTGACAGCATATGGCAATGGAACAGCCACTTACCGGGGTTTTCCCCGATAAAGGCGATTTCACGGGTTTCCCCGGCTTGTACAAGGATAGTATCGCGCAGGGGGCCAAATGTGCCATCCTGTTTGACCTCTTGGAAATGGTTGCCGTGAATGTGCATGGCATGGGCAAAGGCCGTATCGTTGACAATCGGAATCCGCAGGGTTTCGCCGCGTCCGATGTCGGCAAGCGGGGTGTCGGTCATGCCGGCGACACCATTAAAGGCCCAAATCATACCCTTGTCCACCAGCGCACCCGTATCGAGCATTTCACCCTGATAGATTGCTTGTCGCATGCCCCCCATGGCACCGCCTTCCATTTTCAGGTCGGCGATTTGGGCGGACGACACATCACTCAGGCGCGTAATCGGATTGGGGGGCAGGGCAGCTATCGGGCCACGCGGGGCATTGCCTGCCTTGCCGGTGATGTCCATTTCAGCCAGGACATAGGCCTTGTCGCCGTCCTGAAAGGCTATCACCACCTTTTCGCCCGGTTCCCGTGTCACATCGACGATAAAATCCACCCGTTGGGCGGGGGCCATGACAAAGGCCTCGATCGGGGCCGGTGTGTCAAGCGGCATACCGTCCAACGCAACCACCTTGCCGGTTAGGCCGGTGAACCCCATCAACACCACCCGATCCGTAGCCGCATTGATAAACCGCAGACGCAGGCGCTGGTTTTGTTTAACCTGAGTAATTTCTGGCATCAGCCGTCCATGAATGAAATTACCCAACCGTCCGGCATGGGTCCAGTCATGCGGGCTGTCAAAATCCTGCACCAGTTCGGCCTTTGCCGTCAGACGCCAATCATCCACGATTACCACGATATCGTGGTCGACCTCGGGGGCTTCGGGTTCATCCACCACAAGCGCCCCATACAGGCCACGGGCCACCTGTTCGGTGGATTTGTTGTGGGAATGATACCAATAGGTTCCCGCATCCGGCGCGGTGAAATCATAGGTAAAACCCGCCCCCGGTGCGACAGGATCCTGTGTTAGGCCGGGCACCCCGTCCATGGCATTATTCAGCCGCAGTCCATGCCAGTGCACCGCGGTGGGTTGGGGCAGGCTGTTGATCAAACGCCGCTGAATTTGTGCGCCTTGTGGTACGCGGATCAATGGGCCGGGGCTGCTGCCGTCATATCCCCAGATTTCGGTTCGGGGATATTCGGGCGGGGCTATTTGGGCCTCGGCGGGGCGGGCCTCCAGTGTTTGCACCGGATTTGACCATGCAGGGCGGGCGAGCGTTAGGGCAGCACTGCTGGCCAAAAACTGCTGTCGGTTTAATTGGATCACGGGTTATCCTCCCTCGTGGGTATAGCCAGACGACTCAAATTTGATTCCAGTTTTGATTTGCAAAGATCTGTTCTGTTGTTCGTCCTGTTCTGCGCCTGACGGCTTTGGCTTGGGCCCATTTTTGCTCGATCGGGTTGAGGTCTGGTGAATAGGGTGGCAGGTATTCG
>CAMZLM010000168.1 GCA_947311485.1 uncultured Paracoccaceae bacterium
ATATGACCAAGGTCATCAAAGGCGGCACCGTTTGTACGGCAGATCGCACATGGAAAGCAGACGTTTTAATCGATGGCGAGACCATCAAACAGATCGGCGAGGATCTGAAAGGCGATGAATATATTGATGCCGAGGGTGCCTATGTCATCCCCGGCGGTATTGATCCGCACACCCATCTGGAAATGCCGTTCATGGGCACCACGGCGGCGGAAACTTTCGAATCCGGCACTTGGGCGGCAGCGGCGGGCGGCACCACCATGCTGATCGATTTTTGCCTGCCGGGCGAAGATGGCAGCATCAAGAACGCGATCAACGAATGGCATCGTAAATCCGCGCCGCAGATTTGTTCCGACATTGGCTATCACATGGCGATTACCGGCTGGAATGAAAACATCCATCGCGAAATGGAAGATGCGGTGAAAATGGGGGTTAACTCCTTTAAACACTTTATGGCCTACAAGGGCGCGTTGATGGTGGAAGATGACGAAATGTTCGCGTCCTTTCAACGCTGTGGCGAGTTGGGCGCGCTGCCGATGGTGCACGCGGAAAACGGCGATCTGGTTGATATTCTTCAGAAAAAATACATGGCAGAGGGGATCACCGGACCAGAAGGCCATGCCTATTCACGTCCACCCGAATTGGAAGGCGAGGCGGCAAATCGTGCGATTACCATTGCCGATGCGGCGGGGGTTCCTCTCTATATTGTACATGTTTCATGCGAGCAGGCACACGAGGCAATTCGCCGTGCGCGCCAAAAAGGTATGCGGGTATATGGCGAGCCTCTCATACAATTCCTAACATTGGATGAATCCGAGTATTTCAACAAAGACTGGGAACATGCCGCCCGCCGCGTGATGTCGCCGCCGTTCCGGAACAAGGAACATCAAGCCAGCCTTTGGGCCGGTTTACAGGCCGGATCTTTGCAAGTGGTCGCTACGGACCACGCGGCGTTTACCACTGAACAAAAGCGGATGGGAATTGATAACTTTTGCCTGATTCCGAATGGCTCGAACGGGTTGGAGGAGCGGCTGGCCGTGTTGTGGACCGAAGGTGTGGAGACAGGCCGTTTAACACCCAACGAATTTGTGGCAGCAACGTCTACCAATGTGGCCAAAATCCTGAATGTCTATCCTAAAAAGGGTGCGATTGTCGAAGGGGCGGATGCGGATATTGTGGTTTGGGATCCGAAAATTTCAAAAACCATTAGCCAGTCCAATCACCATTCTGTTCTGGATTACAATGTGTTCGAGGGTTTTGAAGTCAAAGCGCAAAGCCGGTTTACCCTGAGCCGCGGGGAAGTGATCTGGGCGTGGGGGCAAAACAGCCAACCACAACCGGGCCGTGGTCGTTTTGTGCCGCGTCCGGCATTTTCATCGGCGCAAAAGTCCCTGAGCAAGTGGAAAGAGCTGAATTCTCCCCGTAAAATTGACCGTGATCCGCTGAATATTCCGGCCGGTATTTAATAGAAGTGAATGAACAGTCAATGAGCGACCAAACCATCATTAGCGCTAAAAATCTGAGCCTGACGTTTGAAACAAACGACGGGCCAGTGCATGCGTTGCAAGACATCAATCTGGATATTCACAAAGGCGAGTTTGTATCGTTTATTGGCCCTTCGGGTTGTGGGAAGACGACATTTTTGCGGGTAATGGCAGATCTGGAGAAACCGACCGGCGGCTCCATTACCGTCAATGGCGTTAGCCCGGAGGAGGCCCGAAATTCAAGGGCTTATGGCTATGTTTTTCAGGCGGCGGGATTGTATCCGTGGCGAACAATTGCGGGTAATATTTCCTTGCCGTTGGAAATTATGGGGTACTCCAAGGCCGATCAAGCTGCGCGTGTGAAAAGCGTGCTTGAGCTGGTGGAACTCACCGGATTTGAGAAGAAATTCCCTTGGCAGCTCTCGGGCGGCATGCAGCAACGGGCCAGCATTGCGCGGGCACTTGCGTTTGATGCGGATATCCTGCTGATGGACGAACCCTTTGGCGCGCTTGATGAAATTGTGCGGGATCACTTGAATGAGCAACTCCTCGAATTATGGGCGAAAACCCACAAGACAATCGGGTTTGTAACCCATTCAATTCCTGAGGCAGTTTACCTTTCTACAAAAATTGTGGTGATGTCGCCGCGCCCGGGCCGGATTGCGGATGTGATAGAGAGCACGCTGCCAAGCGAGCGCCCGCTATCGATACGGGATTCAGCCGAGTTTATCGAGATTGCCAATCGCGTGCGTGACGGGTTGCGGGAAGGTCATTCAAATGGTTGATTGCAGATTAGGCTACATAGGCAAACAAATGGTTAACATCGGGAGGATCGGCTAATGCGCAGTATTATACCGGTGTTAACGGTGGTAGGGGCCATTTTTGTGGTCTGGTATTTGGCCGCCGTGGCGCTGAATTCAACATGGGCTTATGATAAAGCCAAGAGAGCCGACCAGACGTTAACCTTTTCTCAAATGGTTGCAGATACCATGGAGCAGGACAAGCCGCTGCTGCCCGCCCCACATCAGGTCGCTAAGGAGATATGGAAAACAACGGTTCTGAAAAAAATCACGTCAAAACGGTCTCTGATATGGCATGGCTGGATTACATTGTCAGCGACCATGCTCGGTTTCTTGATGGGGACCGGGCTTGGAATACTCTTGGCTGTTGGCATTGTTCATAGTCGAGCGATGGACATGTCGGTTATGCCGTGGGTGATTACCAGCCAAACCATTCCTATTTTGGCAGTGGCCCCCATGATTATTGTGGTTCTAAACGCGGTAGGAATATCCGGGCTTCTGCCCAAGGCCGTGATTTCAATGTACCTTTCCTTTTTCCCTGTGGTTGTGGGGATGGTTAAGGGGTTGCGCAGTCCGGATCACATGCAGCTGGACCTTATGCGGACATGGAATGCGTCAAGATCAACAGTATTTTGGAAGCTGCGCTTGCCAAGCTCTATGCCGTTTTTGTTTACCTCGCTTAAGGTCGCGGTTGCGGCCTCTCTGGTTGGGGCAATCGTTGGGGAAATGCCGACAGGGGCGGTTGCAGGTTTAGGTGCACGTTTGTTGGCGGGGAGCTATTATGGCCAAACCATTCAGATATGGAGTGCCCTAATTTGTGCGGCAGCATTGGCGGCGACACTGGTGATGATCATCGGGATAATCCAGAAAATTACGCTCAAAAGAATGGGAATGGCAGTATGATCTGGATCGTAGGAGCCTTGATTTTCTGGGTATTTGCCTGGTGGTTGAATGTGCGGCTGTCAAAATTACCAAAGTCTCGCGGACTGGCGTTGTTGGTGCCGGCGATTTTCGGGATTACCTTGTTGGTGATTTGGGAGGCCGCCGTCAGAGGTTTTGAAATTAGTCCGGTTTTGTTACCGCCTCCAACGGCTATTGCGGTGCGTTTTGCCAATAGCCTGCCAACTTTATGGGTGGATTTTGTGCAAACCATCGTCAAAGGCGGCTTGTCTGGCTATATTATCGGGTGCGGCGCGGCCTTTTTAACCGCGATCGCGGTGGACCGTTCGCCATTTCTGCAACGCGGCCTGTTGCCGGTTGGCAACTTTGTGGCGGCCTTGCCAATCGTGGGCATGGCACCGATTTTGGTGATGTGGTTTGGTTTTGACTGGCAATCCAAAGCGGCGGTTGTGGTGGTTATGGTGTTTTTCCCAATGCTGGTGAATACCGTGCAGGGGTTGCAGGCTGCGGACCATATGCAGCGGGATTTGATGCGGACTTATGGTGCCAGCTATTTCCAATCCTTGCTAAAACTGCGGTTGCCCGCCGCGATGCCGTTTATTTTTAACGGCTTGAAAATTTCTACCACATTGGCGTTGATTGGCGCTATTGTGGCAGAGTTCTTTGGATCCCCGATTGTGGGAATGGGGTTCCGTATCTCGACCGAGGTCGGGCGATTATCGCTTGATATGGTTTGGGCCGAAATAACTGTGGCAGCCCTTGCGGGCTCTGCGTTTTATGGCGGGGTCGCGTTACTGGAAAAAGCAGTAACATTTTGGCACCCGTCACAACGAAGTTGAGAAAGAAAAATCAACTAAATCAACAAGGAGAGTAAGATGAATAAATTTATGACAACAGCGTTGGCTGGTGTGTTGGCCATGGGGGCTTCGATTGCCCAGGCTGCGGATGATGTAACGTTGCAGCTCAAGTGGGTTACCCAAGCGCAGTTTGCCGGCTATTATGTTGCGTTGGATAAGGGATTTTACAAAGACGAAGACCTGAATGTCACCATTAAACCGGGCGGCCCTGATGTGGCACCGGCACAGGTTATCGCCGGTGGCGGTGCCGATGTTGTGCTGGACTGGATGCCTTCTGCGCTTGCGTCGCGCGAAAAAGGTCTGGATCTGGTGAATATTGCCCAGCCGTTCAAACATTCCGGCATGATGCTGACTTGTCGTAAAGATGCCGGCGTCTCCAGTCCTGCTGACTTTCCGGGTAAAACTCTGGGTGTCTGGTTTTATGGCAACGAATATCCGTTCCTCAGCTGGATGAGCAAACTGGGCCTGAAAACCGACGGTTCCGAAGGGGGCGTCAAGGTTCTGAAGCAAGGCTTTAATGTCGATCCAATTCTGCAAGGGCAGGCCGCCTGTGTGTCGACCATGACCTATAACGAATACTGGCAGATCATCGATGCGGGCCTGAAGCCAGAGGATCTGGTTGTGTTCAAATACGAAGATCAGGGCGTGGCAACGCTTGAAGATGGCATGTATGTTCTGGGTGAGAACCTGAAGGATACGGCATTCAAAGACAAAATGGTTCGTTTTGTTCGTGCATCGATGAAAGGCTGGAAATGGGCCGAGGAAAACCCGTATGATGCCGCTGAAATCGTACTGGACAACGACGCCTCCGGTGCGCAAACCGAAAAGCATCAGCGCCGCATGATGCGTGAAATTGCCAAGCTGACAGCCGGTTCAAATGGCGCTCTGGACGAGGCGGATTATAACCGCACCGTTGAAAGCCTGATGTCTGGCGGTTCCGATCCGGTGATCACCAAAGCGCCTACCGGTGCCTGGACACACGAGATCACAGATGCAGCGCTGAAATAGGCCAGCGGCTATAAATTATCAGGGCCGCAACGGAATTCCGTTGCGGCCCTTTTGCGTTTTCAAGGGGGGAAACATGTGTGCCCCCCTTGCCTTACTCGGTATTCCAAGCCATGTTTTATGCATAAGGCCGCGAAAAACAAAGGCCGATACTGGGAGAAAACGGAATGACTAAAGTGGCCACACTGGCAGATACTGAACGGTTGGAAGAGGAAAAGCCTATTGAAGAGTGCTGGAGTGAAAAAACCGTTTATCAACGATTGTGCACCACACGGGATGCTTTTCCGAATCGTCCAGCCGTTAGTTTTCAGTTAAAGTCCGGCCCCAAAGACAAGGCCACCACCCTGAACTGGACGGATTTGACCCGCCGGATCACGCAGGCGGCGAACCTGTTTCGATCGCTTGGAGTTGGGGAAAATGATGTTGTAGCCTACCTGCTCCCAACCAGCCACGAGACCCTGATTACCCTGATGGGCGGGATGACGGCGGGGATTGTTGCGCCAATTAACCCAACATTGGAACCGGAACAGATTGCGGCGCTTCTGAATGAATGCGGTGCCAAGGTTTTGGTGACGATGCGGGCCTTTCCGAAAACAGAAGTCGCGCAATTGGCGGCAGAGGCGTTGGCGCATGCCCCCGGTGTCGAGACCGTGGTCGAGATCGACCTGCTACCGCATTTGTCACCGCCACTAAGCTGGATCGTGCCGTTTATCCGGCCCAAGGTCGAGGTAAAGCATAAAGCCAGAGTTTTGGATTTCAACAAAGCACTGGCCCAACAGAATGCCGACGCGCTGACGTTTGAAGAAAATCTGGACGACCGGTACTGCGCCCACTTCCATACCGGCGGCACGACCGGTATGCCGAAAATAGCCCAGCATCGCCATTCCGGGATCCTTTATAATGGTTGGCTTGGTGCGGAAATGTTGTATACGGAACAGGATGTTGTGCTGTGTCCGCTGCCGCTTTTCCATGTGTTTGCGGCCTATCCGATCTGGTCCGGGGTGCTTTGCTCGGGCGCGCATTTGGTATTACCTACGCCTGCGGGATATCGCGGGGACGGTGTTTTCGACAATTTTTGGCAGTTGATTGAACGCTGGAAAGTGACCTTTATGGTGACGGTGCCAACGGCGGCTGCCGCGTTGATGCAGCGACCGGTCAATGCGGATGTATCTACACTGGAGGCGGCGTTTTGCGGTTCGGCCCCGTTGCCGATGGAACTGTTTCGCCGGTTTGAAACGGAAACCGGTGTTGCCTTGCTTGAAGGCTACGGCATGACTGAAGCCACCTGCCTGGTGTCTATTAACCCCCGATATGGCGAGAAAAAGATCGGTTCCGTTGGACTGCGTTTCCCGCATACGGATATAAAAATCCTACATTGTGCGGATGACGGCAGTATTCTTAAGGAATGTGATCTGGAGGAAGTTGGCGAGATTTGCATTAACAATCCCGGGGTGAATGTTGGCGAGACCTATACAGATGCATCGAAAAATATAGGCCTGTTTGCCAGTGGAACGCATTTGCGAACCGGTGATTTGGGGCGTCTTGATGCGGATGGGTATCTTTGGATTACCGGACGCGCGAAGGATTTGATCATTCGCGGCGGGCACAATATTGATCCGGCGATGATTGAAGAGGCCTTGGCCGGGCATCCTGATGTGGCTTTTGTCGGTGCAATCGGGCAACCGGACGCGCATTCGGGTGAATTGCCGATTGCCTATGTTGAGCTGATCGGCGGTGCCACGACGCAATCGGCTGATTTGTTGGCCTATGCCAAGGAACATGTTGTTGAACGGGCTGCCGTACCTAAGTATCTGGAAGTGTTGGATGAATTGCCTAAAACAGCTGTTGGAAAAATCTTCAAACCGGATCTGCGCCGTTTGGCAATTACGCGTGTATATAACGAAGCGCTGCAAGCCGCGGGTGTTGGCGCGCAGGTTGTTGCTGTGGTTGAGGACAAAAAACTCGGTCTTGTGGCCAAGCTGAAAAAAACCGATGCGACGGTCACTGATCAGGACGTGACGGCGGTGTTGGGATTGTTTGCGCGGCCTTGGGGGTGGGAATAGCCGTTAAAACCACATCCGGCGCAGGGTTGCATCGCCTTTGATAAAATGGCGTTGCAAGGCCCCTGCGATGTGCAAAAGCAGGGCGAGGATCAACAGCTTGCCGGCGATGTCGTGGATGGCGAAAAACACATCTTCGATTGGTTCGCTAACGGGGGCGATTGCCGGTAAGGGGAACCAGGAGAAAAAGCTCATGGGAAACCCGCTGGCGGAACTGGCGATCCAGCCGGATAGTGGAAGCACGAGCATCAGCCCATAAAGCAACCTGTGTAGAGATATAGCGATTTTGGCCTGTGCGTTTTGCGGTCCTAGTGGTTGCGGGGTGGCTGAACCCAGACGCCAGATGACACGCAGAATGATCAGGCCAAGGGCAAGAATGCCAAATGCTTTGTGCCAGCCGTAAAGATACAAATCGGCGATGCTAATTTTGGCGTTTTCCAGATAAAGTCCAAATCCAATCTGTGTAATAATCAGCGCAGCCAACCCCCAGTGCAGCATTTTGCCCATCAAGCTGTAACTTGTGTCGGTATTTTTCCAAATCATCTGCTAGGGCTTTCGAGAAATATGGGCCAGCACATCAATCGCCAAAGTTTTGCCAACCATTTTGGGATAGCCGGATGCGCCGAAATCATGTCGGTTCAAACTGCCAGTGATGCGTAGTGCCAATTTTTCCCGGTCTCTTGGGGAATGGCCCGCAAGTTGTAAAAACTGCACAGAAAGGGTGATTGGGCGGCTGGTATTTCGTACGGTAATGGTACCATCCAGTTTTGCTCCGGATTTGGTGAGCCGAACACTTTTTGACTGGAAATGGATTGCTGGGTATTGTTTGGCATTCAGAATTTTAGGCCCCCGCAACGCGGTTGTCGCGAACACAAAACCGCCTTTGGCCGTGCGTGTATCAATGGTTAACGATATATCGGACTGTTTGAAGTTTTCAAAATCAAGCAATAGCTTTGCCTTGAAGTCCGGAAACTGCCCCTTGACGGGATCGTCGTTAAACAGATACTCGAAATTGAGCCGACTGGCGGTATGATCTATCACATAAACGCGTGGCGCTGATAACGCCGGAGTAGACAAGAATATGAGCGCGACAAATGCCAGTAGTCGTTTGAGCATGGGAAGTCCTTTGGGTGATAGGCGCATACGCCCGCTGCGTTCAGGTAGGATACCCTATTAACATGCCAAAGGCAGGTTTATTCCGTTTCTCACTGAAATTTGATTGGCTGAATGCGTGAACAGTAAAAAAATGGGTCCGCCCCGGCAGCGGACTGCGAGGGGCGGGATAAACTATCAACGTGGCATAACCTGTGTTAACCGGCCAGTTTTTCCTGATACCCGTGGCGGGTGGATTTGGAAATGGTAAAACGGTCTGCCTTTACTCGCAGAATTCGGCCATCACGCAACAGGCGGTTTAACGACCGGTTTGTTGCCTCGGCGGAAACACTGTTCTCCTGAAGGTACCCTTCAATGTTTGCCACCAACCGTTCCTGACTGAAACGGGGTTGGTTTTCAACAATTGCGAGGTAGGCGGCCGAGGCTTCGAGGAGTTCAAGCAGGGTACCCGCGCCGGACTTCGCAGCAAATCGGGCAAAATTACCGGTTTCCGGGGCCGAACGCACCACTTCTAGGGGTGTTTTATCTATTTCGGGTGTTCGCGTGTCAGGTGCCGGTTTTTTTTTTAGACCTTCCGATGCCGCCATCTCTGCCTCGGCAACCTGCTGATCGCTCCCCAAAATCAGCGTGGCAATAGAACTGCGCCGTCGGGAACTGTCACCGCCTTTTGCTACAGGGCGGGTGATTTTTACGGCTTCTTCATGGGATACACGTACCGAGCGCAGCTCGTGACGGAAATTGTCGGCCTCGCTGGAAAGGTCTTTCACTTTGGGACGGCCCGGGCTTGCAATGCCCCGCAACCGGCGTTCGGCCTCGGTGGCGGCAACGGCGGCCTTAAGGCGCTCAAGCGCGTTTGAGCGGCGGGCATGGGCCGGTTTTGCGAGTTTGGAATTGGTGGTTTCCAACAGACGGTCCAATGCGGCATCTTCCTGCTGGATGTTTTCTTTTTCGCGCATTTCGCGGGCGCGGGGTGTTGGTTCCTGTTTGGCAGGAGCCTTTTGCGGTGCGATATCCTCGGTAATGGCAGCGGCGACTTTCTTAACCGCTTTTTCTACATCGGGTGTTTTTGTAACGGCCTTTGCCGGTGCCGGCTTTTGCTGATCGGCTTCGCGCAGAATTTCGGCTGCTGGTTGGCGTGGTTCGTTCTCATCCGGTTCCAGAGCTGAACGTCGTGAGGAAAACATAGTGGGTTCGACAAGTGTATCGTCGGATTTGGCGGTTGCTCGCGGTTTGACAGGGGCAGCCTTGGCAGGGGTGCGCTTGGACACAAAGACCGGCAGATCGCTGGCCGGTGTTGGTTGGGGAGCTTCTGCAACTGCCGGCTTGTCCGGTTCGGCATCCACGACTGTTGCTTGACGCAGGACAATTCCTGTTTCGTCCACTTCTGCATCGACCCGGTTGGGGTTGGCGTCTGCGGCAATGCGGTGCAATGTATTTGTATCAGGTTGCAAAGGTTCGCCGCCAAAATAGCGGTCCTCGGCGGCTAGTTTTCGGAAATATTCGGCGACCAACTGCATTGTTGTAAAAGGGTCGTCAAACCCCTCCAACTTGCAAGAGAACGTCCCATAGGACACTGTCATTATTTTTGCTATCGAATCCATATACGCTCTATCCTACTACTCACTAAACAACGGGACTATGGTTATTTTTCCGAGCCTGTCTTATGTAACTTATCGAGTTTGGTGATAAGTTTCTAAGAAAAAACGCTAAATGAACAATAAACAGGATGGAATTCTGGATGATTGGCGCGAAATAGGAACCAATGTGAAAAACTTTACTCGAATTGTTGAAAGTGTTGAAAATGTGGCACTTTTAGGCGGTGGCGCCGCAAAAAAGACAGATTTGCAACGGGCGATTTCTTTGGCCCCCCGACTTTTTTGCGCGGATGGCGGTGGCAACCGTGCGGTGGACTGGGGCTTTCATCCCGAAAAAGTGATCGGTGATCTGGATTCGGTCGATCGCGGGAAAATGAAATCTGCCGGCGTTGAAACTCTTTACATTGCCGATCAGGACACCACGGATTTTGAAAAATGTCTTTGCGCAATTTCGGCACCGGTGATTGTGGCTGTGGGTTTTTTGGGAGATCGTTTGGATCATCAGTTGGCGGCATTGAATGCGCTGGCAAAATTCAGGGATCAACCAGTGGTTCTGTTGGGACAGGGGGAACTGTGTTTTCTATGCCCAGCCGAATTTACGTTGGAAATGCCGGCCAACGCGCGGTTTTCTCTTTTCCCACTGACCCAGAGCCGATGCGAAAGTACGGGGCTGGTTTGGCCACTGGACGGAATAGACCTGTCCCCGAGTGGACGAATTGCAACATCAAATGCAACGCAGGGGGGAGTGGTGAAGGTCAAGGTTCTGGAGGGGGCGTTGATGTGTATTTTACCGGATGCCTATCTTGATGCGGTGGTGTCATTTTTTATTGATTGACGAGTCAATTAAAAACAATGTAGCAAACGGGGGCATAACAAAGGTGCCCTCATGCCCAAAATCGGAATGGAACCCATACGCCGCAAAGCCCTGATCAATGCCACTATTGGCGAGGTCGGGCGCGTTGGATCGCTAGATGTTACGGTCGGACAGATCGCCAAGCGGGCGGGAATGTCGTCGGGATTGGCGCATCACTATTTCGGCGGCAAAGACCAAATCTTTCTGGCGGCAATGCGGGAAATCCTGACCCGCTTTGGAGCGCAGGTGCGGAGTGAACTGAAACGTGCACAAACCCCGATGCAACGGCTGAACGGGATTGTTGCCGCCAGTTTCCACGCCGAAAACTTTGCGCCGGAAGTGGTGGCAGCGTGGCTGACCTTCTATGTACAAGCACAAAATTCATCAGAGGCACGTCGGCTGTTGCGGGTTTATGCGCGGCGGTTGCACAGCAATCTGGTGTTTAACCTGCGCCCGTTGACGGATCGCGCGGACCACATTGCACAAGGTATGGCATCCATCATTGACGGGTTTTACCTGCGCCATGCCTTGCAGGATGCGGTGCCGGATCGTGCAGCCATGCAGGCGTTGGTGATGGAATATCTGGAATTGCAGCTTGGGAATGGCCCCCGCCAAAACGGTATGCGCTAAAGCGTCCGTATTTTTGTTGGGCCGTGCGCGGGTGGGTCATTCACAAAAACAGGATCATGGAAATGGAAGCAGATTTTATTATTGTCGGGGCTGGGTCTGCGGGTTGTGCCATGGCCTATCGGTTGTCAGAGAATGGGCGCAACACGGTGTTGGTGATTGAATTTGGCGGTTCTGATGCGGGACCGTTTATCCAGATGCCGGCGGCGTTAAGTTATCCGATGAACATGAAAACCTATGATTGGGGATTTCAGAGCGAACCGGAGCCGCATTTGGGCGGGCGGGTCCTGGCAACACCACGGGGCAAGGTTGTTGGGGGATCTTCCAGCATCAACGGGATGGTATATGTGCGCGGCCACGCGCGGGATTTCGACCATTGGCAGGACAGCGGGGCCAGTGGCTGGGGGTATAGCGATGTGCTGCCCTATTTCAAACGGACGGAGAACTGGCACGACGGGGGCCATGGCGGCGATGCGGCGTGGCGGGGCACAGATGGTCCCTTGCATGTGACGCGGGGTCGGCGGGACAACCCGCTGGTGCAGGCTTTTGTACAGGCAGGGGCGCAGGCGGGTTATCCGGTGACGGGGGATTACAACGGGCACCAGCAAGAGGGATTTGGCCCGATGGAACAGACCGTCTGGCAGGGGCGGCGGTGGTCGGCGGCGAATGCCTATCTGAAGCCGGCGCTCCGGCGGGAAAATTGCCGGATCATACGGGCCTTGGCGCGCCGGATCGTGATTGAAAACGGGCGTGCGGTCGGGGTCGAGGTTACACGCGGTGGCAAGGTTGGCGTGCTGCGGGCACGACGCGAGGTGATTATCGCGGCATCCAGTATCAATTCGCCTAAACTGTTGATGCTTTCGGGGATCGGTCCGGCGACGCATTTACGGGACCACGGTATAGACGTGATCGCGGATCGCGCCGGTGTGGGGCAAAACTTGCAGGACCACATGGAAATGTACATCCAGATGGCCTGCACCCAGCCGATCACCCTGTTCAAACATTGGAACCTGATTGGCAAGGCCATGATCGGGGCGCAATGGTTGTTTACCAAGACCGGACTTGGCACCAGCAATCAATTCGAATCCGCCGCATTTATCCGCAGTCGGGCGGGGGTGGCGTATCCGGACATCCAGTATCATTTCCTGCCGATGGCCGTGCGCTACGATGGGCAGGCGGCGGCAGAGGGGCACGGGTTTCAGGCCCATGTGGGGCCAATGCGGTCCAAATCTCGCGGCGAAGTCACCCTGCGGTCGGCTGACCCGCAGGCGGCCCCGCGTATCCTGTTCAATTACATGTCCAAGGAGGAAGACTGGCAGGATTTTCGCCGCTGTATTCGCCTCACCCGCGAGATTTTCGCACAGGATGCGTTCAAACCCTATGCGGGTCATGAAATCCAGCCGGGCAATGAATATCAAAGCGATGAAGAGCTGAATGCCAGCATCATGGAACACGCCGAAAGTGCCTATCATCCCTGTGGCACCTGTAAAATGGGCGCGGTGGATGATCCGTTGGCGGTGGTTGATCCGGAATGCCGTGTGATCGGGGTGGATGGGCTGCGGGTAGCGGACAGTTCTATTTTTCCACGCATCACCAATGGCAATCTGAATGGCCCGTCGATCATGGTTGGCGAAAAGGCCAGTGACCATATTCTGGGACGCAGGCCGCTGAGCCCGTCAAATGCACAGGTCTGGATGCATCCGGATTGGCAGGGGCAACAGCGCTAGGGTCAGGCCAAGGTATTCCAGCGCACAGGCAAGGTTGTCAGGCCGCGGAAAGCCCAGCCGGTGATTGTTGGTTCTGCCGAGAGTCGCAATCCGGGGAGGGCCTCAAACACCATTGGTAGTGCAATTTCGGCAATCAGGGCGCGGGCGACACCGGCCCCGGCGCAAAAATGCGGACCAGCCCCAAAGGCAATGGCCGGACCCGTGTTGCGGGTGATATCATAGGTCGAAGGTTTGGAAAAATAGCTTTCGTCATGGTTTGCCGAGTTGAACATAAAGAACACCCGCTCCCCGGGCATAAATTCCACCCCGTTAAAGGTGGCGGTTTTAGCAATACGACGCGGAGACATGCCAATCGGGGAAATCCAGCGGGCGTATTCTTCGAATGCCTCTCGCCAACCGTGGGTGCCATTTTGTACAAGGGACAGTTGTTCAGGGTTGCGCAACAGCGCCCAAATCACACCGGCAATCGCATCGCGCGGTTCATTCTGGCCTCCGGAAATCGCCAGCTTGATATTGGCGCGAATGGCATCTTCCGACAATCCGGCCTGTAGCTGTACTGACAGCAAGCTGGAATCGGGATTGGCCCGTACCTCGGGCAGACGGTCGCTGATGTGGCGATCAATAGAGGCAGTGCAGTTACGACAGCGGGATTCGATCGCGGCATCGCCGGCGTAATTGGAAATCCCGTCGATCATCCCTTGTGATACCCGATCCAGTTCTTGCCAATCCATATTGGTCAAACCCGTTACGATTTTCAGGGCTTCTGCGGACAGGGGCATGGCGTAGTCACGGACCAGATCAGCTTTGCCATGGGGGGCGAGAGCGGCCAGAATCACCCCTGCAGCCGCTTTGAACTGCACTTGCCAGTGATCGCGGACGGTGCGCGGGGACAGGGCGGGAAAGACGGCGCGCCGTTCTGCCTGATGGGGGGCACCGTCCTTGCGCATCATGTTTTTTCCCATCAACACATCCATTAACCCACCGGGTTGTTCAGATGAAAAAACAGCCACGTTTTTTTCACATTCGAAAATATCATCGCGGCGGGTGAACAAGGTCGCCCCGAGTTGCGGCACAAAAGCAATGGGGGTGTGTGCGCGCATCTGTTCAAGAACCGGATAAGGATCGACCGCAAAGCCAGGCAGGTCGATTTCGACAATAGGGGCGGTGGACATGGCGGGCCTTTCGGAAAACGGTAATTTCCCTGCAGGATAGGTTTTTTTATCCTAGCGACCTAGCTCTTTCATCGCGGATTCGATGCCTTTCAGGGTCATCGGGTACATTTTATCGCTGAAAATCTGGCGGATCATTTCGATTGACTGGGTGTAGCGCCAGTGCTCCTGTTTCACTGGGTTGATCCAGACGGACCCCGGCCATTGTTCTTGTGCGCGACGTAACCATGTTTCGCCGGTTTCTTCATTCCAGTGTTCATTAGCCCCGCCGCGATAGGCGATTTCATAGGGGGACATGCTGGCATCGCCAACAAAAATACATTTGTAATCAGATGCATAGGTGTGCAGAATGTCCATGGTGGGCATTTGTTCGGTCCAGCGACGGGCGTTGTCCCGCCACACGCCTTCGTACAGGCAGTTGTGGAAATAGAAATATTCCATGTGCTTGAATTCTGTGCGCGCGGCCGAGAAAAGCTCCTCCACCAGTTTGATATACGGGTCCATGGAACCGCCGACATCCAGAAACAACAGCACCTTGACCGCATTGCGCCGCTCGGGGCGGGTTTTTACATCCAGATAACCATTTTCGGCGGTGGCCTGAATGGTGCCCTCCAGATCCAGTTCGTCATCCGCCCCGCTGCGCGCCCATTTGCGCAGGCGTTTCAGGGCAACCTTGATGTTGCGGGTGCCCAGTTCCACGCTATCGTCGAGGTTCTTGAAGTCGCGCTTGTCCCAAACCTTGACCGCGCGCTGGTGACGGCTTTTGTCCTGACCAATGCGAATGCCCTCGGGGTTATAGCCATAGGCCCCGAATGGCGATGTCCCCGCTGTGCCGATCCATTTACTGCCCCCCTGATGGCGTTCTTCCTGTTCTTTCAGGCGCTGTTTCAGGGTTTCCATCAGCTTATCAAACCCGCCAAGCGCCTGAATTTCAGCCATTTCTTCGGGGGAGAGGTGTTTTTCGGCCAGTTTGGTTAACCAATCTTCAGGTACGTCCACGGCGTTCATGATGTCGTCAACGGTTAACCCTTCTATGCCTTTGAAACATTCGGAAAAAGCGCGGTCGAATTTGTCCAGATTGCGTTCGTCTTTGATCATGGTCAGGCGCGCGAGGTAATAAAATCCCTCCACGTCATACATCACGATGCCTGCTTTCAGGGCCTCGAGAAATGCCAGATATTCCCGTAGGGAAACCGGTATGCCCACGGCACGTAGCAGTTCAAAAAAACGAATAAACATAGGCGGTTACACCCAGTTGAGCCAGCCGACGATCACCCAGCCGACCAGCACAAGCAAGGTAAGTGCAAGCGCGTGGACCACCGCGTATTGAACGCAGTCCATGCGGTTGCCGCCCATTTTCTTGGCCCGCAGCCAACCAATGGCCAATCCCAAAACAAAAGCGAGTGTGACGAGCATGATATTTCCTGACTAGGCCGGGTGTCCGGGCTTGAGTTTGGCAATGATAGCTAACCTATCGGCTATTTCTGCCGGCGGCACAATACCGTAGCGTCCCCATGCCACGGCTTCGCGGCGCAACGCCGCGCTCGCCCCGGGATTGCCCAGCTGGGCAACGACCTCGGCCTTCATTGCCAGCAGGCTGAACAGCAGGCGGCCGTTCTGAGCGGATTTTGCCGGCGGGATGGCTTCGTTGATGAAACGGAGTGCGGTGTCATAGCGGCCAGCCGAAATCGACAAGGATGCCATTTGAAGTGCCGTTTGCGCGGTATGAATGTCGTTGGAACCAAAAATTTTGTTAAAAATTGTATAGGCCCGGGCGAAATCTGCAGCGGCGCGTTCGGGATTGGCAGAGATGGACACACGCGCACGGGCAAAATAGCTGAACCCCAAACGGTGATCGGTATAGCCGGCCTGTTTGGCAATGCGCACGGCCTTGTCAGCGGATTTCATACGCGCTGTATCCGATTGCTTGACGCCAAGCGCATTTTCAACGGCATTGATCCAGTCGCGACGGGTCGGTTCCAATCCCCGGGCCGGTGCGGAATTTCCGAGTGGATTAACGCGGGCAAGGATGCGTGGCAACACAGCGGCGGCCTCATAACGGGCCATGCCATTACGGATTTCCGGTGCATAATAGGCGCGCAGAATCATCATGTCATAGGCTGTCAGGATGATGTGGAAGTTATCATCGTTATAAACACTGTCCGGCAGTCGATACAGGTCATTCAGCGGGCCGAGCGCTTGGGCCAGTTCTTCGTGCAGACAATCACGGGCATCCTGGGCGGAGATGTCCTCGGGCATGAAAATCATCGCGCGTTCGCGACGGTCAAGCGAGGACCAGTCCGTTAGCCGGTTGCGGCGGAATTTGCGAAATTCTGCCCAGCTTGAAACCCTTGGCACCACGATACATGCAGCAGATGGGGCAGCCCGCTGTAATTCTGCTTTTGGCATGGTTTCCACCACGATATTGGCCTTTTTCGGGTTGGAAATGCGGGAAATGTCTAAGTTTGCCTCGGTGCGCAACCGGGATAAAAGCGCATCCATATCGCGGCTGGTGACCGGTTTTACCGGCTGGGCAAAGGCCACGGTGATCGGGCCTTCAAATCTCGTTAAACGCGGCAGCCGCTGACCACTTTCGAGGCTAAAACTGAGGTCCAGAAATTCGTTAAGAATGTCCAGATTGGAACGGTTTACCGAACTGGCGGCGCGACTGGAGGCAAAAGCCTGCATTGCGGGCCAGTTTTCCGTTCCTTGTGCACGCTTGGAAACGCCGGTGGATTGGGTGGCCCCGCAGGCCGAAAGTGCCATTGCTGAACAGGAAAAAACGAGTGATTTTATACGGGTCATACTGGATACTCTATACAAGGGATCAGCTTGGCGATTTGGGCATTCAACTGCTGTGTCTGATCGTTACCCTTTGCTGTTAACCAATAGATTAGGGCAAAATTGCGGCCAGTTCCCCGCAAAAATACGGTGCGGGGCAGGGTTTCCCTAACACGCGCACCGCGTGTATTCTGGTTTGTGTTGAGATCGTTTGGGTGGTGGCCGTTGGTAAAATTCCAAAAATGCCTAGGATACAAGGCGTTAACCAAGCTAATGCAAGGCCCATTCAGTTTCCCAAGACAAACAGGCAGACTTTCATGAATCTTGTGGATTAGCCGCCATTTTTTTTGTAAATTTTCTTTGGGTTTACTTGTTTCATGGAAAATCAAAAAGGCGCGCGACATATCAAGCCGCGCGTCTGGACCGTTTTTTATTCGCATGCAACCCGTTGGCGTCATCGTTTCCCCCGCGCCATGAACGCCAGCCGTTCAAACAAATGCACGTCCTGTTCGTTCTTGAGCAAAGCGCCGTGCAATTTGGGCAGCGCATTGGCACCATCCCGCCGCAAATCCGCTGCATCCAGATCCTCGACCAATAACAGTTTTAGCCAGTCGAGTACCTCGGAGGTCGATGGCTTTTTCTTCAATCCCGGTGTTTCGCGAATTTCAAAAAACTGGCTCAGGGCCTCCTGAACCAAGGATTGTTTGATATTCGGGAAATGCACATCAATAATTTTCTTCATCGTATCCGCATCGGGAAACCGGATATAATGGAAGAAACAGCGGCGCAAAAACGCGTCGGGCAGCTCTTTTTCATTGTTGGAGGTGATGATTACAATCGGGCGCAATTTGGCCTTGATAGTTTCACCGGTCTCGTAAACGTGGAATTCCATTTTGTCCAATTCCTGCAACAAATCGTTGGGGAATTCGATATCGGCCTTGTCTATTTCGTCGATCAGCAGCACCAGCCGGTGATCTGCATCAAAGGCCTGCCAGAGTTTGCCTTTTTTAATGTAATTGCGCACATCGTTCACACGTTCATCACCCAACTGGCTATCGCGCAGCCGCGAAACCGCGTCATATTCATACAGGCCCTGTTGCGCCTTGGTGGTGGATTTGATGTTCCATTCCAGAATCGGCAAGCCCAAAGACGCCGCCACCTGCAAGGCCAGCTCGGTTTTGCCGGTGCCCGGTTCGCCCTTGACCAGCAAGGGGCGTTCCAGCGCGATTGCCGCGTTGACGGCCACGGTCAGGTCGTCGGTTGAAACATAATCTTTGGTACCTTCGAATTTCATCTTCGCGTCCATTTCATTCCTGTTTGCGCTGCAATATCGCAAAATACGCGGCCTCGCTAGAGTTTTCGTTTCGCTTGGGGTTGCGACGTGGCGCAAACTCCCTTATCCCGCGCTGTTCCTTTATCTGCTTTGGTGCCGGAAATGACACAAAATACCCTTGGAATAGACTTTGGCACCTCCAATTCTGCGGCTGGAATTGCGGTGAATGGCAAACCGTTTCTGGTCGAAATAGAGCCGGGGAAGGAAACCGTTCCCACGGCGGTTTTCTTTGATTTCGAGGCCCGCAAAACGGTTTTCGGCACACAGGCCAATCGGGCGTTGGTTCAAGGCTTGGAAGGGCGCTATATGCGCGCGTTGAAAAGCGTCCTTGGTACGCCGCTGATGCATGAAAACCGCCGGTTTCTGGGGGAAACCGTGAGCTTTGTCGACATTATAGCCCGGTTTCTGTCCCGGATCAAAACCCGTGCCGAGGCAGCCTGCTATCAGAGCTTTGATACCGCCATATCCGGACGTCCAGTGCATTTTCACTCCGACAACGCCACGCGCGATGCGCAGGCGCTGACGGATTTGACCCTGTGTTACAAACGGGCGGGTTTCAAAGAAGTAGACTTCATGTTCGAACCGGAGGCCGCGGCGCTGGCGGCCAATCCGGCGGGTGATGAGAAAACAGTCCATTTGATCGTTGATATTGGCGGTGGCACATCGGACTTCACCCTGTTTCGCAAGCAACCGGCCGGTATTGATATTCTGGCCAGCCACGGGGTACGGGTCGGGGGAACCAATTTTGATCGCTCAATCAGTTTTGACCACGTGATGCCGGAATTTGGCCGAGGGGCGAAGATTAACAAGGCGATGGGGGCCGGCGAACTGACCGCGCCTAACAAGCTGTTTCATGATTTGGCGACGTGGCAGGTGATTCCCTTTCTGTATACTCCCGAAACCCTGCAAGAGGTCGCGTACCTACGCCAACAGGCGGTTCAGCCCGCGCAGTTTGACCGCTTGCATGACATTCTGGAGAACCAGCTTGGCCATGATGTGGCCTTTGCGGTTGAGGCCGGTAAAATTGCTGCGAATAAAATCAACGGGCAGGGGGCAAATATTAACCTTTCGATTGTTGAGAAAAACCTGCAAGTACCGCTGGACAAGGGCCGGATGGCCAGCTCCCTTATGGACCATATGTCGGCAATCCAAACGGGAGTTGTGGACACGCTCAAGATGGCCGCCATCGCGCCCGCCAAGGTTGGGACCGTTGTTTTTGTGGGGGGATCCAGCTTGATGTCGGATGTACAGGATTTGTTGGCTGATATATTTCCAGATGCATCCGTGCATCAGACAGAGGCATTTACCGCGGTGGTTGACGGGTTGGCAATGGCGGCATCTGCGCATAATCGTGGTTAATGTCGTGTGGTCTGCATCGATTACACGCTCTGGTGTCGATGCGGGGGTGACAAAGTACAAGAATCCCGCTACATGCACACTCGAAAGCAGAAAAAACTGTTTGTATTAACCAGCATAGTGAGGGTGAAGGATGAAAGCGGAGGTCATTCTGGATACCGATTACCGGCCTGCTGACGATGAACCGTTCATGAACGAACGTCAGACCGAGTATTTTCGGAACAAGCTGATCGAGTGGAAAAACTCGTTGATGGCTGATACTCGTGACACCATCGAAGTCATGCAGGAAGGCACGCGCAACATCCCTGATGTGGCGGATCGTGCCTCTGAAGAAACCGATCGCGCGTTGGAATTACGCACGCGCGACCGTCAGCGCAAACTGGTTCTCAAAATCGATGCCGCGTTGCGTCGGATCGAAGAAGGGGCTTATGGCTATTGCGAGGACACCGGGGAGCCGATTTCCTTGAAACGTCTGGACGCACGTCCGATTGCAACCCTTTCGCTTGAGGCGCAAGAACGCCACGAGCGCAAAGAAAAGGTTCATCGGGACAGCTAAGACGATGTTTACGTGAAGAATACTGAAAACCGGCACTCTTGTGGGCGTCGGTTTTTTTGTGGAAAAGGAGCATGATGTGCATTTAAATGGAAAAAATGTTGCGGTGATCGGGGCCGGCATCGGCGGTTTGGCAGCTGCATTGGCGATGGCGCAACGCGGGGCCAAGGTGCAGGTCTTTGAACAGGCTGAAACTCTGGGCGAGGTCGGAGCCGGCCTCCAGATCAGCGCCAACGGTATTGCCGTGCTTCAGGCTTTGGGGCTGGATCCGATCGCCAAAAATTCTGGAAATATGCCATCTGTGGTGGAGCTTTGCGATCATAAATCCGGTCGGGTGATCACGCGTTTGCCGCAAAACCGGCAGGCAGGTAAACCGTTCTTGCAATTGCATCGGGCCGATTTGCTCGCGGATCTGGCTGCTGCCTGCGACGCGGCGGGGGTGAAAACCCGTCTAGGATGCGCTTGCGAGGTTCTGGATGTGGAAAAAGGCGTGGTTTCTGTGCAACCGGATCAGGCGTTTGACGCAGTGATTGCGGCGGACGGGGTACGTTCGCCCTGTCGTGCCACCCATTTTGCCGGCACAAAACCGGGCTACACAGGGCAGGCGGCATGGCGTGGTCTGGTCCCTGCACAAAATTTCCTGCGTTTTGCCGAACAAGCCGGCACACGCCTGTATCTGGGACCTAAACGGCACATAGTGGTTTATCCGCTGCGGGACAGATCCCTGATCAACATTGTTGCGGTTCAGGAACGTGCGGACTGGACTGCAGAGGGTTGGAACCAGATCGACAGCCCCGCCAATTTGCAGGCAGCTTTTGCGGATTGGAATCCTTATGTGCGCGAATTACTGGGGCAGGTGGAACATCCAATCCTCTGGGGTTTTTTCGCGCATCCACAATTGTCACATTGGGCCAAGGGGCGGGTTGCCTTGCTCGGGGATGCGGCGCATCCGATGTTGCCTTACATGGCACAAGGGGCCTGTATGGGGCTTGAGGATGCCTGGGTTCTGGCGGCAATGCTTGATCGGGGGGATAATGTGCCGGAGGCGTTGCAGAGCTATGAACATTTGCGCAAGCCCCGCGCGAGCAAGGTGCAGCAAACATCCTTGGGGAATTCAAAAATCTACCATGCAGAAAACCCGCTGGTGCGGTTCGGATTGCATACAGGTATGGGCATCGCCGGAAAAATCGCCCCAAGTTTGATGACGCAACGGTTTGACTGGATTTACGATCTGGACGTGACCAAGGCGGCCTAGGGCATTTCGCCTTTAACTTGAGGCGGGATATCCCCAAAAGCGCGGCAAGGTTTGGGGATTCAGGTTTAGGTGAAATGCTTTAAAATCGCCCGATACGGCGGGTGGCCCGCGCGAGCTGTTTTGCTTTCTGGCTCTGCTCGCGCATGCGGCGCTTGTGCAACCGCCGCTGAACCCGTTGTTCCTTGGTCAAAGGTTCATCGCTCTGGACCTCTTTCTTCGCCAGCATATCAATGCCTTTGTTAACACCTTTGTTCATAACTTTGCGCAAAACCATGCGCATGATCATGTTCAGTATTCGGTCCATATCATTGCTCCTGAATGCAGGTTTTCACCGCAATATCCGGTAAATGTAGCGCAACCAAGGCGCGGATCAATCAAACATGTCCTCTTGATCTTCGTCCTCGCCGTCTGTTTGTGCCATGGCCATGCCGGGGGGCGGTCGATTATCGAGCAACCCCGCATCGCGCAATTCGCGGACGCCGGGCAGATCGCGTGCGTTTTCCAGACCGAAATGGTCCAAAAATGTTTGCGTGGCAATAAATGTCACTGGACGTCCGGGGGTCATGCGGCGCCGACCCAATTTGATCCATTCCAGTTCCAGCAGTAAATCCAGCGTCCCGCGGGACACGGAAACGCCACGAATTTCCTCTATTTCAGAACGGGTTACCGGTTGATGATAGGCAATAATGGCCAAGGTCTCGATCGCCGCTCGCGATAGTTTTCGGGTTTCTTTTGCTTCGCGTTGCATGAGAAACCCCAGATCGGGGGCCGTGCGAAAGGCATAGCCATCCCCAACCCTGACCACGTTCACCCCGCGCCCCTCGTAGCGTTTGCGCAGGTGTACAAGCGCCTCTCCTGCATCGGAGCCATGCGGCATGCGGGTCTCTATTTGGGCGCGGCTAAGCGGTTCTGCACAGGCAAACAGAATGGCTTCGACCATGCGTTCCTGTTCCGCAATCGGGGGGGCTTCAAACAGGCTTTCAGAGACGTCTTCAGGCTCGATGCTCATAGCTTGGCTCGCAGTTGTAAGGGGGCAAAAGTTTCTTGTTGGCGGATTTCCAGTTTACCGGCCTTAACCAGTTCCAACGAGGCCGCAAAGGTCGCGGCAGTGGCAGAACGGCGTTGTTTCGGGTCTGTTTGCCAACCGTCGGGCAAAAACTGGCTCAGGTCGGACCATTCAATAGCATGGCCAATCAGGGTTTTCATACGCTCAAGCGCCTGTTCCATGGTGAACACGTTATCGCGTTCCTTCATGTGCAGCGGCTCAAAGCTGTCTTTGGTGCGCAGGCGTGCATAGGCCTGCATCAGGTCCAGAACCGTCGCCTTGTATTCTACGCTGCGTTTGACCGAAACATCTTCGGGAACGCCACGGGCAAAGAAATCGCGGCCCAATTGGTCACGCGCCATTAAGCGGGCGGCGACGCGGCGCATGGCCTCCAGACGTTCGAGCTGAAATGCCAGATGTGCGGCGAGTTCTTCGCCACTTGGCCCTGCTTCGGCGGGGTCCGGTGGCAATAACAAGCGCGATTTCAAAAATGCCAGCCATGCGGCCATCACCAGATAATCCGCCGCCAGCTCGATGCGCAGTTTCTTGGCCTCTTCGACAAAGCGCAGGTATTGTTCTGCAAGGGCCAGCACGGAAATCTTGCGCAGGTCCACCTTTTGGGTGCGTGCCAACGTGAGCAACAAATCCAGCGGACCTTCAAATCCGTCCACATCCACAACCAATGCTTCGGCCTTGATGCGTTCGGCGGTGGTGTTGCGAATGTCCTCGCTGAATAAATCATCAGCCATGGCTCAGGCTCTCGATTTCGGCCAGTGCCGCAGTGTGGTCAAATTCAAGCGGCGTTTTCCGGGCGGTCAAAGCATTTTCGGCACGCGCGGCAGATTTACCGGAGAGGGCAGGGGTTTGGGCCAAAATCGGGTCCATTTCGGAACGCTCGCCGTTGCAATGCAGCAGCATGTCACAACCGGCCGCCACGGCCCCGCTTGCCCGTTCGCCAAAGCTGCCGCCAAGGGCGTGCATCGACAGGTCATCACACATCAACAGCCCGTCAAATCCAATATCCTGACGTATTGTGTCGATCATCGGGGCCGACAGAGTGGCGCATTTTTCCGGATCAATGGCGGGGTAAACGATATGCGCGGTCATTGCCATCGGCAGATCATTGAGCGCCTTGAACGGGATGAAGTCCGTATCACGTAATTCGGCCAGAGGCGTATCGACAACAGGCAAATCTTTGTGGGAATCCAAAGGGGTACGCCCATGCCCGGGAATGTGTTTGATGATCGGCAACACGCCTGCCGACAGCAATCCATCCGCTGTCGCCCGGCCCATTTTGGCCACGATACCGGCGTCAAATCCATAACAACGGTTCTGAATGATTTCGTGACTGATATCTGTGGCGACATCCAGCATGGGCGCGCAATTTACGTCAAAGCCAAGGTCACGCATTTCGGCTGCAATTAGCTGGTTTCGCAAAAACATTGCCCGTTCGGAGGCTTGCGTCGCCTTGACAAAATCCAGTGCCGGCATCCATTCACGCCAGTGCGGGGCACGCAAACGCTGGACGCGCCCGCCTTCCTGATCGAGTAAAACCGGCACATTGCGGCCTACGGTTTCGCGTAAGTCGGCAATCAGCGCCTGTACTTGTGCCGGCGTTTCGATATTGCGTGCAAACAGGATAAATCCCCACGGATTTGCATCGCGGAAATAGGCTTTTTCTTCGGGGCCTAGATGTGGTCCGACACAGCCCAGAATAACCGCATTGGCCGCGCTCATCGGGCGGTAACCGGAATGCAGGGGGTGCCGCGTGCCAGCAGAGCGGAACACAGGGTGCGGCTCTCGTCTTTGGAGGCAAAACCAACGGCGCGCAGACGAAAGAATTTACGCCCGCCAGATTCGGCAGCCTGAATCAGGCGTTTCTTGCCATCCAGAAGATCCCCGTGTTTGGCAAAAAGCTTGTCCCATTCCTGCGCTGCCAAATCCCGACTGTCATAAGCCCCGAGCTGAATCAGGCGTGTGCCAAGCGGTACAGACTCGACGCTTTCTGCCAGGGGCGTTGGGGGGGCGCTGGCAGGCTGGACATTTTCCAATTGTGCCGCCAACCCTTGCGGGCGGGAAATCGGGCGCAGGGAACGGCGCGGAGAATAAGGCGTGTCCTGAATGATTCGGCCTGAAAGCTGATCATCCAAAGGGGAGGGGGCCTCTTGGGGGGCTTCGGATTTCTGGGCCAGCTGTTGTTGTTCGGGTTCTGTCGGAGCCACAGCCACGGCAGGTTTTGTCGGTTTTTGTACCGGCTGCAAATCGGCACGGGCCAAATCTTCGCTCGACAATGGTTCGGGCTCGGGGGCCAGCGCCACCTGATTTGCCGGTGCCGCGACGCCCCCGCTTGATTGCACACTGTTTACGGCCAAACCCTGATGACTGGCTTGTTCGCCGCCCGGATTGTCGGGCTGTACGCGTGCAGGGCCTTCCATGGCGCGAATAATAGGGACTTCGTTGGGATTGCGTGTGCCAAGGGAAACAGCCCAATAACCAAATCCGCCAACCACGGCCAAAGAGGCCCCCGCAATGGCCCAATTCATCGCCATGTGCATAATACCGAGGCCGCCTGACTCGGTTTGAGCTGAATCTTTACTTGCTTTGCGTTGCTTCGCCATCGGGTTTGCCTCTTGTGTACCCACAACATGTTGTGGATTGTTCTGCTCTAACCCCTAGATAAGCGATTTTTTCCGCTTTTATCTCATTTCCTGCATCGGGGTCACGCCTAGAATACCAAGACCAGCCGAAAGTACAACCGCCACAGAGCGGATCAGTGCAATCTTGGTTTGGGACAGGTCAGGGTTTTCGGGTTGCCAGAAGCGCATTTCGGGGTTGGTTTTGCCCAGATTGTGCAGCGAATGGAATTCCGAGGCCAGATCAAACAGATAAAATGCTATCCGGTGTGGTTCATGGTGTTTGGCGGCAAGCTCGAGCATCCGTGGCCATTCGCCCAGTTTTTTCAGCAAGCCCAGTTCGGCATCATCCGACAAACCGTCCAGATCCGCATTTTGCAAACCGGTATCGGACACATCCAGCCCGCCATCGCGTGCTTTGTTCATCACGGAATTCACCCGTGCAAAGGCATATTGCACGTAAAACACCGGATTGTCTTTGGATTGATCCAGAACCTTGGAGAAATCAAAATCCAGTGGTGCGTCGTTTTTACGGGTCAGCATCACAAAACGGGTCACATCCGGACCAACCAGATCGATCACATCGCGCAGGGTCACAAAGGTTCCCGCCCGTTTGGACATTTTGAACGGTTCACCGTTTTTGAACAGGCGCACCAGCTGGCACAGTTTGATATCGAGCGGAACCTTCCCATCCGAAAGCGCGTTTACAGCCGCCTTCATCCGTTTAACATAACCGCCGTGATCGGCCCCGAGGATGTCGATCAATTCGTCAAACCCGCGCAGGATTTTGTCGTGATGATAGGCAATATCCGGGGCAAAATAGGTCCAGCTGCCGTCGGATTTCATCACCGGACGGTCCGCATCATCGCCAAATTCGGAAGATTTGAACAGGGTTTGCACCCGTGGCTCCCAGTCATCCGGTTTTTTGCCTTTTGGGGGTTCGAGCGTGCCTTCGTAAATCAGGCCCTTGTCCTTGAGGGTCTGCAAACAGGCTTCGATTTTGCCGGTGCCATAGAGCGATTTTTCTGAAAAGAACACGTCCATTTTTACGCCCAAAAGCGCGAGATCCTCGCGGATCAGGTCCATCATTGCATCGGTGGCAAAATTGCGGAATTCTTCGAGCCAGGCGTCTTCGGGCTGATCCACGTAGGTATCGCCGAATTTTTCCTTAAGCGCCTGTCCGACCGGCACCAGATAATCGCCGGGATAAACGCCATCGGGAAAGGAGACTTCCTGACCGTGGGCCTCTAGGTAGCGCAAATAAGCAGAGCGTGCCAAGGTGTTAATCTGGCTGCCGCCGTCATTGATCACGTATTCGCGGGTCACATCATATCCGGCGAAATCAAGCAGGCTGGCCAAGGCATCGCCGAAAACAGCACCGCGTGTGTGGCCGACGTGCAGCGGGCCGGTCGGGTTGGCAGACACGTATTCAACATTCACACGCCGCGATTTCCCCATGTCGGAACGGCCAAAATCGGCCCCTTTTTGCAGCACGGCAGGGACAACAGCCCGCCAGTTGGCCGGATCAATCCGCAGGTTAAGGAAACCCGGGCCGGCGACATCCGCGCTGATGACGTGCGGATCCGCGACCAATATTTCGGCCAGTGTCTGCGCAATTTCACGCGGCTTCTTACGGGCCGGTTTGGCCAGCACCATCGCCGCATTGGTTGCCATATCCCCATGCATCGCATCGCGCGGCGGTTCCACGGTTACGTTGCTAAAATCCAGATCAGCGGGCAGTGCGCCGGTGGCTTGCATGCTGTGCAGGCTGTCGGTCACAAGGGTTTTGATATCGGCAAAGAGGTTCATAACGCTTCCTATAATTACACGCGCGGTTTAGCATGTTGAGAAATTTGGTCAATGCGTCTGCAGAGCCTTAATCCTACAGGCCTCTATCACATAGAAAACCGCAAGCTCGCGGGGGGCAAGCTTGCGGCAATATTTTGCTGTCGCGCGTGTGTCGACAGCAAAAAAAACAAATGTTACCTCAAACGGTTACTCTTGCTGTCGGGTGGTGACAGCTACCTTTTACTCGGAGACTAACCCAAAAGGTCGGTTTCGTTTGCCACAACATTTAACCAAGGAATGCATAGAACACAGCGAAAAATACAAAGCCCAGAATAAATCCCAGACCGCCGCCAAACGCAAATACTGATACAAATTCCATTTTCATTCCCTTTGATAAGCTTCTGATTTGGCGAAGCCAAACCATTCATGGCCTATGCGGGGGTGATAGGGTGATTCTCTGAGTCGAACAACTTATTGAAAAAGCACGAATTGCTACTATAGATTTACATAGGTTGGGTGATTTATATACCCTTGGCTCCACTGGCGTATAAAAGCAATGCTGAAAAATGAAAAAAGGCACGCCGGAAAACGTGCCTTTTTAGCGTTGATCGGGGCTGCCTTAGTTGCCTTTGCGCTTTTTCAGCTTTTCAAACAGCTTCAGGCGCTTGGTTCCCAAGGGATTGTTTTGTGAATTAACGGCCTTGGCGTAGTTCACATCCGGATTGTAAATCGGCACGCCCAGTTTCAGATGTTCCGCTGTCAGCAACCCCATTTCAGCCAGAACTGCATAACGCGCCACATATTCATTACGCACGGCAGCCACCAGATTTGACTTGGCGCTCAGGACTTCCTGTTCGGCATCAAGTGTATCAAGTGTGGTGCGTGCGCCCAGCTTGGCTTCTTCGCGGACCCCTTCAAAGGCGACGCGAGCGGCGCGCTCTTGCTCGCGGCCGGATACGATTGCCGCGCGGGCGGTCAGCAGATCGGTATAGGCGTTGCGCAGGCTCTGGCGGGTGATATAGCCCTGCAATTGCAAATTGGATTGTGCCTGTTCCAGAAATGCCAGCGCAGAACGGCGTTGGCTGTTCAATTGGTCGCCGGCATAAAGGGTTAACGAGCCTTTGATTTCGGCGGTCAGCGAATTGTTGTTTGGAAATCCGTTTCCGTTCAAGGTGCGCTGTACATTGTGGGTCAACGCGGCCGTGATATTTGGCAGGCGGTTTTTGCCGGCGGCTTCTTTGCGCAATTCGGCGGCTTTGACAGAATACTGCGCCTCGACCACCCGGGGATGGCGGGAAATGGCAACGGCCTCGGCTTTGGAAACCTTGGAAGGGATTTTGGGGGCCGGTGGCGGTGTCCGCAGGGTGCCGGGTTTTTTACCAACAACAGCAACGAAACCGTCGATGGATTTTTGCAAATTTCCGCGATTGGACGCCAGCGTATTCAGGGCCTGCGCCAGACGGGCCTGGGCCTGACTGACGTCAGTGCGGGTGACTTCGCCCACAGCAAAACGATCGTTTGCCGCACGGACCTGTTCGCGCAACACGCGCACGTTGTTTTGGGCCAAGCGCACGAAGGCCTGTTCGCGGCGCACATTCATATAGGCGCTGACTGTGTTTAACAGAACCTGTTGTTCCACGTTTTTCAGGGCGGCCCGCGCTGCCAGAACGGCCATACGGGCGGCTGCAACATTTTTGCGATCGGCACCGCCATCATACAATTGCATGGCCAGACGGGTTGTCATCTGCAATTCCAGATCCCCGTCTGCCGCAAGCGGGGTGTTCCCCAAATCCTTGGAGATGCTCAGCTTGGTTTCGTGGCCAAGGGTTGGCAACAAGGCGGCCCGCGCAGTGATCACACCTTCGTCGGTGGTGCGCAGGGTGGCCTGTTGCAGCGATAATTGCGGGTTGGTCGTATAGGCCTGTACCAAGGCATCCGCCAGCGACATCGTATGCGCACCCGCCATATTGGCAGCCGAAAGGACAACTGCCCCGGATGTAACTGCGACTTTCAGCCATTTAGCCATTAAATTTCCCTCGATTTCATCGTCCTTGTTTGTGGTGACACATGCGGTGTCCCTACTTATACCGAACAAGGTTAATTAAAGTTGAACCCCGGTTTTTTCTCAAAACCTGCCAGAACCGGTGCTGTTGCGGCAAAAGCCCGACGCCAGTCGATTTGGTCGCCGCGTTTATGGCCGACCATGCAGTCGCCTCTGTTTCCATTGGCGAGGATTGTTACGATCCGGCCACCGTCCTTGATTTGTGCCAACACCGTATTTGGCACTTCTTCGACGGCCCCTTCGGTGATTACAACATCATAGGGACCGTGTTTGGCGGCTCCTTCGGTCAATGGGGCGGTGATAACCACGGCGTTATCGACTGAATTTGCGGCCAAAATGCTTGTTGCTTCGGATGCCAGATCTTCGTTTTCCTCGACGCAGACAACGGCCTCGGCCAAATGTGCGATGATGGCGCTGGAATAGCCAAGCCCGCAGCCCAGATCGAGCACCATTTCATCGGGTTGTATATTCGCGGCTTCCAGCATCTTGGCGAATGTGCGTGCATCGAGCAGCACCCGTCCGGCCCCCAGATCCAGATGCGCACCGCTATAGGCAACGGCCTTGCGCGGTTCGGGCACAAATTCCTCGCGCGGGATGGCAAGCAGGGCTTCGATGATTGGATATTTGGTTACGTCGGAAGGACGCACCTGACAGTCTACCATGGTCGTGCGTGCCGTTGCGAAGTCGGTCATTTTGATTCCCCCGGGGAATGTGTATTGCGTATGACCGTTGTTGTGGCACAAAACGGCAAGGGCTGCAACGACTGCCAAGAGCTATTGCCCCGAGAAATTCAAGGTAGCGACCCATTGTTGAAAAAATACACCGATTGGCCGGTTATTGGGTTTGCTGCCTTGGGATTGCTGGGGGCTCTATCGTCCTTTTGGCCACGGAATTGTGAATATATTCACCGGGTTTTTCCCCGACAACCCGTGGTTTTCGCAACAAAAAGAATCGGGCGATGCCGCTGTGGTTGCCAATGGCCGGAGCATTGACGTCACAGGGAAACCTGTCGCGCCAGTTTTCGGGCAGGGTGATGCCACACATTTCGGCCCGTTCCAGCATCCAGACCAGCGGAATATTGGACAGGCCGCGACTGTCGGTTTTCCGATCCAGATGGCCGCCAATATCGGCATGTGCCCCGGCAAACCACGCCTGTTCCAGATGCCCGCGCCAGCCTGCTTCGGTGTCCCACATAACCGGACAAAACGCGGTGCGGTCTTCCTCCAGTGCCAGCGCCTGAAAGGCGTTGCGCACGGGTTTGCACACCCTTGTGTCGTGGAAATCCGTGGCCATCGGGGCGAGATAGGTCAGCAGAGGAAACGGCAGGCCCAGTGCCTTGACCGTATCCCAGACGCCAACCATTTCAATGTCCACATTCCGGTGGCAATGCAGATCGCGAAAGGTTTCCCGTGCCGGTCCGGTAATTTGCTGTTCATAGAGCCGAAACGCCATGTTGACCTTGCGCCGGCGCGCGCTGCTCTGGCGGACAAGGCCAAGATGGTTGATCATCCCCGCCACCGAGCGCACCGCATAGGCCCCGCGCGAAAAGCCGAACAGGTAGATTTTATCGCCGGGTTGGTAGTGGCGGCTGAGCTGGGCAAACGCAGCCTTGATCATTTCGTTAATGCCCCAGCCGCTGGCGATGGTCACCGCATTCCAGAACCCGTGTCCCTGAATGCCCGGATGGTACCACAGCGTTGCCTGATCCCCGCGGCAGGCCTGTTTCAACAGTTTATAGAGCAACCCCGCATTGGTTTCCGTCCCGTTGCGCAGGTTGCTCTGGGTGCCGTCAATAACGATGAAATGCTTGTGTGGTGGTCGTGTGTTCATAGGCCCAGTTTGCGCAGTTTGTTACGGGGTGCCAAGGCAATTTATAGCACGGTTTGGTTATGAAACCGTAACATTAGGCGGGGATGTGTCGTTTCCCACAACGAAAGATGGCATGCATGAGGCGTTTTCTGGTTGCGGCAAAACGGGTCCAACGCGCGCAAGACGGGTAAAATTGTTTGCCTTGGCTGGATTACGCGTTAGTCTGGAGGCCAAGGAGGACTGCTATGCCCATAATATCACATGATTCCAAACTTCAGACGGTGATAACGACCTATGACGTGGCACCGGATAATTTTCCCGATCTGGTGGAACTTCTCAAGGAAGCCTGCCATGAATTCGTGCGCCATCAGCCGGGATTTGTCGGCGGGGCAATGCATGTGAATGATGCGCAAACGCGGATAGCCAATTACACACAATGGCAAACACGCGACGATTTTCAGGCGATGACCAGGAGCGAGAAAATGCAGGCCTATAACGCCCGTTTTTCCGAGCTATGCAAGTCGTTCAAGCCGGTGATGTATGACGTGATTGTCAGTGTAGATGCGGAATAAAACGGTTTTCTGGTGACGGCGCGGGTTATTCACGCTAAAGCAGCGCCCGAATGCCCAATCCACGGCCTGCGGGCCGAATCCAAGGAAAACCCATGAAAAGCGTCAAAGACTATATCCGCACCATCGTTGATTTCCCGCATGAGGGAATCATGTTTCGCGATGTCACCACCCTGTTTGCCGATCCGCGCGGGTTTCGCATGGCGATTGACCAGATGTTGCACCCCTATGCGGGCATGCAGATCGACAAGGTGGTCGGGCTAGAGGCCCGCGGCTTTATCCTTGGCGGCGCGATTGCGCACCAGTTGACCGTGGGTTTTGTCCCGATCCGCAAAAAAGGTAAACTGCCCGGTGCGGTAATTTCCGAGGCCTACACCCTTGAATATGGCGAGGCCGTGATGGAAATCCATGACGATGCAATTGCTGCAGGGGAACGTATTCTGGTGGTGGATGATTTGCTGGCCACGGGGGGCACGGCAGCGGCTGGCATCAAGCTGATAGAACGCTTGGGAGGCGAGATCGTTTCGACCAGCTTTATCATTGACCTGCCCGAACTTGGCGGGCGCAAGGTGCTGGAAAACATGGGCATGGATGTGAATGTGCTGTGTGAGTTTGAAGGGGAGTAAGCCCACCCCCTTCTTTTGTTGAATGCAAAAACCTGCGGGGATACCTGCAGGTTTTTTGCGAGATGCTTCAGTCACGTCGCACCCCGGTTAAGACAAGGCATTCACCGTCACCATCTGAATGTCACCATAGCCGTTGAACCGCGTGCAGGTGGCATTCACATAGGCCCCCATGCCGGCAAACAGGATGTAATCTTCTTCTTGCAGGTCACAGGGCAGGGGGAGCGGGTCTTGCAATTTATCCAGTGAATCACAAGTCGGCCCGAAAACCACCCGCGCCTGTGCTGCCCCGTGCCGGATATCCCCGTTTGGCGACAGACACGTGAACGCATGATTGTTGTTTAGATCGCGAAATTCGGTCAGGCCGCCGTAAATCCCGTCATTCAAGTACACCGCGCCGCTGTCATGGATCGCTTTGATCCGGCTAACCAGTGAAAATGCATCCGACACCATTGCGCGGCCGGGTTCACAGACCAGCGTTGGCGGGGTGGCAAAGGCGGCCTTGGTGGCGGTTGAAATAGCTGCAAAAATCGGGTCCAGCTCTGCGGCAATCCCTGAACGACGTGCCGGAAAGCCGCCCCCCACATTCAAACGGTGCAACGGCACGCCAGCCGTTTGCGCCACCTCGGCGCAGGTGTGGATATAGCGCATCCAAATATCAGGTTCATGGCACTGGGTCCCCGGATGAAAGGTCATCGATGCGATATAACCGGCCGCCTGTACCTTTTGTAACAGAATGGCCGCCAGCGTGGCGTCTGCCCCGAATTTTTCGCCAAAATCATAGGCAGCGCCCTTGATTGGCAGCCTCAGGCGCACGGAAATTTCCGCGCCTTGCGGCACCAGTGACACGAGCTTGGCAAGCTCGCCAAGGCTGTCCACAGACCAGGACATCACCCCCGCATCGACTGCATGGGCAATTTCACTGCGGGATCGTACCGGATTATTATAGTGCAGGGCCGCTAGCGGGGCCAACCGGCGCACCAGATCAATTTCAACCGGCGAGGCCACATCAAATGCGGTAATCCCTGCCGCATGCAGGTTGGTAATCACCGCAGTGTCCGCATTGGCCTTGACCGCGTAACTGACCAGCCCGTCAAAACCCCGTAAAAACCGGCGTGCGGTGTCATGCAGTACCGGCGCACAGAAAAATGCCACAGGCCGATCCGGCTGCCGGCTGGTTAAAAAATCAAAGGGTGTCGCCCAGAGGGTTTTATCGTTTTTCATCTGCCACCTGTGTTTTTCCCGATGATGTCCTGTCTGGATAACAATTTGACTCGTCTATTTGGGTAAATTTGCTATGGTTATCGGCATAATGCCGGATAAATGGATAAAATGATGGATGACCTTGATCGCCGCCTGCTCGGACTGTTGGCTGAAAACGCCCGCTTGCCGGTTACAACATTGGCGGGGAAGCTGGGTATCGCCCGTACCACGGTGCAAACCCGTCTGGAGCGGTTGGAAAACAGCGGCACAATTGCGGGCTATACGCTGCGTCTTGGCGGGGCGGAAACAGAACACCGGATCCGCGCCACGGTTTTGCTGCAACTGGACCCGCGCAGCGCCCCCGCGGTGGTGCAATACCTGCGCAAAATCACACAGGTTGAAAGCGCAATTACCAGCTCGGGCCGTTTTGATTTACTGCTACAGGTCGCTGCGCGCAGTACCGCGCGGCTGGATGAAATCCTTGATGAAATCGGAGGAATCAAAGGCGTGCGTAGCTCTGAAAGCCTGATTCACCTGAGCGTCAAAATTAACCGGGGTTTGTAAGGGGGCACCCAGACTACGCTGTGCGTCTAACCGCAAAGTGTTTAGCTGACCATGGAATATCGCGCGTCTTCGCTGATGTATTCGTCAAATTCCAGGGATATCAACCGTGCCAGCGCCCGTTTGTGATCGCGAATGACAAAGCCGACGTCGTTGAATTCCAATGCCTCTGCAAACTTGGTCCGAATGGCGCTTAGCGCATCGGCCAGCTTGTTTACCTCGGCCCCGTAGGTG
>CAMZLM010000169.1 GCA_947311485.1 uncultured Paracoccaceae bacterium
ACGGGCAATTCACAAAAATTGCCGTCCCCACTTGTGTCAGCCGTTTAGTGGAGCCAAAGGCAATAGTGTTGTCATGCCCCTGAACCGCCCGTTCGACCCAATCTCGTTCAGCCCGGTTAAACGGCATTTCTTCGCGATCCATCGCAAAGAAATATTGACGAAAGAATTCGCCCAGATTGGTGAACAGGCCACGAAACCGCCCCAACACAGGGAAATTACGCCGCACCGCATCGCGGGTCTGGGTCACGTCGATCACATAAAGCACGATAACTCCCAGTACGATCAAACCGACAACCGCAATAAACACAAACGCCAAAATTTCCAGTGTGGTCATATTCTCACTCCATTAGATCCACCTGACCTTAGCGCGCCTTGTGCCGTCCCCACAATCACAACTGCTTGTAGGGACGGCGCGCGGGCGTTACCAGTCGCCGGTGTTTTCCATGGACGCCCAGGGTTCTTGTGCAGGCAGGGCATCGCCCTCTTGCAAAAACTCGACAGAAATACCGTCCGGCGATTTGACAAAGGCCATACGCCCGTCACGCGGCGGGCGGTTAATGGTCACCCCGTTATCCATCAGCTTCTGGCAGGTCGCGTAAATATCATCCACCCGATAGGCCAGATGCCCAAAGCTGCGCCCCGTGCTGTATTTTTCATCACTGTTCCAGTTGTAGGTCAGTTCCAGTTCCGGTGAGCGCTCCGCTTTCGCCCGCTCCATATCCGCCGGCGCCGCCAGATAGACCAGCGTAAATTGCCCATCCTCGTAGTCCTTGTGGCTGGTTTTCACCAACCCCATCAAATCGCACCAGAAATGCAGGGATTCATCCAGATCGGTCACGCGGACCATTGTGTGTACATATCGCATAGTTGAATTTCCTTTGTTTGTTTGAAAATTATCTACGCAAGAAAGGCCGGCTAGTCACGCCGTATCCCCAGATTTTCACACATCTTTCAATATCTCGGCCAGAAACCTTTGACAAATTTTGAAAATGTTCCAAAAAAAAATTGACTATCGGCTTTTGAAGTATAGGTATCCCCGACAGCCAACCAAAGAGCCGCAATGATTATCTCCCACGCCTACAAATTCATTTTCATCCGGCCCAAAAAGGTCGCGAGTTCCTCGCTGGCCCTGTCATTCGCCCCATTTCTCAAATCGGGGGACTGCGCAACGCCGTTTTCAGACAGCGAGCGTAGTAGTATTGCCCTTACCGGTGAAACCATCGAAGGGAATTTTCGTTCCAGATGGCCATACAAACTGCGAGTTCATTCCCCCTTGCAACGGGCGTGCCGGATTTATGGCGATGCACTGCGGAATTACTTGGTGATCAGCGCCACCCGCAACCCCTGGGATCGTGCCATCTCACACTTCTACTGGATCAACCGCGATACAGATCTTCTCAAGCAACCATTCGAAACCCGAAAACAGATATTTCGGAACTTTATCCGCACCCATTCGGGTTTGCCCCTAAAGCAGAAGCTTGTCGACCTACTGGAAAACCGCACGCGCAAAAATATGCTGGACCAATCCGAACTCTACCATATCAATGGCGAGAACCGAGCTGATTTTATAATTCGTTTCGAAAATCTGGAAGCAGACCTGCAAGCCGTGGGGGACAAGTTGAGCCTACCTGCCCCCTTGTCCCTCCCCCGAAAAAAAGCAAAATCCGGTATCCGCCCCAAAACTGCCGCCGCTTGGCAAGAGTACTACGATACGGAAACCCGCGCATTGGTAGAGGAAGCCTGTGCGCGTGAAATCACCCTGTTTGGGTATCGTTTTGAGTAGACAATTTCGGATTAGCTTTAAGCCTCTGCCCGTTTCACCATGCCGAACAAATCGCGCGGATCATCCGGATCGGCCAGCATGTCCAATTCCACATGCGCTGCCCCCTGCTGTACACAGTCATGCACATAACGCAGCGCCGAGAAATCCTCGATCGCAAAGCCGACGCTGTCAAACAGGGTGATCTGGCGCGCGTCCGTACGGCCCTTTGCCTGACCTGTCATCACCTGCCACAGTTCTGTCAGTGGATGAGTCTTGTCCAGCTGCTGGATTTCCCCCTCGATCCATGTTTGCGGCGGGTATTCCACAAAAATATCAGACCGCAACAACACATCACGGTGCAATTCTGTTTTGCCCGGACAATCGCCGCCAATCGCGTTGATATGCACACCGGCCCCGACCATGTTATCGGTCAGAATGGTGGCATTCTGTTTATCCGCAGTACAGGTCGTGATAATTTCCGCCCCCTGCACGACCTCTTGACCTGAATCGCAGATCACCACATCCAGCCCGCTGCCGGCCAGATTGCGCGCGGCCTTTTCGCTGGCGGCGCGGTCAATATCAAACAGCCGCACCGCCTTGATCCCCACCAGCGCCTTGAACGCCAGTGCCTGAAATTCACATTGCGCGCCGTTGCCGATAATCGCCATGGTCGCCGCATTTTCCGGAGCCAGATACCGCCCCACCAAGGCCGAGGTCGCCGCCGTGCGCAGCGCCGTCAGCACCGTCATTTCCGACAGCAAAATCGGATAGCCATTGGCCACGCTCGACAGTACACCAAAGGCGGTCACGGTTTGAAAGCCCTCTTTCATGTTCTTGGGGTGGCCGTTCACGTATTTGAACCCGTAATTCTGCGCATCCGCCGTCGGCATCAGCTCGATCACGCCCTCTGGCGAATGGGCGGCCACACGCGGGGTTTTGTCAAACTCCGGCCAGCGTTTGAAATCGGCTTCGATATGCGCGGCGATTTCACGCAAAACGGTTTCAATCCCGCGCGTATTCACCAGATCCATCATATCCGCTACCGATACAAACGGCACCATTGCCAAATGGCCCGGAGCCGGTTTTTTTGCATAAGTCATCTTAATATGTCCCCGTTTTTCGATCCAGTACACGACGGCCAAACAGGCTGGCCGCCAAATCCGTCATCAACAGCACCGTGCGCCCGCGTTCGTCCAGAAAAGGGTTCAATTCCACCAGATCCAGCGAGCGCACCAGATCGCTGTCGTGCAGCATTTCCATAATCAAATGCGCCTCGCGGAATGTGGCCCCGCCGGGAACTGTTGTCCCCACCGCCGGCGCAATTGCCGGATCCAGAAAATCCACATCCAGCGACACATGCAACAGCCCGTCCACCGCCGCCACCCGCGCCAGAAACCGGCGCAGGGGGGCGGCGATTCCGTGTTCATCAATCGCGCGCATATCGTGCAATTCCACACCGGCACGCGCCAGCCCGTCCCGTTCTGCCGGATCAACCGACCGCAGCCCCATCATGCAGATATTTTCCGCCGGCACCGGATGGGGAACCGATGGGAACCCGTCAAATCCCGCCTGTCCGGTGAAATAGGCAACCGGTGTTCCATGCAAATGTCCGCTGGTGGTGGTGTCCGGCGTGTGGAAATCCGGATGCGCATCCAGCCACAGCACAAACAAGGGCCGCCCCTGTTCATGCGCAAAACGCGCCATGCCATGCACGGTTCCCGCCGCCAGCGAATGGTCCCCGCCCAGAAATACCGGCCTGTCCGATTGCTGCGCCGCCCGATACGCCGCCGCGCTCAGGGCTTGTGTCCAGCCAATGGTTGCCCCCAGATCATGCACAGCCATGTTGCGATGCGCCGGGGTCTGGACCACGCGCAACGGAACATCGCCGGTATCGACCACCTCCCAGTCAAGCGCGCGCAGGGTCGCCGGCAAACCGGCCGTGCGAAATGCCGCCGGTCCCATTAAACAACCGGGCTGGCTGGCACCGGTTTCGACCGGCGCGCCGACAATGTGACAGATGCGTATCATAGGGGCTCCTTTTTATTTCCGCACCTGTATCCCTGCTTGAAATAATCCAAAATAGACCATAAATTGATCAAAATAGGCTAAACATTGGCCATTTTGATCAATTATTCTTGCAGAATGTTAAAAAATGACATCCAAAGACAGCACCGACCGCGCCCTGCTTGCAGCCCTGAAACAAAACGCGCGGGCTTCGGTTACGGAACTGGCCCATGGGCTGAACCTGTCACGCACCACGGTAAAACACCGGCTGGAACGGTTGCAGGAAACCGGCGTTATCCGGCGGTTTACCATTGTCACAGACACCGAAGACGACCACATTATCCGCGCGGTGATGATGGTGGAACTACAGGGCGAAATGTCCCGGTCCGTGCTGCAATCCCTGCGCAAAACCCCCGAGATTTCCGGCATTTACAGCACCAACGGCACTTGGGATCTGGTGTTGGACATCCACACGGAAACGCTGGCGCAGTTTGACGGTGTCTTACGGCAGGTCCGCGAAATTTCCGGCGTGCTGAACAGCGAAACCAGCCTCTTACTCGACCGGATTTATTAGGGCCGGTTCCGGTCCAGCGCCACACGCAACTCTGTGAGCGCCGGCAGCAATGCCGCCAGCCGCGCCATGTCCACTTCCTGCTCCAACCCGCCATAGTGGTCGGCCAGACGGGCAATGGTCCGGTTGCGCATGTCCCGCCCCTGATCCGTCAGATGCACCAGCTTGGACCGTCCATCCTGCGGATTTGCACGCATTGCGACCAGCCCGCGTTTTTCCAGCAACGACAGCGAATGGGTCATAGAGGTTTTCGGCACCTGAAACGCCCGCGCAAGCGCCAGCGGGGTTGCCGGTTCCGGCACCCGCAACAGATGGTTCAACACCGAAAACATCGGCTGGGTCAGGCCATCTTCGGCCACGGATTCCATCATTGCGCGCGACAATTGCGCAATGATGCCGATTTCGGTAAGCACCGCAAACAGCGGTGGTGGCGGGGCATGTTCAGACATGTTTCAAACGGGTCTCCAAAGGCCAGCGCGGGGCCGGTCCCGTTGCGGGACCAAAGCCAAGCCGCCCCAACATTTGCACCGTCCCGCCCTCGGGGGCAAGCATTTGGTGCGCCTGTTGATACAAAGACGCCATTTCCGCATATTCCTGCAAGGCCTGGCTTAGCGGTTGCACATCCCCGCCAAGCGCCGTTGCCTGTAAATGCGCCCGCAGCCACACCCGCCCCGCGGCGATTTGATCGAGGCGGGAATTTCCCTTGCTGGTCAGCCAGAAAAATGCCGGCGTGGCGCGGATGGCGTCCGTTTGAAAACGCAACGACGCTGCAAAACCGCGACTGGCCGGATCAAGCGCCGACACCCGGTCAAGAACCCCCAGCAACGCCAGACTGTCCATCAGCGCCCCGCCCAGAGAAATACCATCAGGATTGGCGTTGATCTCGGCCTTGCCAATACGGGTCAAATCAATGGTTTCCTTATGCGTTCGCGGGGTGTGGGTTTCTATTTCCACCGCCGCGACGGCAAGGTTCTGTAGCGCAGTCACCCGCGCCCCCGCATCACTGCCCCCCACCTGCACCAAGTCGGTATTTTCCGCCCACACAGCCTGTAACAATGGCTCTACCCCTTTGCCCGCGTCATAGGGAAACCGGTTTGTGTGCCGGTGCAATACCTGTGAAAACAGCGGGTCCGGCGATGCCGCGCCACCAAATCGCGCCACGGCGACCGGCTTATCCGCGCCGGTTCCCTGCGGAAACAACTGTACCGAAACCTTGATCCCCCGCTGCGCCGCTGCCATCACCAACAGTTCCACAAAACACCCCATCCCGATCGTCAACTGGCGATCCAGCGGGTCCGTTTCCGGCAGGTTCAATGCCGGATCACGGTAGAGCGTCACCTGATCCGCCACGGCCAAATCGGCAATCCACGGCTGGCGATTATGCGGGTTCGGGGCCAGCAGAGCATAGGACAACGCCCACTTGCGCAG
>CAMZLM010000170.1 GCA_947311485.1 uncultured Paracoccaceae bacterium
GACTGGCTGATGTTTTCAATCACGGCCTCGGTAAATCGGTTCAGGATATGGCCTTCGGGGGCCTTGCCGGCCCATGTGTCGTGTTTGGCGATAGGGCCGGAAATTTTGGCTTGCAGTTCTTTGCGCAATTCCGCCTGAAACTGGGGAAACCCCTTGAAGCCCAGCTTTTGCACCATACGCGCCACGGTCGGGGTGGAAACCTCTGCATTTTCGGCAACCGTGGTGATCGTACCAAGGCCGGAGACCGGATAGTTTTCCAGAATCGTGGCCGCCAACTGGCGTTCTGCCCGCGTGAGTGTATCGGATGTGGCGCGTAGCCTGTCGGCAATGGTCTGGGTGGTTTGGGACAAAATTGTACTCCTTTCGGGGAAAGTATCAATTCTGGCGGTTGAGTAGAAGGGGGGAAAGGAGAAATTCTACAGGTGATGTATGGAAAGAAGTTGACACTTCGGCCATTTGTGAAGAAATCTCTTCACAAATGAGAATCCCATAGGCAGCTTACCGATGACACAAGACGCAGAACCGGCCGCAATTTTGCACAATCCGACCGCACAGGGCAATGTGTTATTGGTGTGCGAACATGCTTCGAACCGTTTTCCGGCGGGTTTTGGCGATCTGGGGCTGGATGCGGCTGCGAAAGAAAGCCATGCGGCCTGGGATCCGGGGGCTTTGGCCGTGGCGAAACATATGTCCGGTCTGTTGGATGCCAAGCTGGTCGCCAGCACCGTGTCGCGGTTGGTTTATGATTGCAATCGCCCGCCGTATGCCTTGGGTGCCATGCCGGCCAAGAGCGAAAAATTCACCATTCCGGGGAATGAAAACCTGACGGATGCAGAACGCAAGCAGCGGATAGATCAGGTGTATCGCCCGTTTCTGACGCTGTTGTATGATACGATCTCAAGCGCGGTGAAAGAGCCGGTGTTGGCAACCATCCACAGTTTTACCCCGATTTACAACGATCGGCCCCGCAGCGTGGAAATCGGTATTTTGCATGACAGCGACACGCGTTTGGCGGATGCCATGCTGGCGCTGGCTCCGCAGTTTACGGATATGAATGTGCAGCGCAATGAGCCCTATGGGCCAGAGGATGGCGTCACCCATACGCTGAAAATCCATGGTCTGGAAAACGGGTTGATGAATGTGATGATCGAGGTGCGTAATGATTTGATTGCCACCCCTGAAGAGCAGAAAAATGTTGCCAAAATACTGGCGGAGCTGATTTCCGCCGCGCTTGGAAAACTGGAAAAGGAGGTTGAAAAATGATGCAAGCTGTGGCCTGCTGGCCTTTGACCCACCCTACGGAGAGGAACTGATCCCATGACAAAGGCACTGACAACCGACCGGCTGAAGAAGCTGGTTTCCAAAGGCCGCATCGACACGGTTCTGGCCTGTATTGTGGATATGCAGGGCCGCTTGATGGGCAAGCGGTTTCATGCGCAGAATTTTATCGACAGTGCCTGGGAAGAAACCCATTGCTGCAATTACCTGCTGGCGACCGATCTGGAAATGGCCACGCCGGAGGGCTACGTTTCCACCAGTTGGGAGAGCGGCTATGGTGATTATGTGATGAAGCCGGACCTGAGCACTTTGCGGCTTGTGCCGTGGCTCGAAGGGACCGCGATGGTGTTGTGTGATGTGCTGGACCACCACACCCATCAGGACGTGCCCCATTCCCCGCGTGCGATGCTGAAACGCCAAATTGCACGGCTGGATGATCTGGGCTTTAAGGCCACGATGGCGACAGAGCTGGAATTTTTCATCTTCGAGAAAAGCTTTGATGCCATTGCCAAGCGCGGGTTTCGTAATCTGAAACCGATTTCGGCCTATAACGAAGATTACCATATTTTCCAGACCACCAAAGAAGAACACATCATGCGCCCGCTGCGCAATTATTTGTATGAGGCCGGTGTGCCGATAGAGAGCAGCAAGGGCGAGGCCGAGGCCGGACAGGAAGAATTGAACATCCGTTATTCCCCGGCGCTGGATTGTGCCGATTACCACACCATCGCCAAACACGCGACCAAGGAAATTGCCTGGCAACAGGGGCATGCGGTGACTTTTTTGCCGAAATGGCACAAGGATCGCGTTGGCAGTGCCTCCCATATCCATCAGTCGTTGTGGACCAAATCCGGCAAGCCGGCGTTTTATGATGCGGATGGTGAACACACCATGTCCGACACCCTGCGCCATTATATGGCGGGGCTGCTGAAATACGCGCCGGAGTATACCTATTTTCTGGCCCCTTATATCAACAGCTATAAACGTTTCGTCAAAGGTACTTTTGCACCGACCAAAACGGTTTGGTCTGTGGATAACCGGACTGCCGGTTTCCGTCTGTGCGGGGCGGGGGGCAAGGGCGTTCGGGTCGAATGCCGTATTCCGGGGGCGGATATGAACCCCTATCTGGGGCAGGCGGTGTTGCTCGCTGCCGGGATCAAAGGGATCAAGGAAAAACTGGAACTGCAACCGGCCACGACGGGCGATGCCTATGCGGCCAAGGATGCCCCCGAAATCCCCACCAACCTGCGCGATGCCACCGAATTGTTGCGCGGTTCCGAATTGCTGCGCGAGGCATTCGGCGACGATGTGGTGGACCATTACTGCCGCGCGGGCGAATGGGAACAGGAAGAATTTGCCGCTGTTGTGACCGATTATGAAATCGCACGCGGTTTTGAGAGAGCGTAAGAAAATGACCAAAACCATCAAATGTATCTCCCCTATCAACGGGGAAATCTATGTCGAACGTTCGGTGCTGACACCGGCGCAGGCAACCGAAGCCGTGGCGCGTGCCACGGAGGCACAGCCCGCTTGGGCGGCACGGCCTTTGCAGGAACGTATTGATCTTGTCATGGCCGGTGTGGCCAAAGTCGGCGAGATGAACGATGTGATCGTGCCGGAACTGGCACACCAGATGGGGCGGCCTGTACGCTATGGCGGGGAATTTGGCGGATTTAACGAACGCGCCAGCCACATGGCCGCGATTGCCACCGATGCGCTGGCGGATATCGAGGTGTCCGAAAACGCTGAATTCAAACGCTACATCAAGCGTATTCCGCACGGGGTTGTGCTGGTGGTGGCCCCGTGGAACTATCCTTATATGACCGCGATCAACACTGTTGCTCCGGCGCTGATTGCGGGGAATACGGTGATGCTGAAACACGCCAGCCAGACGCCGCTGGTGGGCGAACGCATGGCAGAGGCCTTTGCCGCGGCCGGCATTCCGGCGGATGTATTCCAGAATGTGTTTCTGGA
>CAMZLM010000171.1 GCA_947311485.1 uncultured Paracoccaceae bacterium
ACTGTTCGTGATCGCGGCGGCGATTGTCACCTGTCTGGGCCTGTGGCTATTGATGGCGCGCAGCAAAATCGGCCTTATCCTGCGGGCAACCCAGTTGGACAGCGAAACCGCGCAGGCCTTCGGCATTCCGGTTGAGCGCGTTTTTGCGCTGGTGTTCGGCATGGGCGCAGCACTGGCCGCCCTTGGTGCGGTGCTGGTGGTGCCGATCCAGCAGGCGCATTACCTGATGGGGGGGGATCCGTTGTTGCTGTCCTTTATTGTGGTGATTATCGGCGGGCTGGGCAGCCTGCCCGGAACGGTGGTGGCGGCGCTGTTGATTGGTATGTCGGACGGGATCATTTCAGTGTTCTTCACCCCGACGCTGGCGAAGATACTGGCGACGATGGCGGTGGCGCTGGTGCTTGTGTTCCGTCCGCAGGGATTGTTCGGAAAGGCCGGCCATGACTGAGACGACGAAATCCCTGTTATTGCATCTGGGGTTGGTTTTGTTGCTTTTGGCGCTGAACTGGCTGCTGCCGGAATACCATCACGGCAATCTGGCGCGGGTGATGGTGCTGGCGACCTATGCCATCGGGTATAATGTTCTGTTCGGGTATACGGGGCTGTTGTCGCTGGGACATGCGATGTTTTTTGCGGCAGGGATGTATGGCATGGGGCTGGTGATACGGCATCTGGGCTGGACACCGGCACCGGCGGTTTTGGCCGGTGTTCTGGCGGGTGTTGGCCTGTCGTTGCTGGTCGGGGTGCTGGCGCTGCGGACCAGCGGGGTTGCCTTTATGATTGTGACGCTGATGTTTGCGCAATCGCTGTTTCTGACCATCCTGTATTTCACCACCTACACACGCGGCGACGAGGGGTTTGTGATCCAGCAGGCCGAGCGGGTGTTGGCCGGAATTGATCTGTCGGACCCGAACAACCGCTATCTGGCGGCGCTGGCGGGGTTTGCGCTGTGTCTGATGCTGGTCTGGGTTCTGGTGCGTCATCCCTTTGGTAAAACCCTGATTGCCATTCGTGAAAACGAGGAACGCGCGCGGATGCTGGGATATAACGTGTATCTGCACAAGCTGGGCGCGGTGGTGGTGTCCGGCACGATTTCCGCCTTTGCCGGCGCGCTGTACGGGGTGTTGTTCGGCTATGTCGGGGCCAGTTTTTCCACCGTGCAATATTCGATTTTTCCGCTGCTCTGGGTGTTGCTGGGCGGGGCAGGCACGTTGATCGGGCCGTTTGTGGGGACGTTGTTCATGTTCTATCTGATTGATTTGGCGTCGGGGGTGACCTCTGCCTATATGCTGGTTGCGGGGGTGGCGCTGGTGTTGCTGACGCTGTTTGCGCCGCAGGGGTTTATGGGGCTGGTGCGCAAACGGTTTATCCGGTGGCTGCCATGAATGTGCTGGAGGTCAAAGGCCTGTCCAAGACCTATGGCGGGTTGCGCGCGGTGCAGGATGTGGATTTGCAGCTGCCACAAGGGCAGGTGCGGGCGCTGATCGGGCCGAACGGGGCGGGGAAAACCACGCTTGTCGGGCTGATCACCGGGCGCGTTAATCCCAGCGCGGGGGGCGTGCGGTTTCTGGAACGGGATGTGAGCGGTTATCCGGCCTACAGGCGGATTGCCATGGGGATGGGGTACACGTTTCAGATTACCTCGGTTTTTGCCAATCTGAGCCTGCATGAAAACGTGGCACTCGCCGTTCGGCGGCGCGGCGGCACGGTGGCGCAAGTGGATAAGGCCGTGAACGCCGCGCTGTCAGAGGTCGGTCTTGCCTTGCGGGCGGAGCAGTTGGCGGGGGATTTGAGTTATGGTCACCAGCGGTTGTTGGAAATCGCGATGGGATTGGCGCAGGAGCCAAAACTGTTGATCCTTGATGAACCGACGCAAGGGTTGTCTAGTGGCGAGGTGAGCGGTTTCAAGGAATTGATCCGGCGGTTGGCCGGGCAAACTACGGTGTTGTTGATTGAACATAATATGGATGTGGTGATGGGGGTGGCCGATTACATTACCGTGTTGAATTTCGGCGCTGTTCTGGCCGAAGGTACGCCTGCGGAGATCCGCGCCAATGCGGATGTGCAGGCGGCCTATCTGGGGGGCGGGTGATGCTGGAACTGGAGCGGATTGATGTGGCCTATGGGCCGGCGCAGGTGTTGCGGGGGTTTTCCTTGCAGGTGGCCCCGGGGGAGATCACCTGCTTGATGGGGCGCAATGGCGCGGGCAAAACCACGGCGATGAAGGCGATCATGGGCTTGTTACCGCTGCGTGCCGGACGGATTACGGCCAACGGGGCGCAGGTGAGCGGGCAGGCGGCGCACAAGGTGGCGGCCATGGGGATTGGCTATGTGCCACAGGGGCGGCGGTTGTTTGCGGAATTGAGCGTGGCGCAGAATATCGAAATCGGATTGATGGCACGCGGCAAGGGGGCGGCGGTGCGTGAGCGGGTGCTGGATATTTTCCCGCGATTACGCGAGCGCAGGACCCAGCGGGCGGATACGCTTTCTGGCGGGGAACAGCAAATGCTGGCGATGGCGCGGGCTTTGTGTCTGGAGCCGGCGTATTTATTGCTGGACGAACCGACAGAAGGGTTGCAGCCCTCTATGATTGCCAACATCCGGCAGGTGGCGCTACAGATGCGGGATCAGGGGGTTGGCGTGTTGTTGGTGGAACAGCGGGTGGATGCGGTTTTGTCGATGGCGGACAAGGTTGCATTTATTGAAAACGGCGAGGCCCGCGAGGTGGTGAGCGTGGCGGCGTTGCGGACGGATGACAGTTTGTTGCAACAGTATGTTGGGGTTTGATGCGGGGCGTCCGGGGATGAAAGGGTAAAAGGGTAAAAGGGTAAAAGGGTAAAAGGGTAAAAGGGTAAAAGGGTAAAAGGGTAAAAGGGGGCTGTCTGCCCCCTCTTGGCCGTTGGCCAATTCACCCCCGAGGATATTTCAGGAAAATGGAAACGTTAAAGGTAGACTGTTGTGTCGCCCTTTGCTGAGTCTATTTCAGCCTGTGTCATCAGACAGAAGGCAGTGGAGAGGCCGTCGGCCTCGGCTGCGGTTCGGGCCACGACGCTGACTTGGGCGTGTTTGGCTCCTGGGTGGCCGGTGCGCGGATCGAGGATGTGGCCGAGTTTGCCGTTCTGGTCAAAGCTGGTGCCAAGGGGGGCAGATGTGGCCACGGCGCGGTTGTTCAGTGTAATGCTGTGGGCTGTGCGGCTGCCGAGATGGATTTGCCAGTCCTGACCGTCCGGCGCGTGGCCGGCCCCCATGATTTCGCCGGTGTTGACCATCACGTTTTCAACGCCGTTGCGGCGGAGCAGGGCGGTGACTTTATCCGCAATAAACCCCTGTGCGATGCCGTTCAGGGTGAGCGCCATGCCGGCGCGGGCAAAGCGGATTTCGTCGGTGCCGAACCGGATGTGTTGCCAGCCGGTACGGGTAAGCCGGTCGGTGATTTGCGCCTGTGTCGGATTTTTGCCGGCGGAAACCTGTTCGGCGTAGAGTTCCCAGAGCGGTTGGATGCTGGGATCGAACGCGCCGTTTGTGCGCCGGTTGATGCGGGCGGAGAGCGAGAGCAGTTCGATCATTTCAAAGGCGGGGTCGGCCAGTTTACCGGCGCTGTTCAGGCGGGATAGCTGACTATCGCTGCGGTGCAGGCTGAAGATGTTCTCCAGCCGGTTGATTTCGGCGACAGCGGTGGCGATCAGCCTGTCTGCTTGCGGGTGGTCCAGAATGATTTGGGCATTGGCCCCCAGCACAACGCCTTTCCAGCTTGATACTGCGGCGCGGGCGGAGGTGCCGAGCGCGGGCAGGATTGCCCCGCCTGCCAGAATGGAAAGGAAACGTCTACGAGTTGTCATCGGGTAACTCCGGTTGGGTAAGGGTAAAGTCGATCGGGGCCAGCACCATTTCGGCGGGGATTTGATCCAGTGTCATGATGCTGCCGCCGTGTTGTGTGATAAATTCCTGTGCTGTGTCGCGGGTGCCAAAAGGAACCAGTTCGGGGGCACCCATGCCGCCTTTGGCGTCGGAATTGACCACGTACAATGCGTCTTTGGCGTTGATCCAGTTGTTTTCGCCCGGTTCTGACCAGCTTTTGGCGGCCCCCATGTCGTTGACATAAAGCACAAGGATTTCGGCGGTTTGTTCCGGTGATTTCAGGTAGACAAGCCCGTCGCGCACCTGTGAAAACCACAGCGGTTCGAGGTAACCGGCCAGATGCACCTGTGCCTTGGGGCCGTCATGTTCCAGAATGTTCATCTGGCAGTAATGGCCGGCGGCATCGGCGTTCAGGGTGACCGCATCGGGAATGGCGGTGGCGGGATCATCTTTGCATCCGGCCAACAGGGCAAGGCTGATTGCGAGGGGCAGGAAGGGGTTCATGGTTCGACCTTTCGGAATGCGAGCCAGGCCAGAAACAGGGCCAAAACAGGCCAAAGCAGCAAGGAAAGCAGTTGTTGCAGTGTGTCGGAGGCACCGGCAGCGGCCCCGATGCCCGAGCTGAGCACGGCGAGGTTTTCGGTAGGCATGTTGATCAGGCGGAAGGCATCGGCAGGATTGGCCACCAGCAGCCATGGGAACACCAGTTTGGTAAAGGTGCCGCCATTGTCGGCCACCAGCGCGCCCAGCAGGCCCAGATCATAGAGTACCACACAGACCAGCCAGACGATAATCACAATGCCCGAGGCAACCCCCGTCTGACGCACCAGCGCAGAGACCAGATAGCCAATGCCCAGAAATGCTGCCCCCAGGGCCATGGCGGTGGCAAAGAGTTTCAGCACCGGCAGGTAATTCATGTCGGTTGTGCCGGCCTGCCAGATCGACAGGGCCACGGTAATACCAAGACCGACACCAATGGCCACGGCCAGCACCAGAAAATGTGCCACGAATTTGCCGAGCAGGATTTCCCCGCGCGACAAGGGATAGGTCAGCGACAACGCCAGTGTGCCGCGTTCGGTTTCCCCGACGATGGCATCAAAGGACAACAGCAAGCCGATCAGCGGCACCAGATAGACCGACAGGGTGGTGATCGAGGTCACCGCCAGCGTCAGCGGCTCCACCCCGAGCGTACCGGAAGGCGCGCCGCCGGCCAGCGTTAACACGGTGGTAAACAGGGCCATCAGGATGATGGACGTGGCCACCCACATGTTGCGCCGCGCGATCAACAGTTCAAGACGGGTTACGGAGAGGATCGAGGTCATTGCACATGCTCCGTTGAATAGTAGCGGTAGAGTTCTTCGAGCGAGGCCGCGCGCATTTCCACGTCTTCTACCGTGGCACCCAAGGCCATGATTTTCGCCAGCAGGGCCATTTTTTCATCCTGTTGGCAGGTCAGATTGATCGACTGCCCGTTCATGCGGGTGCCGCCGAGCTTGGCGGCGATGGTGTCGGCGTCCACGGCGGCGGTTTTGACGTGCAGGCGGATCGGCAGGTGGGCGATGGTGCGCAATTCCGGCAGGGGAGCATCGGCAACGAGGCGGCCGGCGCTCATGATGGCGACGCGGTCGGTGCGGCTCTCCAGTTCGGTCAGTGCGTGGGAGGACAGCAGCACAGCGGTGCCCCCCTGTGCCAGATCATCCACCAGATCGTAAAATTCATGGCGCGAAATCGGGTCAAGCCCGCTGGTCGGTTCATCAAGCAATGCCAGCATCGGTTTGCCAAGCAGCGCCTGTGCCAGACCGACCCGCTGGCGCATGCCTTTGGAATAGGTGCGGATCTTGCGGTTCATGGCGTGGGACAGGCCGACACGTTCCAGCAGGTCATCCACGGATTTGTTGTTGGCCCCCTTCAGGCGGGCGAAATGGCGCAGCAGTTCACGGGCGGTTAATGCACCGTGAAAGGCGACGTTTTCCGGCAGGAACCCGATAGAGGTGCGGGCGTGGCGTGAACCGGGCGCGGATCCCAATACGGTGATTTTTCCGCTGCTGGCCGGCGTAAGGCCAAGGATCATGCGCATCAGGGTGGTTTTGCCGGCACCGTTATGGCCCAGCAGTGCCACCCGTTCACCGGGTTGCACATTCAGGGTGACGCCGCGGACGGATTTGACATCGCCATAGTTTTTACAGACGTTTTCGATCACAAGGGTGCTCATTGCGTGCCTTTCCAGATCGGGGTTCGGGGAGTTACGGGGTTCATCAGGGGGGCGCGATCAATCACGCCGCCCGGTAGCAGGGCGGGAAAGGCGGCCTGTGACCAACGGATCAGCTGGACCGCAGGGGAGCCGAGCAGGGCCTTGGCGGCGGGTTGGCTCCACAACACATGGTCCATCTGGTCGTTGGGGCGATAGGCGCTGTCGGCGATGCCGTTGCCATCCAGATCGAAACCGGGATGGTCGGACCAGAAATTGCCATGACCGTTTTTGCTCCATTCCACCCAGCGGGTGCCGACATATTTGACCTGTGTGCGGTTGCCGATAAAGCTGTTGCCGATAACGTCGTTATGTTCGGATCCCGCGGTAAAATGGATGCCGATATTGCAGCCGGAAAAAGAATTGCCTTCAAAGCTGTTTTTGTGGGCGTTGTAAATGAACACGCATTTGTCGTGCACGTTTTCAATCAGGTTGCCGGTGACTTCGGACATGTTGGTATAGTTCATCATAATTCCGTGGTCGCGGTCGCCACTGGACAGGTTGTTTTCGATCTTGACCTTGTCCGAAAACATCACGGCAAAACCCAGATGGTTTTTCAACGAGATATTATCCGCCACCACGGCATAGTTGGCATACATAAAGTGGATGGCAAAGCGCAGGTCCCGCATCCGGTTGCCGCGAAATTCGTTGTGTTTGGAGGTGTTCACAAACACCCCGTCGCGTCCGTATCGCAGATCGTTGTTGATGATGCGGGCCTTTTTGGCATTCCAGACGTAAATATTGTTGCCGCGATCATTCATCCGGTGATCGCGCCGCCCTTCGACATAATTGCCGATCACAAGGGACTCTTTGGCACCATGCACATCAATGCCGACCAGATTTCCCAGCACACGGTTGTTGCGCACAATCGCGCGGGTGGCCTTTTTGGTGAGCGTGATGCCGGCGTCCAGCCCGTCGCCCCCGGAACCCGAACCGATCACGGTCAGGTTTTCAATCACCACATCGGGGACAGTAACGGTGAGGGTAGAGCCAATCCCGCGGCCATCCACGGTGGCATCCTGCCCGATCAGGGTCAGGGGCTTGTCGATGATGACCGGCCCGAAATAGGTCCCTTTGGACAAGCGGAGGACATCCCCCGCTTGTGCCGTTTTTATCGCGTTTGACAGCACGTCTTTGCCGGGCAGCAACAGCTGCTCCTCTGCCATGGACAGGGCAGGGACCATCAAGGCCAGCAGGAAGAGGAAAAGACGTGCCATCAACCGTATCCTTATGCAGGTTCAACCAGCATCCGGCCGCGCATTTCCATGTGGAGTGCGTGGCAGAACCACTGGCAATAGTACCAGTGAACGCCCGGACGGTCAGCAGTAAAGGTGACCGATGCGGTGGCCTGTGGTGCAACTTCCATGGCGATACCGTGGTTGCCAAGGGTGAAGCCGTGGGTCAGGTCGTCTACATCGTCAATATTGGTGACATAGATGGTGACTTCGTCGCCCTGTTTGACCTTGAAGCTCTCGAGCGAGAAAGTCGGCGCGGAGGAGGCGATGTAAACGCGCACCTTGTTGCCGTCCCGGATCGGCTCTTCGGCCCCTTCTTCCAGATCGACACCATCGGCGGCGGCCTGTTTTACGGCTTCGGCGAACATCGGATCGTCGCGTTTCCAAACCCGGTCCGGGTTCACAATGTCGGCACGCACGATGATACAGTCATGCGGTTCGGCAAAGGTTGGTCCGTCATGCACCACTTCCAGTTTGCCATCCGAAATGTCGATCAGCTGGTCGTTCTCCGGTTTCAGTGGTCCCACGTTCAGGAACCGGTCTTTGGAGAATTTGTTCAGCGACACCAGCCATTTACCATCGGCCTCTTTGGTTTCACCCATAGAGGTATGGTTGTGGCCCGGCTGATACATCACATCGGTTTTCTGGATGATCGGATCCACGTTTTCGCCGTTATACAGGCGAATGGCTTTGTCGATGTCCCAATGTACGGCTTGGCTGTCGAGGAACAGCGTGGTGTAAGCCTCGCCTTTGCCGTTGAACGCGGTGTGGAGCGGACCAAGGCCCAGTTCAGGTTCGGCAACCACACAGGAGCGTGGCTCTGCCCCGTTGAACACGGCGTCGATTTTGTCCCACTGGATGACAGTGACGGTTGGCGACAGTTTGCCGTTGACCATAACATATTTGCCGTCCGGTGCGGTGTTCACACCATGCGGGCTGTTGGGGATCGGCACATAAACGGTAATGCCTGTGCCGGCACCTTTGCGCCCATCCAGAACTTTGACGCCTTTGTGGACTTCGTATTTGCCGGCTTCGATCGCGGCTTCGATTTTGGCGATGTCATAGATAACAACGTGGTCCATCTCGGCTTCGGTCATTTCTGCCAGATTAACGCCTTCTTCGGAGTTATAGCAGGAAGACATGGCGTATTTGCCCTGATAATCGCAGTCGAGGTTGTCAAGGTTACCGGAAACCATCACCTGCCACTTGATTTCCATGGTGTCGCCGTCAATGGCGGTAAAGATGGAAACGTAGTTTTTGACGTCTTCCATGTTGGAGCCGTCATTGTTCAGCGGAATACGGTGTTCCCCGTTGGCAAACACATAACCGGTGCGCGGGAATTTTTGTGGACGCAGACCGTGGATATCCGACGCATTCGGGATCTCGATCATTTTGTCACATTTCATGGTGGCACAGTTCACGCGCGCAACACGGGTATTGGCCTTGTCGTTCATGAACAGATAACGGCCATCATAGGTACCGTCGGTGAACGACATATGCGGGTGATGCAAATCGCCGTTATCGTAAACCTGTTTGCCGCTTTTGGCGAGGAATTCCTTGGTTTCGTCCAGCATGCCGTCGCGCATGACCTTGATCGATTCATTGGTGGACCCCCAACCGGTGGCCGAGCAACGGTTGAACACGGGAACCCGCATGAATTCACGCATGGAGGGCACGCCCATGATGCGCATTTCGCCGGCCTGACCCGAGGACCAGAAACCATAGTATTCGTCGAGCTCACCCGGGGCGACCTCTGTTTTGGCATTGGCCGGTGTGGCCAGCATGGAGCCGCCGCCTGCAACGGTCAGGGCACCGGCGATCATTGCGCCTTTGGCCGGGCCGGTCAGCACGGCACGCCGTGTCAGGCCACATTTCTTTTTGTCATCAGTGGACATTCTCGTTCTCCTTGGTTGGTAATACTAGGTTTGGGTGATTGTCGAGCTGCCCTTTTTTACGGGACAGACCAGCACTGCCTTGCGCCGCTTTGGCACGGCGTTTGGCGGTTTTGATGCAGACAGGACATTTGCTGTCGTCTTGATACAGGACCTGACAATGCAGACAGGACAGGCATTCGTTCGGGTTGATTTCACCGGTTGGGTGGATGGCCTGTACGAAACATTCGTTGGCACAGGTCTGACAGGGGGAGCCACATTCCTTGTAGCGTTTCAGCCAGTCAAACATCCGCAACCGTCCCGGGATCGCCAGCGCTGCGCCCAGTGGGCACAGATAGCGGCAGTAAAACCGTTCAATGAACAGGCCCAGCCCCAGAATAACGGTGGCAAACAGCACATAGGGCCAGCCGCGCACGAATTTCAGGATGATCGAGGTCTTGAACGGCTCTACCTCGGCGAAATGTTCCGCCAGCGGGATCGACACCATGGACAGGCCGAACAAGCCCAGAAAGATCATGTATTTCAGTGGCCACAGCCGTTCATGCAGGCCCCAGGGCAGGGTCCATTGCGGGAACTTCAGGAAACGCGCGATCTGGTTGCTGATTTCCTGCAAGGCCCCGAACGGGCAGAGCCAGCCGCAAAAACCGCCGCGTCCCCAGAATAGCAAGGTTACCGCCACAGAAACCCAGAGGATAAACACCAGCGGATCCATCAGGAAGGCATCCCAGCTAAAGCCGTCCTTCAGTGAGCCAAACAGGGCCATCAGGTTGACCACCGACAATTGCGCGTTCTGATACCAGCCCAGATACACCAGTGTGACCACCAGAAAGGACATACGGAACCAGTAAAAAGCGCGTTTGTTACGGGTGGCCTGAAATTGAAAGAAGAACACGCCGGTCAGTACGGTCAGCATGGCAACCAACACGGCGATTTCGGTTTTCTTGCTCTTCCAGATCCGCACCCAGAGCGCTTTGCGCGCGGCGGCGTCAACTTCGGGTTCGTCTTCGTGTTTCTTGGCTTGGGGCTGGGGCAGGGCTGTCAGAAAACGATCGGGGATTTTATAGCCCAGATCATAGGTCAGAAAGGCCCGCTCGATCGCGCCGACCGCGCGTTGTACCAACAGCTGGATGCCCCAGGGTTTGGTCGGGTCGAATTCCGCGTCTGCCGGAATGATAAACAGGTCGACTTCTTTGAACTTGGGCGCGCCTTCGGTTGTCAGGCGGCCAATGCGTTTGTGCTGTTTATCGTGGAAGCGCACGGTTGTATCGCCCTGAATAAGGGTGATCCGGTCGAAGATACCCCCGCGCACATAGCCGGAGCCTTTGAACGAAAACACCCCGCGCCCCATCATCAGGATGGCTTGTTCGCCTTCCTTCAGGGATTTTTGCAGGTTGTTGTATTCGTTTTTCCCCAGCAGGCTGATGCCGATGGCCGGTTGGGAAACCAGCGCCACGTTCATATCGATAAACGTGTCTGTCGGGTCGCCCTTTTCGGCGTTCTTGAACACGCGTTCGTCACCCGTATCGGCAAAGGCTTGATTGATCTGGCCAATATCCAGCGTCAGACGTCGAACCGTGCCGTCCCCGACCATGGTGTTCCAGTCCAGAACAGTCTTTTCGTCCATGTTCAGTTTATGCGTTGGCCCGCGCAGGGCGGCGTCATTGTTCAACCCGCCAAGCTCGAGCAGGCGCGCCACCTTGGTCGAGGCGCGAATAATCGTGTCCTCGATGATGATCACCGTCACCGTCGCGCCGGAAATAATATCCAGTTCATGGGTGGAGCCGCGTTCGATCACTTCCTTGGGAATGTCCACGCCGATAAAGCTTTGGGTCAGGGCCTTCATCTTGGAATTGGGAATACCCACCAACACGATCGGTTCGGAGTGCTTTACAAGGTTGGCCCCCAGAATTTTACCGTCTTTGTCAATCGCCACCAGCACATGGATCGGTTTACCCGAATAGCCGGTGGTGGAGACAAAATCAGAGGTAATAAACGCATAGCCCAGAACCTCCTTATCCTTGAGAACCTCCACAGCGGGAAGGTTTTCCATCAAAGGACCATAGCCGGTTGCCCCGGCGACCAGTTCACTGGCGGGGACTTTGGGGGTAAACTTCGTAATAACGGGGGCGGCGCTGGCATTGCCGGTGGTCAGGATGACCAGAAGGGCAATTTGCAGGGCTGCAACACAGGCAGCAAACAGGCGGCGGGTGTGGGTGCTTGTCAACATGGGACCCCCCATGTGTTTGACTTGAGCACGGTCTGCAATCGGGCAGAGACAGAACGGGTATTGGTATTCATAGTGTTATCCATGTTGAGGAGCGGTGGCCCGCGGCATGAGGGCCGATGTGCATTCAGAGCTTTGACAAAAACAAACGCCAGGGCCGAAAACCGGGTTTTGGTGAAATACAGGGCCGGACCGGTCAGGGACGGCGGCGCATCAAATCCCAAAAAGGCATTGAACGGCACGAGGCAAAACGGGCAGTGGTTGCAATCGGAAGCGGGGGTGGCAGGTTGGGAACCGTCAGCGTCCAATTGAATGAACACAGATCCGCTACCGCTGCAAATTTCGATCCAGCCTCCCGACTCCCCTTGTGTTGCGGATGCCGCCAAGGGGAGGGCCTGTGCCACAAGCAGGGTCAGCGACGCCAAAATCGCAATCAACAACGACATCGGGCGCGAACGTCCGGTGTGTGTGTCGATAGCAGGAATTGGAGAATGCGCTTGCATAAAGAAGGCCCGTTGGAGTTTGGGCCGTTGTTATCAATCACAAACAGAGGAATTATTGACTTTGGTCAAGTGGCTATTCTTTTGTGAGTAATTTTTATGTGATTAAAAACAACAGAGTGCGTTTGACGTGTGGTCCGGCTGGGCGGTTCCCGCCTGCGAATGGAAAACGCGCCTTCGGGGGGGGCCGGTGCCTGATTTGAAACAAACGCGCGATTCGGATGTGTTTCGTGTTGTTGGCGAAAACAAACCAAATCCAACCTGATGTCGCAGGCGCATTTTTTGGTTTCGAATTTTGAATGTTGCCGTTATACGGGGCGAGGTTTTCATTAAATGAAAGAGGCTTGAAATGGCCAATGTGGTGGTTGTCGGTGCCCAGTGGGGCGACGAAGGCAAAGGTAAGATTGTGGACTGGCTGTCCGAACGCGCCGATGTGATTGCGCGTTTTCAGGGCGGGCATAACGCCGGGCATACGCTGGTGATTGATGGCGAGGTGTACAAGCTGTCCGCACTGCCATCCGGTTTGCTGCGCAAAGGCAAGCTGGCGGTGATCGGGAATGGCGTGGTGCTGGACCCTTGGGCGCTGGTGCAGGAAATGGCTAAACTGCGCGGGCAGGGGGTAGAGATTTCCACCGAAAACCTGATGATCGCGGAAAATACGCCGTTGATCCTGCCGCTGCATGGTGAACTGGATCGCGCTCGCGAGGGGCAGAATTCGGTGGCCAAGATCGGCACCACAGGGCGCGGGATTGGCCCGTGCTATGAGGACAAGGTCGGGCGCCGCGTGATCCGTGTTGCGGATCTGGCGGATGAAGCAACCCTTGATCTGCGGATCATACGCCTGATGACCCACCATAATGCCCTGCGCAAGGGATTGGGTTTGCCGGGAATCGATGCGGCAGAGCTCAAGGCAAAATTGCTGGCAATTGCGCCGGAAATCCTGCCCTATGCCAAACCCGTCTGGAAGGTGTTGAACGAAAAACGCAAGGCCGGCAAACGTATCCTGTTTGAAGGCGCGCAGGGATCCCTGCTGGATGTGGATTTCGGCACGTATCCGTTTGTGACCTCCTCCACCACCACTGCCGGTATGGCGGCCTCCGGTGTTGGCGTCGGGCCGGGCGCGATTGATTTCGTGCTGGGCATCGTCAAGGCCTATACAACCCGTGTCGGCGAGGGGCCCTTTGCTTGTGAGCTGGATGACGAAGTGGGTGAACACCTTGCCACCGTCGGCCATGAAAAAGGCACCGTAACGGGGCGCTCGCGCCGCTGTGGCTGGTTTGATGCGGTGCTGGTACGCCAGACCTGCGCCATTTCCGGCGTTAACGGCATTGCTTTTACCAAACTGGATGTGCTGGATGGCCTGCCCGAACTGAAAATCTGTGTGGCCTATGAACTGGATGGCAAGCGGTTGGATTATCTGCCGACAGCCGCCGATCAACAGGCCCGCGTGACGCCGGTTTATGAAACCATGAAAGGCTGGAGCGAAAGCACAGTTGGCGCGCGCAGCTGGAATGATCTGCCCGCCGAGGCGATCAAATATGTGCGCCGTGTTGAAGAGCTGATCGACTGTCCGGTGGCGATGCTGTCCACCAGTCCGGAGCGGGAGGATACCATTCTGGTAACCGACCCGTTTGCCGACTGATGGCGCTGTCGTACAAAGCCCGCCGGCGCTGGGCGTTGGTGCTGTTGCTGATCGGGCTGCCGCTCTATGTGGTGGTGGCCGTCAGCATCATGAACTGGCTCGATCGCCCGCCTTTCTGGCTCGAGGTGCTGGTTTATGCGGTGCTGGGGGTTCTCTGGGCGCTGCCGTTCAAATTTGTGTTCACGGGGATCGGTCAGGCCGATCCGGACGCAAAAAACGATAAATAATACAAAACCCGGTCCAGATGGTCCGGGTTTTTACTTGCCTGCCGTTACGGAAACAAAACCTATGGGCGAATTCTCGTTACCAACGGTTTGAATATCCGAAAATGCTGTTGACTTCACGCGTTCTGCTCAGGCAGACTTTCGGATAAGGTGTATTAATTCTGAAACAATCGCCCAATAGATAAAAGCCGACTAACGGACACAACAAGGAGAATTTACCATGGTCTTTACCCTGAAATCACCCGCCCTTCTAAGCTGCGCACTGGCGCTTGGCGTCGGGCTGGCCAGCTCTGCGGTATCGGCCAAATCTTCGGTTGTGATCGGCATGCAGCAAGAACCGACAACATTGGACCCGACGGCGGATGCGACCGCGTCGATTGACGGGATTATGACCCACAATGTTTTCCAGTCGCTGACCTCTGTTACCGAAGACGGCAAGGTGATCCCTGATCTGGCCCGCAGCTGGACCATTTCCGATGACGGCAAAACCTATGTGTTTTCGCTGGCGCAAGGGGTGAAATACCACGATGGCACCACCTTTGATGCCAATGACGTGAAATTCGCCTTTGATCGGGCGATGGGCAAGGACAGCGTCAATCCGTCCAAGAAGATTTTCAAGCCGATTGAATCGGTGAATGTGGTCGACGATCACACGGTGGAAATCAAACTGAAAAAGCCGGATGCGTTTTTCCTGTTCAACATGGCCAAGGGCGATGCGTCGATTGTGGCACCGGAATCGGCGGAGAATAACAAAACCAATCCGGTTGGCACCGGTCCGTTCCGGTTTGATGGCTGGACTCGCGGGGATCGGTTGACGTTGGCGAAAAACCCTGATTTCGCCGGGGCCGACAGCGTGGCAATTGACAAGGTGGTGTATCGGTTTATCTCGGATCCTGCCGCCGCCACGGCGGCGCTTCTGGCCGAGGAAATCGACGCGTTCCCCGGCTTTCCGGCCCCTGAAATCCTGCCGCAATTCGAGGCAGACCCCCGTTTCACCGTGACCGTTGGCAGCACCGAAGGCGAGGTCATTCTGGCGATGAACAACGCCAAGCCGCCGTTTAACGATATCCGCGTGCGCCGTGCCATCAGTCATGCGCTGAACCGTGATGAAATCATTGACGGGGCCATGTATGGCCGCGCCACCCCGATCGGCAGCTTTTACCCGCCTCACGGCAGCGCCTATGTGGATCTGACCGGTGTTTATCCGCATGATGTGGAAAAATCCAAAGCCCTGCTGAAAGAGGCCGGCGTCGAAGGGGCCAGCATGACCTTGCGCGTGCCACCATTCCCCTATGCCACCCGTTCCGCCGAAATTATTCAGGCAGAACTGGCGCAGGTCGGGTTGGATGTGAAGGTAGAAAACGTTGAATGGGGGTTCTGGATCGGCGAGATCTACAAAAAACAGAACTATGACATGACCATTATTGCCCATACCAGCCCCAACGACATGGGGAACTTTGCCCGGGGCAAGAAATACTTCTATGGCTTTGAGGAACCCGAGTTCACCGCACTGTGGGAGAAAATTCGCGCCGAGGCAGACCCTGCCAAGCGGGACGAACTGCTGAAGCAGGGCCAGCGTTACCTGACCGATCAGGCCGTGCACGGGTTCTTGTTTCAGCTGCCAAAACTGGGTGTTTACAACAAAGACCTCATGGGGTTCTGGCAATCCTCGCCGGTTTTGTTTCAGTCGATGGCCGATATTTCCTGGTCCAAATAAACACGGATCAAGGGGGATTTGCGGCGGGAAAACCTGCCGCAAATGCATGGGGCTGTCCGCATGGGATATTTCATTTTTCGCCGGCTTGTCGGCTTTGTTCTGACGCTTCTTGCGGTGTCGGTGGTGGTATTTTTGGCGATGAATGTTCTGCCGGGGGATCCGGCGCTTAACATTCTGGGGATCGAATCCAGCGAGGACGCCCGCGCGGCGTTGCGCGAACAGCTGGGGTTGGATGAACCGGCTGTGTTTCGGTACTTTCAGTGGATTTTCAATGCGGTACAGGGTGATTTTGGGGTCAGTTATTCCTATGGCGTGCCAGTGTCAGAGCTGATCGTAGAACGAATCCCGATGACCTTGTCGCTGGCGTTTTCAGGAATGGTGTTAACCACGGTTGTGGCACTGGTGATGGGGATCACGGCGGCGTCACACCACAAAAAGACCGGGGATTGGGTGGTGATGTTGTTGTCGCAACTGGGCGTGGCGATACCGGCGTTCTGGTTGTCGATGCTGCTGGTGCTGTTGTTCGCGGTCAAGCTGCGCTGGCTGCCACCGGGGGGCTTTGCCGGTTGGGATGATCCGCTGGCGGCGATGCGTTCGCTGGTGCTGCCGACGGTATCGCTGGCGCTGGTGCAATCGGCGGTGCTGGCACGGGTGACACGGTCTTCTGCGCTCGAGGTGATCCGCCATGATTTCGTGCGCACAGCGCGCGCCAGCGGCTTTAGCCGGCAGCGGGTTTTGTGGCGTCATGTGTTGCCCAATGCGCTGATCCCGATTGTAACCATCGTCGGCTTGCAGTTTGCCGCGCTGGTGTCCGGCACGATTGTGATTGAAAACGTGTTTTATCTGCCGGGGTTGGGGCGGTTGATCTTTCAATCCATTTCCAACCGCGATCTGTTCACGGTACAGGCGCTCGTGATGATGTTTGCCGTGATCGTGGTCAGCGCGAATTTCCTTGTGGATATTGCCTATGTGCTGATTGACCCCCGACTAAAGGCACGCACCGAATGAATACGCGCTATCTTCCGGCCAATCTGGTGATCGGGGCCATTCTGGTGGTGCTGACCCTTGGCGTGGCCCTGTTGTCGGTGTTTTGGACGCCGTATGATTATACGCAACTGGATATTGTGCATAAATTTCAGGGGCCATCTGCGGCGCATTGGCTGGGTACCGATCAATTGGGGCGGGATCTGCTGTCGCAACTGATGGCGGGGGCGGGAAATTCCATGGCAGTGGCGGTAACGGCGGTGGTGCTGGGCGGCAGCATCGGCACCGCGCTTGGCCTGCTGGCCAGCGCCTATGGCGGCTGGGTCGAGGATATCGTGATGCGGCTGTCCGACCTGAGCTTTGCCTTTCCGGCGCTGTTGTTTGCCATCATGCTGGCGGCGGCATTCGGGCCGAGCCTGCCCAATGTGGTGGTGGCGATTGCCTTTATCAACGTGCCGATTTTTGCCCGTGTGGCGCGGGCGTCTGCCAACCAGATCTGGACGCGGGAATATGTGTTTGCGGCGCGCGCGGCGGGGTTGGGGAAATTCGCGATTTCGCGCGATCACATTCTGCCCAATATTGCCGCGCCGATCATTGTACAAGCGACCATAGAATTTGCGTTGGCCATATTGATCGAGGCAGCGTTGTCCTATCTGGGTCTTGGTGCGCAACCGCCATCACCGAGCTGGGGAAGGATGCTGTCAGAGGCCCAGACCCTGATGTATCTGGCCCCGCAGCTGGCGATTTATCCGGGGTTGAGCATTGTTGTCGCCGTGTTGGGGTTTGGTCTGCTGGGCGATGGCCTGCGCGATGTGACCGACCCGCGCCTGTCCCGGGAGCGTTAGGATGATCGAGCTGAAAAACCTGTCGGTGACTCTTGGCGCAGCGGCGGCGGTGCGGGATGCCAGCCTGTCCATTCAGGCGGGCGACAGGCTTGGTGTGGTCGGAGAATCCGGTTGTGGCAAATCCATGCTGGCGCTGTCGATGATGGGCATGGTGCCGGACGCGCTGGCGGTGTCGGGGCAGATTACCCTGAACGGCACGGCCATGCCGCCCCGCGATGAAACGGCATGGCGACCCCATCGGGCGCGCAGTATGGCGATGATTTTTCAGGAACCCATGGCCGCGCTTAACCCGTTGCGCCGGATTGGTGACACGGTGATGGAACCGATGCGTGTGCATCTGGGGCTGTCGCGCGAAGACGCCATAAAACGTACGCTGGATCTTTTTGCGGAAACCGGCATTCGGGACCCCGAATTGCGCCTGCGCCAATATCCACATCAGCTCTCGGGGGGGCAACGGCAACGGGTGCTGATTGCCTTGGCGCTGGCCTGTGATCCCGCGTTGTTGATTGCGGATGAACCGACAACCGCGCTGGATGCAAATGTGTCCTTGCGGATTACCGATCTGCTGGTGCGCCTGTCCCGACAGCGCAATATGGCGCTGGTTCTGATCAGCCATGATCTGGGGGCGGTGGCGCGGGCGACCAAGGATATTCTGGTGATGTATGGCGGTGATATTGTCGAACGCGGGCCGACGGCGGCGGTTTTGGCGCATCCGGCGCACCCCTATACAAAGGGCCTGCTGGGGGCGCGCCCGCGCATCGAACAGGCCGCCGGAAAACGCCGGCATCTGCCGACCATTCCCGGCAGCGTGCCGGGGTTGTTTGATCTGCCGAAAGGCTGCCGGTTTTCGGGCCGGTGTTCGGTGGAAATGCCCCATTGTGCCCGGTCAAAACCCGAAAACGTTAATACCGAACAGGGGCAGGCCGCCTGTCACCAGTTGAAGGAGGGGCATAATGGCGGATAAATTGCTGGCCGTGGAAAACGTGTCGCGCCATTATAAATTGCCCAAACAGGCCCTGTTCCGCCCCGCGCCGGTTCTAACGGCTGTGGATCAGGCCAGTTTTGATCTGGAACGCGGGCAAACCCTTGGTATTGTGGGGGAAAGCGGGTCCGGAAAATCCACATTGGCCAAAATGGTAATGGCGTTCGAGCCCCCGGACACGGGCCGTATTCTGTTTCAGGGGCAGGATATAAACGCACTGGACGCCGGCGAATTGCGTCTGTTGCGTCAGGATTTCCAAATGGTGTTTCAGGATCCGTTCGGATCGCTTGATCCACGGCGTACCGTGGCATGGTCGATAGGCGAACCCATGCGCGCGATCGGGCGTGCAGCCCCTGCGGAGATCCGCATCCGCGTGGCCGAAGTGTTGGAACAGGTCGGTCTGACCGCCAAGGATGGCCTGAAATTCCCGCATGAATTTTCCGGCGGCCAACGCCAACGCATCGCCATTGCCCGCGCCATTTCCACCCGTCCGGCCCTGCTCGTGGCGGATGAGGCTGTCTCGGCGCTGGATGTGTCGGTACAGGCGCAAATTCTGAACTTGTTGATGGATCTACAGGCGGACCTTGGCCTGAGCATGCTATTCATCAGCCATGATCTGGCGGTGGTCGCCAGCATTTGCGACAAGGTTATTGTGCTACAAAAAGGCCGGATACTGGAAGCCGGTGATACGGGACATGTTCTAGGGAACCCCGCTCATGAATACACGCGTTCGCTGGTGGCAGCGGCGCGGATGTAATAGGATTTTTTATGTTATTTCTCCACCTGACCGATTTGCATCTGGCGCATCCAGACCTGAATGACCCGCATATCCATGCCAATACGGCAGCAAACCTGCAAAAGATGGTGGCGCGGATCAGGGCCATGCCTGTGCCGCCGGATTTTGTGGTGCTGAGCGGGGATTTAACCAATCAAGGGGATGTGGCCAGCTATGAGTTGCTGCGCGATACGCTGGCACCTTTGGCGATGCCGTTGCTGTTTACGCTTGGTAACCACGATGACCGGCACGCCTTTCATCAGGTGTTCCCCGATGTTTGTCCCGATGCAGCCCCCGATGCGCCGGTGTGCCATGTTTCCCGCCATGCGGGGCTGCAGGTGGTGACACTGGACAGCCTGATCCCCGGCCAAACCAGCGGGGGCCTGTGCGAAGACCAATTCGATTTCCTGCAAACCACATTGGCGAATAATCCCGATCAGCCGACATTGCTGGTGATGCATCATCCGCCCCACATGCCGGGACAAGCGGCCTATCGCTGGGAGAGCATGCCCCCCGCCGACAGCGTGCGGCTGGCTGAAATTCTGGATGGCCACAACATTGTCGGGATGTTGTGTGGCCATGTGCATCACAATAAAACCGTGCAATGGCATGGGGTTCCTGTGATTTTTAACAATGGCTTACATAATCTAATTGATGTAACTGTCGCGGATGCTCTGGCTATCAAGGACGTAACGGGATATGGCCTGTGTCAATGGCATGACTACGGGCTAAGCGTGACCTTTTTGACGCTGACACCGGAGCAACCGGTGACCAAAACCCTTGCCAGAACCATCGTAGAAAAGTTTAAATAACCATGCCTGAAAAACACCCTCGGCGATATTTCCCCCTGAACGGGGCCTATAATTTCCGTGATCTCGGCGGTTATTGCACGGCGCAAAAACGGGAAACAAACTGGCGCCGGATCATGCGTGCGGATTCCCCGCATCGTCTGGATGCAGCAGACCGGCAAAAGCTGCGCCAAAACGGCCTGCGCACCGTGATTGATTTGCGCGCTAAAAACGAACTGGAAGCCGCGCCAAACCCGTTTGTGGATGACCCGGATGTGCAATACCTGAACATCAGCCTGTTTGAACAGCTTGCCCCCGCCACCATGATCGAACAAGAACGCAGCAGTGATCCACTGCTGGATTTCTACACAACCACACTGGCGACGCGACAGGAACCCATTTGCAAGGTGCTCGAGGCCATCGCCGCCCACCAAGAGGGCCTGCTGGTATTCCATTGCACCGCCGGCAAAGACCGGACCGGCCTGATCGCCGCTCTGCTTTTAGGTCTGGCCGAGGTCGAGGAACAGCAGATCATTGCCGATTACGCCCGAACCGCGCCGTTGATTGTCGGGTTGGTCGATGAATTTCTGCAAATGGCGCGGGAAAAAGGCATGGACATAGACGCCTATAAAAAACTGCTGAAATGCGAACCGCAAACCATGCAAAAGGCCCTGAACCATGTGCATGAAACCTACGGCTCGATCCCGCAATACCTGCATCAGGCCGGCCTTGCCCCGTCAACCCGCACCCGCCTGACAAAGCTCATGACAGATTAACGCATTCCATTTTCTTCAAATATCCCGGGGGAAAGGCCCAAAGGGCCTTGGGGGCAGCGCCCCCGACATCCGATCAGCCTAAAGAATCTCGCCTTAAACCGGAACCACCAAAACCTTGCCGCGCCCTTGGCGCTCTCAGGCTTTTGGTGATATACTGCCTCAAGTTAAAGGCGAGAAGCTCTAGCGCCCGCGTTTTTCAAAGCGCGGCAACATGGCGGAAAAATCCGTACCCAGCCCGTCCTCACTTTCAACAAATTGGCTGTACAGCTCTGTTGCCCGCTGCCCCATCGGTGTATCCGCATCCACCGCTTCGGCGGCTTGCTGGCTCAACCGCAAATCCTTGAGCATCAATTCCGACGCAAACCCCGGCTTGTAATCGTTGTCGGCAGGCGATTGCGGACCAACACCGGGGGCCGGACAATAGGCGTTCATGGTCCAGCTGTAACCGGATGATGTTGACACCACATCGAACATTTTTTGCCGGTCCAAGCCGAGCTTGTCCGCTAACGCAAAAGATTCACAGGTGGCGATCATGGTCGCGCCAAGGATCATGTTGTTACAGATTTTTGCGGCCTGACCATTGCCGGAGTCTCCGCAATGCACGGCTTTCTGGCCCATGATGTCAAACAGCGGCTCTGCACGGGCAAAAGCCGCATCCGGCCCACCGGCCATAAAGGTCAGCGTGCCGGCAATTGCGCCGGTGGTGCCACCGGAAACCGGTGCATCCACAGGGGCCAGACCGGCGGCAATCGCTTGTTCTGCCACGGCCCGCGCGCTGTCCACATCTACGGTGGAACAATCGATAAACAACGTGCCCTTGTCCATGGCAGGAATAATCTCCTCTGCCACCGCGCGCAGGATTTGGCCGTTTGGCAACATGGTGATCACGGCGTCAACACCGCTGGCGGCCTCGGCTCCGCTCGCGGCCATTGTCACGCCTTCGGGGGCAGGGGCGGTCAGGTCGAACCCGGTGACCGCGTGGCCTGCCTTGGCCAGATTGGCCGCCATTGGCCCGCCCATATTTCCCAGTCCGATAAAGCCGATTTTCATATTATTCCTCCAGTTTCAGCGCCTTGTCCCCAAGGGGCAGCAGCATGTTGACCACGTCCAGATCCGATACCTCGGCCAGACCGGCATGACGCCATTTCGGCGCATTGTCCTTGTCGATAATCAGCGCGCGAATGCCTTCGATGAAATCACCGTGTTCGGCGGCACGCCATGTGTATTTGAATTCCTCCCGCAGGGCCTTGTCGATCGTGTCACCAGCGCGGACCCGATGGCAAATCTCGATGGCACAGGCCACCGCAAGCGGGCTTTTCTGTGCGAGTGTTTTCAGGGTCTTGGCGGTGAATTCGCTGTTCTCGTGTTGCAGGGACCGCAGAATATCGCGGTGGGTTTCCCCGGCGAAAATGCGGTCGATATCGGCCTGTTGGCTGGCAAGGCCGGCCTCGGGGGCGGGCTGTGCCGCCGCATCGATCAAGGCCCAGTCGCCGCTTTGTTCCAGCGCGTCAATCAGGGCAGGCCATGCCGCATAGGGAATGAAATAATCAGCAAACCCCGCATAAATCGCATCGCCCGCATCCATGCGTCCGCCGGTAGTGCCAAGGAATTCGCCCAACCGTCCGGGCGCACGCGCCAACAGCAGCGATCCCCCCACATCGGGCACCAGACCAATACCGGTTTCGGGCATGGCGATCCTGCTGGTTTCACAGACAATCCGGTGCGAGCCATGGCAGGAAACACCAACCCCGCCGCCCATGTTGAACCCCTGCATAAAGGCGGCATAGGGTTTGGGATAATTGAAAATCTTGGCGTTCAGCCGGTATTCATCGTGCCAGAACCGGCGGCCATAATCGAAATCGCCTTTGACCGCCGTGTCATACATCACCTGAATATCGCCGCCCGCGCAGAATGCCTTGTCGCCTTCTGCGTCAATCACGACCATCGCTATGCTGTTGTCATCGCGCCACTGGTCCAGCGCCTTTTCAATGGCAAGACAATTGTCATAGCTCAGCGCATTCAGGGCTTTGGGCCGGTTCAGGGTAATGCGCCCGCATTTGCCGACCTTGCGAATATTGATATCCCCCATGCGTTCTAACCCCGTTCTGCCAGCATGGCGCGGCTAACGATCAGACGCATGATTTCATTGGTGCCTTCAAGGATCTGATGCACCCGCAAATCACGCACGATTTTTTCGATGCCATAATCCGCCAGATAGCCATAGCCGCCATGCAGTTGCAGACAGTTATTGGCCACATCAAAGGCCACATCGGTGACAAACCGTTTGGCCATGGCGCAATATTTGGTCGCGTCCGGCGCGCCGGTATCGTATTTCCATGCGGCCTGACGCAGGAATACCCGCGCGGCCTGCAATTCGGTTTCCATATCCGCCAGCCGGAATTGCAACGCCTGAAACTGGTCTATCGACCGGCCAAAGGCCTTGCGTTCGCCCATGTAAACCAGCGTTGCATCCAGTGCCGCCTGTGCGCCGCCAAGGGCCGAGGCCGCAATATTCAACCGCCCGCCATCCAGTCCGGCCATGGCATAGCTGAACCCGCGGCCTTCTTCACCGACCATTTGTTTATCCGGCACAAAGCAGTCGTCCATCTGTACCTGTGCCGTGGGCTGTGCTCGCCAACCCATCTTTTCCTCCAGCGCACCAAAGGACAGGCCGTCGCTGCCATCCTCGACAATAAAAGCCGAGATGCCCTTTGGCCCATCACCCCCGCTGCGTGCCATCACCACATAGGCATCCGAATAGCCGCCACCGGAAATAAAGGCTTTGGTGCCGGACAGATTGAAACCACCCTCGACCGCTACGGCCTTGGTGCGCAGGGCGGCCGCGTCGGAACCGGATTCCGGTTCGGTCAGCGCATAGGAAAACACCTTTTGCATGGAACAGATATCGGGCAGCCATTTGGTTTTCATCTCGTCACTGGCGAATTTGTCAATCATCGCCGCGCACATGTTGTGGATCGACAGAAAAGATCCTACGGCAGGGCAGGCCATGGCCAGGGCCTCGAAAACCAATGTGGCATCAAGGCGGCTCAGGCCGGTGCCGCCGGCCTCTTCGGATACATAAATACCGCCAAGACCCAGTTCCGCCACTTGTGGCCAGAGCGTTTTGGGGATGGTGCCTGCCGCTTCCCATTCGCGGGCATATGGCGCGATGTTTTCTTGCCCGAAGGCATAAACCATATCAAAAATGGCGCTTTGTTCTTCGGTAAGGGCAAAATCCATGGGGTGACCTTTGTGTTTTTGACAGGTTAACTGAACACCTGTTAAATTCCAATTGTTTCGAGAGTTTTGCAACCGGAAACATTCTCCATTTTCGTTAAATATCCCCCGCGCGGAGCGCATTATAACTTTTATGCCTCCGGCGGGGATATTTTAAGAAAATGGAAATAATTGTCGTGCAGACTTTTGGTACGGTACAGGCTGGGAAGCCGATGGCCGTGAAAATGGAGATGCTCCGTCCGGTGACGGACGGGGCATTTATACTAAATGCGGATAAAATCCACGGTTTCACCGGCCTTGCGCGCAGTTTCGTTCGGGGCGCGTACCATCAGGCAGTTTGCGCGGGCCAAAACCGACAGAAGGGAGCTGTCCTGTCGCTCGAATGGTGTGCACGTCAGGGTGCCATCCTGCAAGGCCAGTTCCGCGCGCATGAAGTGGGCGCGCGGCCCGTTGGGGCCGAGATCACAGCCAAGGACGGCGGTTTCGCGGGGCATGGCAGATTTGCCAAGGCCGAGCATGGCGCGGATCGCGGGGATCAGGAATATTTGGCCGCAGACCATGGAGGAAACCGGATTTCCGGGCAACCCGATCATTGGTGTGTTGTTGAGCATGCCGGCCATCAGCGGTTTGCCCGGGCGCATGGCGACTTTGTAAAAGGACAGATCAAGGCCGGCATCACCGGCGACTTGGGCAACCAGATCGTGATCGCCAACCGAGGCCCCGCCAAGGGTGACAATCACATCGGCGCTGGCGGCCAGATCCAGCACGGCGCGCAGGGATTCCGGCGTGTCTTTGGCGATGGGCAGCAGACGGCCTTCGGCTCCGTGGGCTTCGACCAGCGCTTTGAGGCCGAAGTTGTTGGAGGAGATGATTTGCGAGGCGGACGGGTTTTCGCCGGGCATCACCAATTCGTCGCCCGTAGCCACCAGTGCGATTTGCGGTTTGCGCCGGACGGTGACCTCGGGAATATTCATCGAGGCCAGCAGGGCAATATCGGAGGCGCAGAGCACGCGCGGGGCGGTAATGACGTCGCCAATCTTGAAATCACCGCCGGCGGGGCGGATATAGGCTTTCGTGTCCGGGTTTTCACCGACGGTGATAACGTCGCCATCCCGTGTTGTGTCTTCCTGAATCAGGATGCGGTCGGCCCCTGCGGGAACCGGCGCGCCGGTGAAAATGCGCACGCATTGGCCGGAAGTGATCGCGCCATTAAAGGCCGTTCCGGCAGCGGCCTCGCCGATAACCGTCAGTCTGGCCCCTGTGTGCAGGTCGGCAGAGACCACCGCATAGCCATCCATGGCAGAGCTGGCAAACGGCGGCTGTTCGCGTTTGGCGCTGGCCGGTTCGGCAAGGGTGCGACCGGCGGCCTGTGCCAGGGGAACTGTTTCGGTCGAGAGCGGCTCAAACAGGTCCAGCACGCCCTTGAGGGCTTCTTCTACGGTGATCATTTTAGTGTTTCTTCTTTATTGGTGTTTTCTGTTTCCCAGTCACTGTAGGTTTTGTTCGTACCTTTGACTTTCCATTCTGTTCGGCCGTTCGAGGAACGCCCGAGGATGACGGCAGCTGCGGCGCTCGGGCTTGAAAAGGCATAGTTTTCACTAAACACACCATGCTTTTCGTTCTGCGTAATAACGCCATTTTCAATCAGTTTGGACTGAAGTTTCTTATAGTTTGTTATGTATTTTCCAACCCATTTTGTTTGAGAACCGGAGCCGTCAAGCACAATGAACTCGTTCCCGTTGACGATAGCCCGGGCTGAAATTCCGGCCTTTCGGGCGTTTAATACGAATTCTATTTGAGGAGATAAGGTTTGCGCTGTCGGCCATATTTTCTTCCCACGTTTCTTTTGAATGAACATATCAACACGAATGGCGGGCAGAACCATGTCCAATGTCGCCAGAAATACTTCCATATTGGAGACATCGGCCTCGGATAGCGATGGTCTTGCGGGGGTTGTTTGATTTGCAAGCGGCGTATGGCCGACGCTTTTGGCGATTTCCACAAGGCGGGATTCGATAAATTGTACATGCGCCTTATGCAAGCTGTTGTCACTGGACGTGATAACAATCGCTTCTTCCCACCAGTCTTTTTTGCTTTCGTGATCAATCAGCCGTTTTCTGACGGATTCGCTTTCACCGATATAGGCGGTGTCGATCCCATCGTTTGACCCCAGTAGAATGTAGGCTCCGGTGTTGGCAATTTCGGGGCGTGCCAAAGCGTCTTTTATTTGCAGGCGCGGGAATTTGAGCACATGTCCTGTCCAGCCGAATACCGTTGCGGTTAACATGCCGTCCGGCTTGCCATCGACAAAGTAGAGCTGCAAAGAATGCCCGTCGCTCATCTACTCCGCCTCATACAATCCAGACTTGCCGCCGTCCTTTAGAACCACCCGTATGTCGCTGATAACCATGGATTTATCCACGGCTTTGACCATGTCAAACACCGTTAGTGCCGCGACATTCACCGCCGTGAGGGCTTCCATTTCAACGCCGGTCTGGCCGGTAGTTTTTACGGTCGCTTCGATATCCACGCAGTTTTCAGCATCATTCGCAACCAGATCAACCGCCACTTTGGTGATCGGTAGCGGATGGCAGAGCGGGATCAGATCGGGGGTTTTTTTCGCGCCCATAATGCCGGCAAGGCGTGCCACGCCCAGCACGTCGCCTTTCTTGGCGCTGCCTTGCATCACCATGGCGAGGGTTTCGGGGGCCATGAAAATACGCCCCTTGGCGGTGGCGATGCGGTGGGTGATTGCCTTGTCGGACACATCTACCATATGGGCGGCCCCGGTTTCGTCAAAATGCGAGAGTTCAGACATTACATGGCCTCCGGTGCCCAAGGGGATGACAGAATTTCACGGGTGGCGGATTCCACGTTTTCCTGACGCATCAGGGCCTCGCCAATCAAAAAATTGCGCGCGCCGTAATGGGCCAGATCCGCCAGATCATCGCGGGTGAAAATACCGCTTTCGGCGACGATCAACCGATCCTCGGGGACGTCGCGGGCCAGCTGTTTGGTGGTGTCGAGCGTCACCTCGAAGGTTTTTAAATTGCGGTTGTTGATGCCCATCAGCGGTGAACGCAGGCGGGAGGCGCGTTCCAGTTCCGGCAGGTTGTGGGTTTCCAGCAGCACATCCATGCCCAGTTCAAACGCGGCGGTTTCCAGTTCGGCGGCCTGTTCGTCGCTGACCGAGGCCATGATGATCAGGATGCAATCCGCCCCCCAGGCGCGGGCCTCGGTGACCTGATAGGTGTCGTACATGAAATCCTTGCGCAGGGCGGGCAGGGGGCAGGCTTCGCGCGCTTGTATCAGAAATTCCGGTGCGCCCTGAAAGGACGGCGTGTCGGTCAGAACCGACAGACAGGTGGCCCCGCCGGCGGCATAGGCCTGCGCCAGTTCTGCCGGATTGAAATCCTCGCGGATCAGGCCTTTGGAGGGGCTGGCCTTTTTGATTTCGGCAATCAGCCCGTACCCTCCGACGCCGCTGGCCTGTTGCAAGGCGCGGGCAAAACCACGAGGCGGGGCCTGATCGCGGGCAAGGGATTCAAGCTCGGACAAGGGGACCGCCTGTTTGGCCGCGGCGATTTCTTCCAGCTTGTAAGCTTTGATCTTCTCTAGAATATCAACCATTTAACCCTCGTTTGTTGCTTTGGCCAAGGCGGCTATTTTGCGTTTGGCTGCACCGGAATCAATGCTGTCGGCAGCCATTTTGGCACCGGATTTCAGGTCGTTCACTTTGCCAGCCACCATCAGGGCAGCTGCGGTATTCAATAGCACCGCATCGCGGTAGGCGCCTTGTTCCCCGTCAAGTAATCTGCGCAAAGCGGCGGCATTATGTTGGGGCGTGCCGCCGATGATGGCCTCGAACGGATGCACGGGCAGGCCGGCGTCTTCGGGGTGGATTTCACTGTCGGTAACAGCTCCGTTTTCCAGCTTGGCAACCCAGCTGACACCGGCAATGGAGATTTCGTCCGTGCCATCGGAACCATGTACCAGCCAGGCCTTTTCCGAGCCAAGTTCCAGCAGCACTTCGGCCATGGGACGGATCATTTCGCGGGAAAATGCGCCGGTCAGTTGGCGTTTGACACCGGCGGGATTGGTCAGCGGGCCGAGGATATTGAAAATCGTGCGGGTGCCCAGTTCCTGCCGTGCGGGCATGACGTGTTTGGTGGCGGGATGGTGCATCGGGGCCATCATAAACCCGATGCCGGCGGTGTTGATTGCGTGTTCCACCACGGCGGGGCCGACCATGACGTTAACGCCCAGTTCCCCCAACGCATCTGCCGTGCCGGATTTGGACGACAGGTTGCGGTTGCCGTGTTTGGCGACCACCACGCCGGCCCCTGCGGTGACAATGGCGGTGGCGGTGGAAATATTCAGGGTGGATTTGCCATCCCCGCCGGTGCCGACGATGTCGATCGCCCCTTCGGGTGCGCGCACGGCGTTGCATTTGGCCCGCATCACCGCAGCGGCGGCAGCATATTCATTCACGGTTTCGCCGCGCGTACGCAGCGCCATCAGCAGGCCGCCGGTCTGGGCGGGAGTGGCCTCGCCTTCCATGATGATGGAAAAGGCCTGTTCGGCTTCGGCACGGGTTAGCGGCCCTTCACAGGCTTTGGCAATCAGCGGTTTCAGGCGGTCGCTCATGCGGGCTCCAATGCAGTATCCAGAAAGTTTTTCAGCATCTTGTGCCCGTGCTCGGAGGCGATGCTTTCGGGGTGGAATTGCACGCCGTGGATTGGCAGGTCCACGTGTTGCAATCCCATGATGGTGCCGTCGGGCAGCCAGCTTGTGACCTCAAGGCAATCGGGCAGGCTGTCGCGTTCTACCACCAGTGAATGATAACGCGTGCCCTGAAACGGCGAGGGCAGACCGGCAAACAGGGATTTGTTCGCGTGGTGGATTTCCCCCATTTTGCCATGCACAATTTCGCTGTGGCGCACGACTTTGCCGCCAAAGGCCTGACCGATGGTTTGATGGCCAAGGCAGACCCCCAACAGGGGTAAACGGGCCTTGGCTGCGGCAAGGGTCAGGGGCAGGCAAATTCCGGCCTGATCCGGATCACAGGGACCGGGGGACAGCAAAATCGCATCCGCCCCCATGTCCATCGCTTGTTGTACGTTGATTTCGTCATTGCGTTTTACAACGACCTTTTCCCCCAATTCCCCGATATAATGCACCAGATTATAGGTAAAACTGTCGTAATTGTCGATGAGCAGCAGCATGTTGCCTGTCCCGCCTTGCGCGTTTTTTGGGGATGATCCCCGTGGCTTTTCGCGCTATACATGGCCTGAGTGTCGGGAAATGGTCAAGAGCAGATCGACCGGAAACAGACGGGTTATAACCGCACATGAGGCGATAAAATGGCGATATACGCGAAATTGGCGGGGATGGGGGCGGCGTTGGCCGTTGGTTTGGGCGGCGGTGTGATGCTGGCGGTGATGAATCCGCTGATTCCAAACGAGGACCACACCCAGGTTGCGCCGGCACCGGAACCCACACACCCCGCAGCGGTGACGGATCAGGCATTGCCAGCGGTTCCACAAGACGAAAACACATCGGGGCTGACGAATGCTTCGGTGAAACCTTCCGTGGCGGCGGATGATACAGCACCGGTTGGCAGCCATGCGCCGGTTGCGCCGGTTCAAACCGGGTCAGCCAGCGCGCTGGCTGACCCTGCAATGACTGCGCAAACCGCGCCGCGATTGCAAACCGGTGATGCGAATGCCGATGCGGTGCCACAGAAAATGGCCGGACTTTCGCAGCCCGAGGCGTCGGATCAGGCGGTGCAATCGCTGCCGCGGGCGGGGGCTTTGCAACTGGATGGGAGAAATGTCGCCGGACTGATTCAGCCCGATGCCAATACACAGGATCAGGCTTTTGCGGCAACGCTGGCGGGGAAAAATCCCGTGGCTTTGCAAAAAATGCTACAAAAACCACAGGGCGGGCAGGTCGAAACCGCGCCCGATCTGGCAACGGCCCCCGCCAGCCCGATTGTGTTGGCCGAACCCAAGGTCGATCTGGATTTGGCCGATGTCGCCCCCAAGGTCTCGACCAAAGGCCAGACCTCTGCGCTTGAGGCTCCGCAAGCTGTGGAACAGCCGCTGGAGACACAGACGGCTGCCAAACCGGTGGCCCCGCAATCCGGTGTGACCATCACGGCCCCTGTCGCCCCGCCACAGCGGCGCTTGGCGCATACTCAGCGGACATTTAAAACCACCCAGTCGCGGCTGGCGTTGAACGGTTCTGCCGGATTTGGCTCGACCAAAGGCACAAGCGGGATTGCCGCGCTCAAGGCCAAGACCGAAAAACCGGAGGCCACGGAAGACCCCGTGACCAAAGTCGGGGCGTTGGATAAAAACGCGGTTGCCTTTGAGCCGGATGGCAAACCTTTGTTTTCGATTGTTCTTATGGATTCAGGGGCGGGCAGTGTGCCGCGTGATGCCCTGATGAAAATGCCCTTTCCCCTGACCATTGCTTTGCCTGCGGACCTGAAAAACGTTACCACGATATCGCAAAAATACCGGGATGCCGGGATCGAGGTTCTGGCCCTGTCACCGCGCGATGTGCGCATGAGCCTGTCCGGCGGGCTGGATCAGAAACAGGTCGATGAGGTGATCGCCAAAATCTTTGTCCAATTGCCGCAGGCTGTCGGGTTGGTGGATCGTCCCGAGGGGGATTTGCAGCGGGACCGCCAGCTGGTCAAGGCGGTTGTGAACCGCTTCAAAACCACGGGGCACGGGTTGATTACCTTTGAACGGGGGCTTAATCCGGTGCCGCGTCAGGCGGCGCAGGCGGGGGTTTATGCGGGGCAGGTTTACAAGGTGCTGGACCGCAAAACGCAGGGGGCTTCGGTGATCAAACGGTTTCTGGATCGCGCCGGTCAGCTGGCGCGTCGGGACGGGAAAATCATCATGATGGCCAACAGTGATCCGGAAACCGTGGCTGTATTGGTAAATTGGGCGCTGAGCAACAAGGCACGCGGCCTTGCGCTCGCGCCGGTGTCGGCGGTGTTACGCGCCGGCCGCTAATTCGGTCAGCACGTCATAGGCCAGCATCACATCTTTACGGGTGCAATCAAACTGGCCGACCTGAAAACGGATCACGAATTTACCGGCGTGCGCCGTTTGGGTCAGGTAAATTCGCCCGTCGTCATTGACCCGCTGCAACAGACGTTCCGTGGCCTGATCCGCATCTTGCCCCGCTGGTGTGTGCTGAAAGGTAAACAGCGAAAACCGCAAATCGGTGGTGAGGGTGAAATCCGGATGTGCGGACAGGCGCTCGGCCAGTTCACCGGCCCAGTCGATGTGATTGCGAATGCGGGCGCGCAGTCCCTCCAGCCCATAGGCGCGCAGCAAAAACCACAGCTTTAGCGCGCGGAAACGTCGGCCCAGCGGCACGGTCCATTCGTTCAGGTTCACCACCTGATCCTGCCCCTGCGTTTCCAGATAGCTCGGTCGCAGCGCCATGGTGCGCAGTTGGTCGGCGGGATCGCGCAAGAACTGGATGGAACAGTCAAATTGCGCCCCCAACCATTTATGCGGGTTGAAAACAATGCTGTCACAGCGTTCGGCCCC
>CAMZLM010000172.1 GCA_947311485.1 uncultured Paracoccaceae bacterium
CCGCTCGTCCCGGTAATCTGGCCGCTGTTGGTTACGTGGTTGCTGCCGGCCACTGGCGTATCGGCCAGTGATGAATTAAACAGGATCCCGCGATCGTTTATTGCAACAATGGATCCCTGGTTGGCAACCACATGGCCATTCCCCTCGGTAAAGCGGACTCCGACATTCTGGGCACGGATCTCACCGTTATTGACCAGAATATTGTCTGTCCCCCGGTAGGCCACGGCGGAACTCGTGGCGGTTACACTGCCCCGGTCCCCGATAATAACACTGTTATTGCCCAGACCACCGGAGGTTCCCGTTGCGGTTCCGTACAAGGCGATGGTGGTGGCACCATAGACGCTGCCGCGAACAGTTACCTCCAGATTATTGGCAGTGATATGATCGTATTGAATGGTTGTAACGCCAGGTGACTGAGCAACAGCTCCCTCAAGCACCAGCAAGCTGTCCGTGACCATTTGGGTTGTGGTTGTGTAACTTGTAATAAATATTGTAGCCATTTTGAATGTTCCTGTCGGGTATCGGTTCATGGGCAAGAAACAAGGGCAGTCTGTTACAGCCGCCCCCGTTTGTTGCTAGAACAGGAAATCATCCGCCGCCAGTTGCGCATTGGTGACCCCGGTTATGATAATGCTGTTGGCCCCGTCGGTGATCACGGAATCGCTGCCGGACTGGGTCAGGTGATTGGCGACCAGATCGGCGTAATCGACAATGGCGGTAACGCCGGACAGGTCGATGTCCTCGTTTGCGTCATAGGTGTTGAAATCGATGATGATGTCCTGGCCAAAGCCATCGGCAAAGATGAACACATCGCTGTTGGCCCCGCCGGTCAGCTTGTCATTGTCAATGCCCCCGTCCAACGTGTCATTGCCATTGCCGCCGTTCAGAACATCATTGCCGGCCTCGCCATACAGCGTATCCCATTGTGCCCCGCCATTCAGTTCATCGCCGTTGGCCCCGCCATACAGGATATCGTTGTTATTGCCCCCGTTCAGCACGTCATTGCCGGTGCCGCCATAGAGCAGATCATCGCCATTGTCGCCATACAACGTGTCATTGTTATCGCCGCCATACAAAACATCGGCCTGACCATCCCCGTGCAGCGTGTCATTGCCGGCGTCGCCAAACAGGCGATCCGCATCATTGCCGCCGTTCAACCTGTCAAGGCCGGTACCGCCATAGAGCAGGTCATCGCCGTTATCGCCGTACAGGTAATCATTGTCATCACCGCCATTCAGGTAATCCGCCTGTTCGCCGCCATAGAGCCTGTCATTGCCGGTGTCACCAAACAGCTGATCCGAACCGGTTCCTCCGTCAATGGTGTCATGGTTCGCCCCGCCCTCCATCCGGTCGGTGCCATTACCGCCATACAGGATGTCGTTACCGGTACCGCCATAAATCCAGTCACCGCCATCGCGCCCATCGATCCGGTCCGCACCACTGCCCCCCACAAGCGTATTTACCGCGCCGTTGCCGCGCAGGGTATCGCTGCCATTGCTGCCGATCAGATTCTCGAAACGCGCAATACTGTCGCCCGTGGCATTGCCGCCGCTGGCGGTATTGGTGGCAAGATCAATGGTCACGGATGAGTAGCCCCCTGCATAGCTGAGCGTATCACTGCCCGCGCCGCCGTTCAGGATATCGGCGCCTACACCGCCATTCAGCGTGTCATCGCCATCGCCCCCCAGCAAGGTGTCATTGCCATTACCGCCATAGACCGCACCCGAAACCGTGCCGCTGCGGCCGTCGTACAGGTCGTTGCCAAAACCGAAGACCACATTCCCGATCAAAGAGCCGCTATTGATGACACTGTCATCGCCACTGCCAAAGTAGATACTGTAATTGGCCCCCTGAATGGTGCCGCTGTTCCGGATGGTAGAGGATGTTAATGTATTCGCGGACACACCCGCGCCAAGACTGCCGGTAATGCTGCCGCTATTGGTCAGATCCAGCGCCGCGCGATTGCTGTAAATTCCGGAGGTACCGGTGATCTGGCCACTGTTGGTTATATAGTTTGTACCCGCCACTGGCGTATAGGTTACTGACGAATAGAACCGGATACCGTAATCATGTATTCCGCGAATGGACCCCTGGTTCGCAACCGTATGACCACTCCCATGGACAAAACTGACTCCGAAATTCTGGGCGATGATTTCACCGCCATTGACCAGACTGTTGGTTGCCCCCTGCAATAAAACGGCGGAACCTGAAACCCCGCCCGACTGCACACTCCCCCGGGCCCCGACAATAATATTGTGCTCGCCCAGACCGCTGGGGGCTCCTGTCGATGTCCCGTTCAGATAGATCCCGCTGCTCTGGCTATAGACAGTGCCGCGCACAGTTACGTCGTTGCTGTGGGCCGTTGAATTCAGGCTTTGAATTGCGTTTTCGCCACTTCTCAGAACGCCGGCCCCTTCAAGGACGACAAGATTGTCATTATTCGCGAGTAACTGGGTTGTGGTTGCGTAATTTGTCACAAATGTCGTGGCCATTATGGATACCCCTGTTGGTTCTAAAGTGGACGGTTTTCAATGCGGCAAGTGTGCAGCGGATAAACGCCCCCGAAGGGGCAAAAAATCAATAAACAGCGCAGCATGCCCGTCGGCATTACTTCAGGCTACAAGCAGATCATTTTAAAATATGTGCGATTTATCACTTTTTAGCGTTATTCTGGCCTTATACTGGGCCGTATTTTTTCAGAGCCGCCCAAGACGCGCACACGCCCAAGCGGGTTTCAACACAGGGTAGTGACGTTTGGATCAGGCGTCAGGACCCTGCTTCAGATCTTGCCAGATGCCGCTTAGGCTGGTTTCAATCGCAATCCGGGGCTGCCAGCCGATCGCGGCCTTGATGGCGCGGATATCCACCACCGCGCTATCCACATCCGAGGGTCGTGGCGGCAGCTGGGTAACCGGCAGCGTTACACCGGTAACCTGCTGCACCAGATGGATCATGTCGCGCGTCGACAGCCCGCGCCCCGACCCCACGTTCCAGGTCTGGCCAATGCTGGTTTCCGGGGCGTTGATCACCGCAATGATTGCCGCCACCAGATCCTGCACATCGAAATAATCCCGAATGGCGCTGCCATCCCCGATCATGTGAAACCCCTCGCCCGTCAGCGAGGCACGCATCAACACCCCGACCAACCCCTGACTGCGGCTTTTCTGCCAGCGGCCAATCGGGTTGGCGGCGCGCAGAACCGTGGCGCGCAAACCGGCACTGCGCTGGCAATAGCCGATCGCGGACTCGATCATTTGCTTGCCCAGCCCATAAGGGGAAATCGGGTTTAGCGGGCAATTCTCGGGTATTTCCGGCGTGTCGGTATGGCCATAGATCGTGCCGCCGGAAGACAGGAAAATGAAATGCGCATCGCTGTGGATGGCCACCGCCTGCATGACCCGCATCGCCGGTGCCACATTCAGATCCAGATCGCGCCAGGGGGTATCGAGGTTGGCCCCCGGTGTGCTGCCGGAAGCCAGATACACAACCGCTGTACACCCCCGCAACGCGGCGGCCGGATCGGCCAGAAAGGCATCGGTCGTAACCGATGCGCATCCCCCGCCAAGGCGCGCCAGAAAATCCTGATCCGGCCGGCGGGAAACCACGGTGGTTTCATGGCCCTGCCGGTGCAATTGCCCCAGCAGGTTCTTGCCGATAAACCCGGTGCCGCCAACGACCAAAATCATATCGTATCCTTAAAAATTCAAAATATCACTCCGGCAAAACGGGCCGGTCTAGGCAGGTGTCTTGGCATAAAAATCCGCATCGAACCGCGACAAAGGGTTCACTTTGATCCGTGATTTATTCCCCGAGGCCCGCATGGTTTGTGACATTTTCTGGCGCCGTTTGAACAGCACGGTATCGGGCACGATCTTGTGGATAAACCCCTGACCGACGGTTTCGCAATTCCAGAACCAGTCCTCATAGGCCCAGCCGAGTTTGATCTCGCGGTCACAAAACGGCACGGTGCGATAGATTTCCGTGGGGCAAAGACACAAGGCATCCCAGTAATTCGCCACCCGCAGCAGATCGGGGCGGAATTCATCGCTTTCCTGATCCACCTGACAGAAAATCGTGGCCTGGCTTTCGAAGAAATAATTATAGGCCGGATGGGCGATATGGGTGTCCGGCTTGTCTGCCAGATAGGCATGCGCCACGGTCAGCCAGTCGGTTGTCCACAGATCATCCGCATCCAGAAACGCGGTGTATTTGCCTTTGGCCCGCGTAATGGCATGGTTGCGCGCCTGCCCCTGATCGCCGAATTCGGTATAGATGACGTTGGTTTTCCGGCGCATGTATTGCAGGAATATCTGTTCGGTACCGGCATCCGGATTGTCCAGCACCAGCAACGGCTGCACCTTCAGCCCCGCCGCCGTGGCATGATCGACAGTTTCCCAGAAAGACCGCAAGGACGCCACCGCAAGGCGGCCCTCGCCATGGCCGATCAGAATCGCGGTAATATCATAGTTCATTATTCTTCCGCGCCTTTTTAATAGAGTTGATATATTGGGTTTTACTAAATTGTCTGGCCAGCGTTTTATGCATATTTTCCACTTTGGCCCGGGTGTCGAGGCCGCCATAGATCACGTCATGCAAGGCCGCGCTATAGGCCTGCACATCGTCATATTCCGCGATCAACCAGCCGTTTTCATCGTTGATCAATTCACGGATCCCGCCCACATCCGGTGCCACCAGCGGCAGCCCCGCCTGTGCGGCATCCAGCAGGATGGTCGGCAGTCCGTCCCATTGCGCGGTATAGAGGAAACCGGAATAGCCGTTTTCCAGCACCTCGGAAAAATCATCATAGGTGCCCATGGCCGTGATATTGCCAGGCGGGTTGAAATCCGCCAGATTTTTACCATCAAGCACGGCCTTGCCATAAACATGGAAATCGATATCCGGGCAGGCTTTGGCAATTCCCACCAACACATCAACCCGTTTCTGCCGGTCAAAACGTCCGGCCCACAAGAAGCGCTTGCGCCCGGTTGGCACACTGTTTTCCTGCGCTTCCAGCCAGTCCGGATTGAGCGACACCGGCGTATAGAGCGCCACCACCTGCTTGTTCATTTTATAACCGAACCGGTCACAAATATCCTGTACCAGGTTTTTGGTATCGGTCAGGATCAAATCATGGAAATCCGCCGTATCGCGCAACCACTGGATCGGATAGCCCACCCGGTCCCCCTGAACGTTTTCATCCCAGGTAAACATATAGGTGGTGACATGGAATTCCTGACTCATCTGCCGGCCATAGAGCGCCAATGCGTCCCAGGCCAGACGGCTGTTGATATTGATCACCCGCTCGCAGCCCACACCGCGCAGCACGTCATAGAACACCTGCATTTTCTGTTCCGGCCCCAGATCCGCAATATGGTGGCTCAGATCGAACTGGCGCACATTTTCGGGGAACCACTGGGCGTATTCAAAATGGGAGGCATCCGTGAGCAACAGCAACACATCCGAGGGGTCTTCGATATCGGCCATCGCCGCGGCAAAGGCCGCCGCCACCCGCGCCGCGCCGGACATGCGCACATGCGGGATGGCAATCACATGGCGGTACCGGCGCGGGCCAAAGGCCTTGCGCAGGGATTCGGCCGCATCGGTCATTTTTTCCGCCGCAATCAAGGGTGACGTAACTGTACGCGGCGTGACCGGTATTGCAATCATCGGTTCCAGGGTTTTGGCATGGGCCAGCTGTTCCGCCAGGGGGCCGGACTCGAAACCGAGCAGGACTTTCGCAGCTTCGACCGTGGCGGATTTGCGCCATTTTTCTTTGTGGCCATTGCGGGCGTAATGCAAAAGCGGGTTGATCCGGGCATTGCGAATGTCGCGGTTGTTATTCAGATAATAGCGGGTTGAAAACAACGGCGAGGGATCTTTGCCCTCGATCCAGCCTATGGTGCAATAATGCAGCATAGGATTGACCCCCGACAGGGCAACATCTGGATTTTGTTCCAGATAGTAATCTTCGTCAAAGAAAGGCTGCATCACCTTGGCGTCCGCCTGCGAAAGACCACCGCCCGGCGCGGGGGCTGGCTTGGCAACCGGCGCGGGGGCTGGCTTGGCAACCGGTGCGGGGGCCGGCTCGACAACCGGTTCCGGTGCAGGTTCGACAACCGGTTCCGGTGTAGGTTCGACAACCGGTTCCGGTGCAGGTTCCGTGCCCCGTTTGGCCATAAAACTCGCCAGCACCGCAATATCCTCCAGATCGGGGTTTTCTGCAACGGCATGGCTGATTGACAGGACGGCAGAGGGATCGCGCCCCTCATGCCGACCAAAATCGATAAAATGCTGCAGCGGGTCAAATCCAGCCTCGGCAACATCGGCGTTTGTCGAGAGGTAAAACTCCCGATCCAGCCCCAGCTCAACCAGAGCGCCGAATTCGGTTACATCTTGAGAGATAACAGTATTCCTAGTTTTTTTATTTTGCTTCGGGAGCAGGGATTTTATGTTAAATACCATTTGTAATAAACCGATTAGTTAAAGTTTTTTGATAAATCTAGATGATATTTTTCTACCATGTAAACCGTGGATAACAACCCTGAATTTACTTATTTGCTTAACAAAATCGTTATGGGATGCTTTCCATGTAAAAGTAAAAAACCAAGAATTGTGATTGCGGCGCAGATTCTACAGCACCTTTCCTGATATAAAAGTGTCAAAAATCACTCTTTTGACCGATACATCCAATTCTAAACTTGTTTTCCCCGCATCAAGTCTTAGTTATGCTCAAAATATCGAAGGGGGGGGCTATGGCATCACA